>NZ_JQNK01000009.1:1295555-1619444 GCF_000745215.1 Methylosinus sp. PW1
GGCACTGAGACGGCCGCAAGAGAGGCGTCGTTGCTCTGAATTCCCGGTCGGGCCGCGGCCTGCCGGGCATGACGCCGTCATCTCGAATTCGAACCCACTCCGTCATTGCGGGCGAAGCGAAGCAATCCAGAGCCGCGGGGCGGCCCCTGGATTGCTTCATCGCTGCGCTTCTCGCAATGACGGCCGAGGGGACGAGCCCCGGCGCTCGCCCCCATCGGGAGATCGAAACGCCGGCGCCTGCGAATGTCACTTCCCGGCGGGCGCGGCCGGCTTCTGCTGGCTCTCGAGCTTCTTGCGCTCTTCGTCGGCCTTTTTCTGCAGCTCTTCCTGCAGCTTCTTCTGCTGCTCCTCGAGCACCTTGGGGTCGACGGGCGGGCCGTCGAAGGACTTGCCGAAGCCCGTCAGCGGCAGAAGGAAGGTCACTTCATTGTTGACCTGATTCTTGACCACTATGGTCATCTTGTCGGCTTTCTTCATCTGGTCGATGAGCGCCGTCTTGACCTTGGCCTGCGCGAAGCAGCCATTGGGGAAGCAGATCTCGAACTCGCCGGCGTCCAACGCGCCTGCGCCGACGGCGAAGCGGAAGCCCGGCTTCAGCAGCAAGCCCGGCGGCAGCAGCAGACGGATGATCTTGCTGTCGTCGCCCTTGGGATCATAGACGGCGAGCGCCAGCAGAGGCTGATCGGCCTGAGCGCCGAAATCGCGCGTCGTGTAGCAGATTTCCTTCTTCGACTGCTGATCCGCGCCGCAAACCTTGGTCCACTCCGGCTGCACGGGGACGAGATCGGCCTTGATCGGCCCTTGCGGAGCCTGCTGCTGCGCGGGCGCGGCCGGTTGCGCCGGAGCCGCGGGGGCGGGAGCCGGCGCCGCAGGCTTGGGAGCCGGCTTCTGCTGAGCCTGCGCCACGCCCGCCGAAACGAGGAGAGCCCCCGTCAGAACCGCAGCGACGATCCGCGGAAATTGAATTGGCATAAGTCGTCCTTTCGAGTAGTGCACGATCGAGTGGGCGCACGGGGCGTCATTCGCGCGAGGAAAGAGCCTCTTACCTCCCCGTCCTCGGTCTTCGCCCTGGGACGGGGCGAAAGGTAGACGGAGCCTCATACAAAATCGACGCGCCGAATTCCAGCGGCCTGCGCGAGCCTCGAGCGAGACCGCCCCGCGCCGGGCGGCGAGACGCCCAAGCCTGCGCAGCCCTCGTATTTCCAAGAACATATGTGAATACCCCGAGTCCGTCCAAGACGTCTTGTCCCGGTCCACCCGCCCTTGAATATGGTCTGCCCATGACGATTCGAGCGATTCGCGCCGCAATTCTCGCCACGCTTTTCCCCTTGTTCTTCGCAGGGGCGCAAGGCGCGAGCGCCGTCGCCGCCGAGAGCCACGGCCTCGCAATGCATGGCGAGCCGGCTCTCCCGGCCGATTTCGACCATCTGCCCTATGCCGATCCGCAGGCGAAACAGGGCGGCCGGCTGCGAATCGGCCTGCAGGGCGCCTTCGACAGCCTCAATCCTTTCAACCTCAAGGCCGGCTCGACCGCGCAAGGGCTGGAGGGCAATGTCATTCAGCGGCTGATGGCGCGCTCGCTCGACGAGCCCTTCACCGTCTATGGCGTGCTGGCGCGCTCGATCGATGTCGATGATTCGCGCGAGCATGTGACCTTCCGTCTCGACCCGCGCGCCCGCTTCTCCGATGGCGCGCCGCTCACCTCGGCGGATGTGCGCTTCTCCTTCGATCTGCTGAAGGCCAAGGGCCGTCCGCAGCAGCGCAGCGCCTATGGGCTGGTGAATCGCGTCGAGACGCCGGACGCGCAGACGATCAGCTTCGACCTCACCGGCGCCAATGATCGCGAGCTGCCGCTGATCCTCGGCTTTCTGCCCGTGCTGCCCAAGCACGCCACCGATGTCGAGCATTTCACCGACGCCACGCTGAAGCCGCCGATCGGCTCCGGCCCCTATGTGGTCGAGGAGGTCGAGCCCGGCGCGCGGCTCGTGCTGAAGCGCGATCCGTCCTATTGGGGCAAGGACCTGCCGATGCAGCGCGGGCTCTATAATTTCGATCAGATCGACGTGAATTATTTCCGCGACGCCAATTCGCTGTTCGAGGCCTTCAAGGCCGGCGTCGTCGATTATCGCGAGGAGTCCAACACGACGCGCTGGGCCAGCGGCTATGATTTCCCCGCCGTGCGCGACGGGCGCGTCGCCGTGGAGACTCTGCCGAGCCCCGGCCCCAAGGGCATGGAAGGCTTCGTCTTCAACACGCGGCGGCCCATGTTCCAGGACACGCGCCTGCGCGAGGCGCTGGGCCTGATGTTCGATTTCGAATGGATCAACGCCAATCTCTATTCCGGCCTCTACACGCGCACCAAGAGCTTCTTCGACGAATCGGAGCTCGCCTCCACCGGCCGCCCGGCCAGCGAGGCGGAGCGCGCCCTGCTCGCCCCCTTCCCCGGCGCCGTGCGCGAGGACATTCTGGAAGGGCGCTGGCGCCCGCCCGTGCATGACGGCAGCGGCCGCGACCGCGAGCCCGCCCGCCGCGCGCTGGAGCTGCTCGGCGAGGCCGGCTACAGGCTCGTCGACAATCGGCTGATGAAGAATGGCGATCCGCTCTCCTTCGAGATCATGGTCGCCAATCGCGATCAGGAGCGTCTGGCGCTGTTCTTCGCCTCCTCGCTGCAGCGCATCGGCGTCGCCGCGAGCGTACGCCTCGTCGACGAGGTGCAATATCAGCGTCGCCGCCAGAAGTTCGAATTCGACGTGATGTTCGGAACCTGGACCGCCTCCGCCTCGCCCGGCAATGAGCAGCGCATGCGCTGGGGCTCCGCAAGCGCCGCGCAAGAAGGCTCCTATAATCTCGCGGGAGCCTCCTCTCCGGCGATAGACGCGCTCATCGCAGCGCTGCTGTCCGCGCGCGGGCGCGAGGATTTCGTCGCCGCCGTGCGCGCCTACGACCGCGCGCTACTCTCCGGTTTTTACATCGTGCCGCTCTATCACTCCTCGACGCAATGGATCGCTCACTCGACGAAAATCGCGAGGCCGTCGAAATTGCCCCGCTACTCTCCCTTGTTTGGCGCCACGCTCGAGACATGGTGGAGGACGGAGCCGTGACGCTCGCCGACAACTCCGGCCGCGCGCTCTCGCGCGCGCATCCGCTGACCATGTTCGGCCTCGACGCGCTGATCGCCGGCGCGGCGCGGCTGCGCCCCATGCGCCTCGCCGCCGCCGACGCCTCGACCGGCGCGGCGATCGACCACGCCGAGCTCGACCGCCGCGTCGCCGCCTTTCGCGCCGATCTGCGCAGCTTCGATTTTCAGCCCGGCGAGCGCATCATTCTCTTCGCCGCGCCGAGCAGCGCGACGCTGATCGCGCTCATCGGAATCATCTCCGCCGGCCTCGAGCCGGTGGCGGCGCCGCTCGGCCTCTCGGTCGGCGCTCTGGCGGCCGGCGCGCGCGCCGTCGCGGCCGCGGCGCTCATCGCGCCGGCCTCGATCGGCGGCGAGAGCCTCGAGGAGCTGGTCTTCGGCGTCGCCGCGCAAGCGCCTTCGATAAGGCTCATCGGATCGCTCGACGGGACCATAGACGGGGCCGTCGATTTCGGTCCGCGCTCGCGCAGCGAGAATGATTCGCCCGCCTCGACGCGCGCCGCGCCGGGCAAGAAAGTGCTGATCGGCGCGCTGGACCAATATGGCGCGCCGCATTTCCACGAGCAGGCGGGGCTCGTCTCCAGCGGCCTCGGCCTCATCGCCAAGGCGCATGTCAATGGCTCGGCGCCGCTGCTGTCGCTGGTCTCCCCGGGCACGATCGGCGGCCTCGTCGCCGGGCCGCTCGCCGCGCTGCTCTCCGGCGCGGCGCTGCATTTCCTCGCGCCTTTCGACGCCGCCGATTTCCTCGCGACGCTCGACGCGCTCGGCCCTCTGCGCCTCGTCGCGCCGCGCGCGGCGATGGCCGATCTCGACGCGGCCGGCCTGCTGACGAGCGGCGCGCTACTCGCCTGCATCGCCGTCCATCGCGCCGGCGAGGACGAGCCCGCCTTCGAGCCCTCGCACCCTTATTCCTGCCCGATCATCGAGATCGGCGCGGACGGCGCCCTGCGCGCCCCTCCGCGCCCTGTCGCAGGCCGCGCCGCCTATTGAGCGAGGCGGCGCAGCGTCGCCGCATCCCGCGCGCCGCCGCAGCAGCGCGCGATCGCTTCGGCGAACAGCGTCTCCTGCGGCGCCGCCTCGGCGAAGAGCGTCATCGAGGATTTGAACTTGAGATCGTCCGGCGCGCCGAAAATCTCGGCGAGCGGACGCTCCGCGGCGAGAACGAGGCGCGTGCCGGCGCGCAGCCTCTCGCCCAAAATCTCATGTGCGAGAAACGCGCGCGCCTCCGCCGCCGAGCTTATCGCATAGCGCTTCGCCATGGCGCTGGAGCCCAGCCCCTCGAGCTGCGGAAAGACGAACCACATCCAATGCGTTCGCTTGCGCCCGGCGGCGAGCTCCGCGATCGCCGTCTCGATGACGGAAGCCTGCGCCTCGACGAAACGGCGTAGATCGAAGGGATCGTCGGCCGACATGCTTCGCCTCCATCAGCGCGGGAAGACCCCCTCCCCAGCCCTCCCCCGCTATCGCGGGAGAGGGAGCAGATTCCGCCCTTTATCAAAATTACGCGAAACGCCGCCGCCTTCCCTCTCCCGCGAATAGCGGGGGAGGGTGAGGGAGGGGGCGCTCCCGCTATTTCGCGCCCGCCCGCCGTCCGACGAGCGCCGCCAGCGTCGCGCCCTCGCGCTCCAGCGTCTCCAAAATCCCGCTCTTTATGCGCCCGACCAGTCCCGGCCCCTCATAGACGAGCGCGCTATAGAGCTGCACCAGGCTCGCCCCCGCCTCGATCTTGGCGAGCGCCGCAGCGGCCGAATCGACGCCGCCGACACCGATGAGCGGAAACTGCCCCTCGACGCGCAGAAACGTCTCGGCGAGCATTTTCGTCGAGAGATCGAAGAGCGGCGCGCCCGAGAGCCCGCCCGCCTCTTTCGCGAAAGGCGAGGCCAAAGTCTGAGGCCGCGCCAGCGTCGTGTTGGAGACGATCATCCCGTCGATCTCCCGCGCGCGCGCGACGCTCACCACATCGTCGAGCTGCGCGAGCGAGAGATCCGGCGCGATCTTCAGCAGAACCGGGCGCCGGCGCCTCGCCCGCTCGCGCGCCGAGAGCACGCGCGCCAAAAGCTCGGAGAGCGCGGTCTTCTCCTGCAGATCGCGCAGGCCCGGCGTGTTGGGCGAGGAGACATTGACGGTGAAATAGCTCGCCAGCTCGGAGAAGGCCGCAATGCCGCGCTCATAATCGGCGATGCGGTCCGCGGCGTCCTTATTGGCGCCGATGTTGACGCCGACGATTCCGCCGCGCGAGCGCCGCGCCAGCAGCCTTTCATAGGCGAGCGTATGGCCGACATTGTTGAAGCCGTAGCGATTGACGATTCCGCGATCCTCGGGCAGCCGAAACACGCGCGGACGCGCGTTGCCGGCCTGCGGCTTGGGCGTCAGCGTGCCGACCTCGGCGAAGCCGAAGCCCATGGCCAGCATGGCGTCGGGAACCTCGGCGTTTTTGTCGAAGCCGGCGGCGAGGCCGATCGGATTGGGAAAATCGAGGCCGAAGGCGCTGACGGCGAGGCGCGGATCGTCGCGCGGCGGCTTCGGCGCCGGCATGAGCTGCAAGGCCGCGATCGTCGCCTGATGCGCCGTCTCCGGCGGCAGTCGGCGAAACAGCGCGGTGGCGAGATCGCCGAAAAAAACCTCGATCATTCGATGAGCCCCGCGAAATCATGGCCGCCATCCGCGCGCATCGGCAAAGCCGCGACCTTCGCGACGCGCGCGACCGGCAGCGTTCCGTAGAGATGGGGGAAGAGATCGCCGCCGCGCGAGGGCTCCCACTTCAGCGCATCGCCGAGAGGCTCGGCTTCCACAGCGACGAGCAGAAGATCGGCGACGCCGTTGAAATAGCGCGCCGCCGTCTCCTCGGCCTGCGCGCGCGTCGAGAAATGAATATAGCCGTCGGCAAGATCGATCCCGGCGCCGGCGAAAACGCCCGCCGCCTCGGCCTCACGCCAGAGGGAAGCGGGGAGAAGCTTGTAGATGAGGGTCATGGCGGAGAGATAGCAGGCGTTCGGGGCGCCGTGGTAGGGGGCTCGAATGAAAGGCTTGACGACCGCCGACATTAAGATATATCTTAGATCGATCTAAATAGGGACGATCCGTCATCTTCAACCTTCGGGCTCGATCCACTCCTCGAGCCTTCGAGCTCGGCGCGAACGCATAGCGAGCGCCGGGCGAACAGGTGAAACGCCACTCATGCGAGACACGTCTTCCAGGCGCATAGCGCCTATTCTCGGAGCCCTCGGCGCTCTGGGACCACTGTCGATCGATATGTATCTGCCGGCCATGCCACAGATCGCGGCGAGTCTGAATATCGGTGAAGGACAGGTGCAGTTCAGCCTCATGTCCTTCTTCGCTGGCCTCATGATCGGCCAGCTCTTCTACGGCCCGATCTCCGACTCCGTCGGCCGCAAGCCGGTCATCTACGCCGGACTCATGCTGTTCATCGTCGGCTCGATCGGCAGCATCACCGCCGCGACGGCCGAGCAGCTCTCCGCCTGGCGCTTCATCCATGGGCTCGGCGGCTCGGCCGGCATGGTGATGGGCCTCGCCATTGTGCGCGACATGTATACCGGACAAACGGCCGCCAAGCTCATCGCGATGATGATGCTCGTCTTCGGCGTCGCGCCGATTCTCGCGCCTCTGTTGGGCTCGGCGATCATCGCCGTCGCGCCATGGCAGGCTCTGTTCGGCGCGCTGGCGCTGTTCGGCGTCGCCGATCTCGTCCTGGTGTGGATCGCATTGCCGGAGACGCGCATGGAAGAGCTTCGCGCCGCCAGCCGCCCGCTCGACGCCGTCCGAAACTACGTGCATCTTCTCGCCAGCCGCCGCTTTCTCCCTTATGTGGCGGTGACGGCATTCTCGCAGGCTGGATTTTTCGCCTATCTCGCCGGCTCCTCCTTCGTCTTCATTTCGCTGCATGGCCTGACGCCCGCCGCCTATAGCGCTGTCTTCGCCGTCAACTCTATCGGCCTGATGGCGGCCGCGCAGACTGCGCCGCTGCTGATGGGCCGTTTCCAGCCGCAAACGATCGTGCGCGCCTCTGTCGTGATCTATGCGGCGACGGCTGTCTTGCTGGCGGCGGTCGAAATGGCCGGCGGCGCGAGTCTCATCACCCTCGCCGCGTCGCTCTTCATCATCATCGCAGCCAGGGCTGTCGTCATGCCAATCTGCAGCGTCATGGCGCTCGAATCCTATGGCGCGATTTCCGGCACGGCCTCGGCGCTGCTGGGAGCGCTGCAATTCGGCGCCGGAACATTCGCCTCCTTCATCGTCGGCGCAACGGCCAATGGCGCGGCTCTGCCGATGATCGCCGCTATCGCCGCTTGCGGAGTCGCCGCATGCATCGTGGCGTTCGCCGCCTTTCCCGAGCCGGCTTCCGCTCTTTCGCAGGAGCGGCGCCCCGAGCCCGCGTCGGCCCCATGACCCCCGCCCAATTCCACGCCTCCCTCGCCGCCGCGACGCCCCCTGCCCTCTCGCCGCCGCTGCTCGCACTGTGGAAAAACGCCAAAGGCGACTGGGACGGCGCGCATAAATGCGTCGATACGTCCGGCGAGGCGGACGCAATGTGGGTGCATGCGTTTCTGCATCGCGCGGAAGGCGATCTCGGCAACGCCGGCTATTGGTACGCCCGCGCCGGACGCAAGCCTTCAACCGGCCCGCTCGCCGAAGAATTCGAGACGATTCTCGCCGCTCTGCTCGGCTGATATGGCCCAGCCCCTCGCATCAGGACGCGGGGACTGTAGGTCTCGCGGCCAGAATCTCGCGCGCCTTCGCCGCGTCCTCGCGCATTTGCGCGGTGAGCGTGTCGAGCGAAGGGAATTTCGCCTCGCCGCGGATGAAGCCGATGAAGGCGACCTCCACCGTCTTGCCGTAGAGATCGCCGTCGAAATCGAAGACGAAAACCTCGAGCAGCGGCGCGCCCTCCGCCTCCACCGTCGGCCGGCGGCCAAAATTGGCGACGCCCTCGCGCACAACGCCGTCCGCCTCAAGCGTCACCGCGTAAATGCCGTGGCGCAGCTTGCTGGAGGGGTCGAGCGCTATATTGGCGGTCGGAAAGCCGAGCGTGCGGCCGAGCTGGCGGCCGCGGGTCACGACGCCCTCGACGAAATAGGGATGGCCGAGCAGCTTGGTCGCCAGCGCGACGTCGCCGGCGGCGAGCGCCTCGCGCGTCGCGGTGGAGGAGACCGCCTCGAGGCTGCCGGCCTCGTCCTGCGTGATTCGCGGCACGATCTCGACCCGATAGCCCAGGCGCTCGCCTTCGGCGCGCAGAAAATCCGGATTGCCGGCGCGCTTGGCGCCGAAGCAGAAATCATAGCCCGCCACCGCAGCCGAGACGCCGAGGCTCCGCCCGAGAATCTCCTCGGTGAACTCGCGCGGCGGACGGGCGGCGAAAGCCGGATCGAAGGTGAGGATGATCATGCCGTCGAGGCCGAGGCGGGCCAGCAGCGCGGCCTTGGCGTCCGGCGGGGTCAGGCGGAAGATCACCGATTTTCCGGCGAAGCAATCGGCCGGATGCGGCTCGAAAGTGAGCACGGCGCAGGGCTTGCCGAGCTGTCGCGCCAGCGCCTGCGCATGGGCGATGACGCCGCGATGGCCGCGATGCAGCCCGTCGAAATTGCCGATGGCGACGACCGCCCCTTCGAGCCCCGGCGGCGGGGCGAGCGGATCGCGGGCGACGATGAAGGGCTGCGCGGAAGACAAGGCGGCGTCCAAGGCTTTGTGCGGTGCAGGAGCCGGCTCACTTTGGTTCGGATGACGCGCCATGTCCAGAGCGAGAGGGTCGCAGGGGCGCAGTCCCGTCGGCGCCTGGAAACGCGCAACCCGCCCCTAGACCGCGCGCGACGCTTTCCATGTCCTTCGAGACGGCGGCTGCTTGGCTCGCGCGGCATTCGCCGCCTTCCTTCTCCCCGCTCGCGGCGCCTTGCGGGGAGAGGGAGGAATGCACCGAGCCGTTCAGCTGGAAGTCATTTCAGACAGAAGGCTTCTGAACAGAGAGGACTGTCTCTTCGCGGCAAATTAACCTTTCTCCCCTTGCATGGCGGCGCCGCCCTTTTCGGCCGGGCGAAAGGCGATCTCGACAGCGATGACGCGCAGCAGAAAGAGACGATGCCTCGCCTTCATCATCGTCTGCGCCGCCGCCGCAGGCTGGCTCTGGCCGCATGTCGCCGGCGCCGGGGCGATGGCGCTCGCTTTTGTCGGCGTGTTGCATCTCGCCGTGCTGGCCTATGAGGAGATCGCCTTTCCGCAATATAGCGAGGCGATGAGCCCGGAGGATTACGAGCATTTCTGCGCCGCCCTGCTGCGCGAGGCGCGCTGGAGCGCGCGGGTCACGCGGCTGAGCGGCGATCAGGGCGTCGATATCGTCGCGGAGAAACGCGGGCGCAGGATCGTCGTCCAGTGCAAGAAATATTCGAAGCCGGTCGGCAACAGGGCCGTGCAGGAGATCGTCGCCGCCATCGCCCATGAGGAGGCCGAGCGTGGAATCGTCGTCGCCACCAAGGGCTATACGGCGAGCGCGGCGCAGCTCGCCGCCTCCAATGAGGTGCTGCTGCTGCATCACTCGGAGCTGACGAAGATCGACCGGCTGCTCAGGCAAATTTGCAATTGACTTCGCATTGGGCAGCGAGAGGACATGACTGTCCGAATCCTAATAAGTGCCATCCATCGGATCGCGTATTGATTTTGATCGCGTCGGCAATGTCGGAAGCTGTTGAATTGCATTACGAATAGCAAATGCCTCTTTCCTTGCCGCAGCGACGACTGCAAGGTCATTCTGAATTTTTAACAAGTCATGAGGCTTTGGCTCGAAACTTAAATGTCCAGGCGCCGTAATTTCCATACGCGCCATAATATTTTCGTCACGAATATCAACAAGCCACATATCATGAAGCGCACGGTTTCGCTTTTCGGTCGCCCCTCTCACGTTCTCTGAAAATTTGTTGACTTGTTTCAGTAGAGGCTTCGGTGCCTCCACCAACTCGAGAAGGCTTTTTACGGCCGCGAGGCGTCCCTGCAATGTGAAGATTTGCGAAGTGATGCACGCCCCAGCTTCACTAGAAAGGCCACTCAATATCCAAATCGACTGGTTCATTGCAAATTCAATATGAGCCCAATTGTTGGCAATCTCAGCAAGGGTTTCAGCGAAACCGGGAGCCCATTT
Organism: Methylosinus sp. PW1; assembly: GCF_000745215.1. NCBI lineage: Bacteria > Pseudomonadati > Pseudomonadota > Alphaproteobacteria > Hyphomicrobiales > Methylocystaceae > Methylosinus > Methylosinus sp. PW1. Next base: position 1,305,836 of record NZ_JQNK01000009.1, read on the forward strand.
GAACGGTGGAATGCCACTCTCAACCATAGGGATCACCAATAAAAAGAAATTACGTCAGGCGGCCTCTTCTATCGGCGTGACGCTGACGCGCACATCGAGCTTCTGCTTGCCGGCGGCGAAGATCACGCCGTCGATCGGCGAGACATCGGCGTAATCGCGGCCTCGCGCGATGACGACGTGGTCGTTCATAGCCAGAATGGCGTTGGTCGGATCGACGCCGAGCCAGCCGAACTCGCGCCCGCACCAGACGGAAATCCAGGCGTGGGAGGCGTCGGCGCCCTCGAGCTTGGCGGCGCCGGGCGCCGGTATGGTGCGGATATAGCCGCTGACATAGGCCGCCGGCAGGCCGAGGCCGCGCAGCGCTGCGATCATGATGTGGGTGAAATCCTGGCAGACGCCGCTGCGCTTGTCGAAGGCCTGCGCCAGCGGCATTGCGACATGGGTGGCGTTGGGATCGTAGAGAAAATCGCGATGGATGCGCCGCATCAGCTCCGCCGCGCCGGCCAGCATCGGGCGGCCGGGCGGAAAGCTCTCGCGCGCATACGCCGTCGCGGGCGCGTAGAGGGGGGCGAGCCGGCTCGGAAAGATGAAATGCGCCGGCGCGTCGGGGCCGAGCGAGGGCGCCTCCAGCGCTTGGCGGCGGACGACCTCCCAAGGCGGCGTCAGCGCCTCTGCGGGCGGGGCGGCGCGCTCGACGCGCACGCGCGCGCTCATCGCAATGCCGAGCTTCACATGGGGAGCGTCGAGCTGCGCCTCGGCGACGCGATTGCCGTAGAAATCGACGCGCTCGCGCCAGTCGTGCGGAGAAGGCGTGATGTCGATGCGGCCGAAGACCACGCGCTGGCCGGCGTCGTCGCGCGGCAATAGGCGCAAAGCGCAGCGCGCCGCGGCGACGGGCGCCTCGTAGCTGTAGGTCGTCACATGGGTGATGTCGTAGATCACGCTAACCGGATCGGCTCTTCGAAATGCGCCGCATTGGAGCCCTGCAGGAAGTAGCGGGCGGCGAGCGCATCCGCAAGGCTCATCAAGCGCTGCTCTATGGCGAAGATTTTGGCGGCGTCCAGCTCGGCGGCGTTCGCGACCTCTATCTCGGCGCGCAATTTCACGGCGAGACGGCGCGGCGCCTCCAGCAATCCGTCGTGGCGCAGGGTCGGCAGAGAGGAGAGATGCTCCTCGATCTTGGCCACCTGAAAGCCGACCGAGCGCGGATTATAAGGATCGAGCACCGCCATATCGAGCACGGGCGCGAGAGCGGCGCCGGCGAGATAGCGGGAGCGATAGGTGATCTGCGAATCGATCAGCTCGAGCAGAGTGTCGAGACTGTCGATAGTCGCGCCCTCATCGGCGAATTGGCGGGAGAAGCGGCAGGCGTTGATCGCCCGCTCGACGCGCTTGCCGAGATCGAGAAAGCACCAGCCGGCGACGCGGTTGAAATTCTCGTCGATGAGGCCGGAGAGCGCCGCCAGCACATGCAGCGATTGCTCGACGCCCTCGAGCACTTCCGGCTCCGAGGCGGGGCCTTGCGAGAAATCGTCGAGCCGCGCCTCCAGCAGGCGGACGAGATGCCAAATGTCCTGCGACAGGCGCTCGCGCACGATGGAGGCGGCATGCTTGGCGGCGCGGGCGATGGAGAGGGCGGAGCCGGCTGTCTCGGTTCCGCCGGCGGCGGCGAGAGCGAGCTCGGCCGCCGAGAGGCGCGGGTCACGCGTCGGCGCGGCGCCCCAGGCGAGCAGCACGCGCTCCAGCCGCTCGATCGGCTGGCGGCCGCTGTAATTGGGGGCGTCCGCCTCGGTCAGGCGATTGCAGAGCGAGCGCACCAGCCGCAGCGTCGCCTCGGCGCGCTCGAAATAGCGGCCCATCCAGAAGAGATTGTCGGCGGCGCGGCTCGGCAGATCGCCGACCATGCGGACGATCTCTATGTCGTCGCTCGTCGGCAGCAGGGTGGAATTGTCGGTCGGCCGATCGCCCAGCACCCAGACATCGGCCGATTGCGCGCCCGCCCCCATGGAGATGGCGCGCACGTCGAGACGATCCGAAACGCGGCAGAAGCCGCCCGGCATCACCCGCCAGCCATCCGCCGTGGCGGCGGCGAAGACTCTGAGCGCAAATGGGCGCGGAACCAGCGCGCCATCCTGCCAGACCGGCGTCGTCGAGAGCTGCACGACCTCCTGGCCGACATAATCCATGCCGCGGGCGCGCATCGCCTCGGTGAGACGCGCGCGCTCGGCGGCGTCGAACTCCGCGCCCAGCGCCACGCGGCGGCCCGGAAAGCCGGCGAGATGCTCGCCGAAAGCGGGCGCGACGGCGCGGTCCTCGAGCGAGGCGAGCACGGCGTCGCGGGCCTCGTCCTGGCCGCACCACCATGTCGCGATATTGGCGAGGCGCAGATCCTCGCCGAGCAGCCGGCGGGCGATGGCCGGCAAAAAGGAGAGCAGAGCGCGCGATTCGATGAGGCCCGCGCCGGGCATGTTGGCGATGGTGACATTGCCCTCGCGGATCGTGTCGAGCAGGCCCGGCACGCCGAGCTGCGACGCGGCGTTCAGCTCCAGCGGATCGCACCAATCGGCGTCGACCCTGCGCCAAACCACATCGACGCGCTTCAGCCCGGCGATGGTGCGCACATGCAGCTTGCGCTCGCTGGTGACGAGATCGGCGCCTTCGACCAGAAGAAAGCCGAGATAGCGCGCGAGGCTCACCTGCTCGGAATAGGATTCGCTGAACGGGCCGGGCGTCAGCAGGCAGATGCGCGGGTCCTTCTGCTGCGCGGCCTTGGCGAGGGCGCCGCGGAAATCGCGGAAGAAGGGCGCGAGCCGCTCGACCTTCATGTCTCGATAGAGGCGCGGAAAGGTACGCGCCATCACCAGCCGATTCTCCAGCGAATAGCCCGCGCCCGAAGGCGCCTGGGCGCGATCGCCCAGCACCCACCAGCGCCCGTCCGGTCCGCGGCCGATCTCGGCGGCGTAGAAGCGCAGCCAGCGTCCGCCCGGCGGCGTCGCGCCGCTCATGGCGCGGACATAATCGGGCGAGCCGGCGATGACCGCCGCCGGCAGCGCGCCCTCTTTGACGAGGCGCTGCTCGCCATAGGCGTCGCGCAGCACCATGTCGAGCAGCTCGGCGCGCTGGGCGACGCCCGCGGCGATCTCCCGCCACTCGGCCTGCGGCAGCAGCAGCGGCAGCCGGCTCAGCGGCCAGGTGCGCTCCTTGGTCTCGCCGAGCACGCGATAGGAGACGCCCATGTCGCGGATGCGCCGTCCGGCGGCGGCGAAGCGATCGTCAATGTCCTCGCGGCTGAGGCCCCCGAGCGTGTCGAGCAGGCTCGCCCAATGCGGACGCACGCGTCCGTCCGAGCCGACCAGCTCGTCCGGCACGCCCTTCGGCGGCGCATAGCGGGCGATCCAGGCGGCGACGCGGCGCGCCGCCTCTCCCGTCGTCGCATCAATCGTCCGCTCAGCCGGCACAACTCCTCCGCAGGTCCAAAGTCAGCGGGAACTCTCCCGCCGGCTCCTCGCGCGGCGGCCTCACCCTGCCGGGCGTATGGCCGTGATCCTGGAACCGCGCCAGCCTGCGAGCCTCCGCCTCATGCGAGTTTACCGGAAACGTATCGTAGTTGCGACCGCCCGGATGCGCGGTGTGATAGACGCAGCCCCCGAGCGAGCGCTCGCTCCAGCTGTCTATGACGTCGAAGGTCAGCGGCGAATGGACAGGGATGGTCGGCTGCATGCCGGAGGCCGGCTGCCAGGCCTTGAAGCGGACGCCCGCCACCGCCTCCCCCGAGGCGCCGGCGCTGGTCATGGGCACGCGGCGGCCATTGCAGGCGATCACATGGCGGCCGGGGACGAAGCCCTTGGCCTTCACCTCGACGCGCTCCACCGAGGAATCGACGAAGCGCGCCGTGCCGCCGGCGACGCCTTCCTCCCCCAGCACATGCCAGGGCTCCAGCGCCTGCCGAATCTCGAGCTCCACCCCGCCATGCTCGACGCGGCCGGCGAGCGGACAGCGGAACTCCTTCTGCGCCTCGAACCATTCCGGCTCGAAAGCGTAGCCCGCCCCTCGCAGATCGCCGAGCACGTCGAGGAAATCGCGCCACACGAAATGCGGCAGCATGAAGCGGTCGTGCAGCGCCGTCCCCCAGCGCACCAGCCCGCCCCTCTGCGGCTCGCGCCAGAACCAGGCGACGAGCGCGCGCAACAACAATTGCTGCGCGAGGCTCATGCGCGCGTCCGGCGGCATCTCGAAAGAGCGGAACTCGACGAGGCCGAGCCGGCCGGTCGGACTGTCGGGCGAATAGAGCTTGTCGATGCAGATTTCGGCGCGATGCGTGTTGCCGGTGACGTCGACGAGCAGATTGCGGAACAGGCGATCGACGATCCAGGGCGGGAAATTCGTCGTCCCCGCCTCCGGCACATTGGCGAGCGCGATCTCCATCTCATAGAGCGAATCGTGACGCGCCTCGTCGAGCCGCGGCGCCTGGCTCGTGGGGCCGATGAAGAGGCCCGAGAAGAGATAGGAGAGCGAAGGATGGCGCTGCCAATAGAGCACCAGGCTCTTGAGCAGGTCCGGACGGCGCAGGAAGGGCGAATCGAAAGGCGTGCGGCCGCCGAGCACGACATGATTGCCGCCGCCGGAGCCAGTCTGGCGGCCGTCGATCAGGAATTTATCGGCCGTCAGCCGCGATTGCCGGGCGTCCTCATAGAGGCCCGTGGTGGTGGCGACGGCGTCGCGCCATGTGTCGCCCGGATGGATGTTCACCTCGATGACGCCGGGGTCCGGCGTGACCTTGATGACCTCGAGGCGTGGATCGACCGGCGGCGGATAGCCCTCGATGTGAACCGGCAGATTCATCGCCTTGGCGGTCGCCTCCACCGCGGTCAGCAGCTCGAGGTAATCCTCGAGCGTCGTAACCGGCGGCATGAAGACGCAGAGAACGCCGTCGCGCGGCTCTATGGCGAGGGCCGTGCGCACCGCGCCTTCGACCTGGAACTGCTCGCTGACCTCCTGACGATCGTCGAGCGCGCGGCTCTCGTAGATTTGCAGCAGATGCGCGGGGTCCGGCAGCGGGCCGCGCTTTTCGGTCGGGTCCTGCTGCCAGCTATAGGGATAGGCGCTCGGCGGAATCCAGGGCAGCGAGCTGATCGGCAGGCGCAGGCCGATCGGCGAATCGCCCGGCGCGAGGAACAGCCGGCCGCGCCGCAAGGGCCAGCGCTCCGACACCCAGCGCCGCTCGGCGCGGGCGTTCCAGCGCTGCACGGGCAGCACATAGCCGACCGGATTGGCGAGGCCGCGCTCGAAAGCCCGCAACATGCGGACGCGCTCCTCCGCATCGTCGATCTTCGAATCGAGCGGATCGACATTGACGGGCAGAGAGCCTTCCTTCAGCAGCCAATGCGACGGGTCCTCATAGGCCGGGATGACGTAGCGCCGCCCCAGCCCCAGACGCTCGGAGAGATCGGTGACGAACGCCTCGCTCTGCTGCGCGGTGGGGATTTTGGTCGAGCCGATGCGCGTCACCAGCTCGGGATCGCGCCACACCGGCTTGCCGTCCTTGCGCCAATAAATGGCGAAGGCCCAGCGCGGCAGGCTCTCGCCCGGATACCATTTGCCCTGCCCGTAATGCAGAAAGCCGCCTTTGGCGAAACGGTCGTGCAGACGCCGCACCAGATCGTCGGCGCGGGCGCGTTTGGTGGGGCCGACGGCGGCGGTGTTCCATTCCGGCGCCTGGAAATCGTCGATGGAGACGAAGGTCGGCTCGCCGCCCATTGTGAGGCGCATGTCCTGAGCCTGGATATCTTCGTCGACCTTCTCGCCGAGCGCGTCGAGCCTCGCCCAGGATTCGTCCGAGAAAGGCGCGGTGATGCGCGGCGCCTCGCGAATGCGCTGCACCCACATCTCGAAGCCGAAATCGACCTCCGCCGGCTCGACGACGCCGGAGAGCGGCGCGGCGGAGCGATAATGCGGCGCGCTGCACAAGGGCAGATGCCCCTCGCCGCAGAAGAGGCCGGAGGTGGCGTCCATGCCGATCCAGCCGGCGCCGGGGACATAGAGCTCGGCCCAGGCGTGCAGATCGGTAAAGTCTTTATCGGTTCCGGTCGGTCCCTCGATCGGATCGACGTCCGCCTTCAGCTGGATGAGATAGCCGGAGACGAAACGCGCCGCGAGGCCGAGGCTGCGCAGAACCTGCACGAGCAGCCAGGCCGAATCGCGGCAGGAGCCGGTGCCGGCCACGAGCGTCTCGTCCGGCGTCTGCACGCCGGGCTCCATGCGGATGACATAGCGAATGTCGCGCTGCAGGCGGGCGTTGAGCTCGACGAGGAAAGGGATCAGCCGGATGTCTTCGCGCGGACGCACGCTCTCGACAAAGGCCTTGGCCAGCGGCCCGAGCGGCTCCACCTCGAGGCAGGAGGCGAGCTCGGCGCGCAGCTCCTCTGGATAGGCGAAGGGGAAGGTCTCGGCATAGGGCTCGACGAAGAAGTCGAAGGGATTGTAGACGGCGATCTCGGCATGGAGATCGACCTCGACGCGAAATTCCTCCGCCTTCTCTGGAAAGACGAGGCGCGCCAGCCAATTGCCGTGCGGGTCCTGCTGCCAGTTGATGAAATGATTGGCTGGCGCGATCTTGAGCGAATAGCTCGGCACGCGGGTGCGGCAATGCGGCGCCGGCCGCAGCCGGATCACCTGCGGCCCGAGAGCGACCGGCCGGTCATATTTGTAATGGGTGAGATGGTGGAGCGCGACCTTGATCGACACGGGAGCTGCTTCGCCTCCTCGGGGCGACGCCGGGAAAGCGGCGACGGGCGATTAGCTTATGCGGCCGCCGGCCTGTCAATCGCACGCGCCGGAAAGCGCGGCGCTTTGCCGGAAATTGCCGCATGACGCATCCCGCCGGGGCGGCGGGCGCCGCAGCTTTCGGCGCCCTTTTCCGCGCTCACGAATCATTGGCGGCCGAGGGCGGCGGCGGCTCCTCGGCGAAGACGACCCCTCCCCTTCCGCCGCGCTTCATCCGATAGAGCGCCGCATCGGCGCGCGTGACGAGCTGCTCGAGCGTCAGCCCGTCGCGCGGCGCGAGCGCGACGCCGATGCTCACGCCGATCTGAATGCTGCGGCCCTCGATCTCGTAAGGCGCGCCGAGGACGCGAACGATGCGGCGCGCCAGCAGCAGCGCCTCGTCCGGGTGGCGGACGCCAGTCTGGAGGACGACGAACTCGTCGCCGCCGAGCCGGGCCGCCGTATCCTCCCGCCGCACCATGGTCAGCAGGCGCGCGGTGGCGGCGCAGAGCAGGAGATCGCCGGTCAGATGGCCATAGGCGTCGTTGACGGCCTTGAAACGGTCGAGGTCGAGGCAGTGAATCGCCAAATATTCATTCGGCCCGAGGCGCGTCGAAGCCTCGTCGAAACGCTCGCGCAGCTCGACGCGATTGGCGAGGCCGGTCAAATCGTCATGCCGCGCCATTTTCGCGAAATCGAGCTTGGAGATGATTTGTCGGCGCGTCGCCGCATGCGTCTCGGCCGCCCAAAAGAGACCGACGACGGCAAAGGCGGAAAGAAGCACCGCCTGCAGGACGAAGCCCAAGAGAATGTGGATATCGCTCGCCTCCGTCGCGCGAACGACGAGGCCGATGACCGTCGGCGTCGCCGACAGGGCGAGGCCGACCGCGCAAAGACGCGGACGGAAGGCGACATTGGACACGACGCCGCCGGCGAAGACGAAGGCGAGGCCCGAGGTCAGCATCGGCACCAGCGACGATTCCGGGGGATGCGCCATCATGAGCGCGCGCGCATTGATCGCGCCGAGCAGAGCGGCGAAAGAGAAGAGGCCGATGGCGTAGCGGCGCTCCCAGACCCTCGCCTCATCGGCGAGAATCGTCGCCTGCGCTGCGCGCCTCTGATAGGCGAGAACCAGGAAAACGCTCGCTATATCCACAGCGACGCCGGCGAGCGTCAGCGCCAGCAACGCCCAATCCTGCTTGCGCGACGCGAGCAGCAGGCCGACACAGGCGAGCGCTATGCCCATGAAGGCCACCGGCATGACCGGCCGCGCCACCATATCGACCAGCTCGACATAAGCGGCGTCGGGCAGCGGCGCCGAATTTCGAGACGTATGTCCTAGCCGACGCCACATGCTCACCCCAACGCGGTCTCATCTATGTCCGGCGGCTCGCTTTTCCAGCTCGGCCGCGCAGGGCGGGCGGCATCTTGATTTCCAGCGAGACGACGCATATAGATATCTTTATATCTAATCAGCGAAGCCCGTGGCCGACGCCAAATGTCCGATGTGAGGCGACCTCTTCTTCTCGAGCCCGCGCTCGCCGCCCTCAATGCGGCGGGCGAGGAGACGCGCCTGCGCCTGCTGGACCTGCTGGCCGAGACGGAGCTGACGGTGAGCGAGGCCGTGGCCATTCTCGGCCAGTCGCAGCCGCGCGTGTCCCGCCATTTGAAGCTGCTGGTCGAGGCCGGCCTGGTGGAGCGCCGCCGCGAGGGCGCCTGGGCCTTCTTCCGCCTCGCCTCCGCCGATGCGCCCGGCGAGATCGCCCGCAGCGTCGTCTCCTGGCTCGATCCGCTGGACCCGCGCATCGCCGGCGACCGCGCCCGTCTCGCCGAGGTGCGGCAGGCCCGCGCCGACGCCGCCGCCCGGTATTTCGCCGAGCATGCGCCCGAATGGGACGCGATCCGCTCGCTGCATGTGCCGGAGGCTCAGGTGGAGGCCGCCATGCGCGAGGCGGTGGGCGAGGCGCCGCTGCGCCGCCTGCTCGATCTCGGCGCCGGCGCCGGGCGCATGCTGGAACTATTCGCGCCGCAGGCGGAGCAGGCCGTGGGCGTCGATCTCTCCTCCGCAATGCTCGGCGTCGCGCGCGGACGGCTGGAAAAAGCCGGCGCGCGCAATGTGCAGCTGCGCCAAGGCGACATGTATGCGCTGCCGATAGAACGCAACAGCTGCGATCTCGTCATCGTGCATCAGGTTCTGCATTATCTCGACGATCCCGGCCGCGCGCTGCGCGAGGCGGCGCGCACGCTCGCGCCCGGCGGCCGTCTGCTGGTCGTCGATTTCGCGCCGCATCGCGAGGAGACCTTGCGCGACGAGCATGCGCATCGCCGCCTCGGCTTCTCGCAGCAGGAAGTCACGAATCTGCTGGAGCAGGCCGGGCTCGAGATTCTGCGCCATCGCGATCTCGCGCCTTCCGCCGACGACGGCGCGAAGCTCACCGTATCCCTATGGCTGGCGCAAGATCCTCGCGTCATCGCCGATCCTTTGCCCAAAGCCAGCTTCGAGACCGCATGATGTCCGACAATCGCAGCCTGTGGCCTCCGGGCCATTTCGATATTTCTTACGAATTCTTCCCGCCGAAGACGCCGGAGATGGAGGCGCAGCTGTGGGAGTCGATCGCGCGGCTCGCGCCTTTGAAGCCCAAGTTCGTCTCCGTCACTTACGGCGCCGGCGGCTCCACGCGCGAGCGCACGCATAATATCGTCGCGCGCCTCGCCGCCGAGACCGACATTCTCCCCGCCGCGCATCTGACCTGCGTCTCCGCCGCGCGCGCGGAGATCGACGAGATCGTGCGCGATTATTGGAACGCCGGCGTTCGCCATATCGTCGCGCTGCGCGGCGATCCGCCGACCGGCGTCGGCACGCGATTCGAGCCGCATCAGCAAGGCTATCGCAGCTCCACCGAGCTGGTGCGCGGCATTCGCGCCATCGGCGATTTCGAGATTTCCGTCTCCACCTATCCCGAAGGCCATCCCGAGAGCCGCACGATCGACGACGATCTCGACGCGCTCGAGGCCAAGATCGACGCCGGCGCGACGCGCGCCATCACGCAATTCTTCTTCGAGAACGATATTTATTTGCGCTTTCTCGACAAGGCGCGCGCGCGAGGCATAAAGATTCCGATCGTGCCCGGCATCATGCCGGTGCAGAACTTCAAGCAGACGGCGAATTTCGCGCGCAAGGCCGGCGCGAGCGTGCCCAATTGGCTCGCGCATCGCTTCGAGGGATTGGACGACGATCCCGTCACGCGCCGTCTCATCGCCGCAGCGGTCGCCGCCGAGCAGGTGCTGGGCCTCGCCGAGAATGGCGTGAGAGAATTCCACTTCTACACCAATAATCGCGCCGATCTCGTCTTCGCGATCTGTCATCTTCTGGGCGTGCGCCCCGTCACCGAGAAAGCCGCAGCATGAGTTTCGACAAGACCCACGGACCGAAGATTCAGGCGGCGCTGGAGAAGGCGGCGAGCGAGCGCATTCTCGTGCTCGACGGCGCCATGGGCACGATGATTCAGCGCCATAAATTCACCGAGGACGATTTCCGCGGCGAGCGATTCAAGGATCATGCGAAGGATTTGCGCGGCGACAATGATCTGCTGACGCTGACGCAGCCGGCGGCGATCAAGGCGATTCATCGCGCCTATCTCGAGGCCGGCGCCGACATTATCGAGACCAATACTTTCTCCTGCACCTCTATCGCGCAGGCCGATTACGGGCTCGAGCATATCGTCTATGAGCTCAATTACGAAGGCGCGCGCCTCGCTCGCGCGGCGGCCGACGAGGTGGCGCGCGAGACCGGCGTGCCGCGCTTCGTCGCCGGCTCCATGGGGCCGACCAATCGCACCGCCTCCATCTCGCCGGATGTCTCCAATCCCGGCTTTCGCGCCGTCACTTTCGAAGATTTGCGCGCCGCCTATCTCGAGGAGGCGCTCGGCCTGCTGGAGGGCGGCGCCGATATTCTCTTGATCGAGACGATCTTCGACACGCTGAACGCCAAAGCGGCGATCTATGCGGTGGAGGATGCTTTCGAGAAGGTCGGCACGCGCTTTCCGGTGATGATCTCCGGCACTATCACCGATCTTTCCGGCCGCACGCTCTCCGGCCAGACGGCCGCCGCTTTCTGGAACTCGATTCAGCACGCGAAGCCCTTCTCCATCGGCTTCAATTGCGCGCTCGGCGCGCGCGAGATGCGCCAGCACATCGCCGAGGTTTCGCGCATCGCCGACACGCGCATCTGCGCCTTCCCCAACGCCGGCCTGCCCAATGAATTCGGCCTCTATGACGAGAGCCCGGAATATATGGCCGAGCTGGTCGGCGAATTCGCGAAGTCCGGCCTCGTCAATGTCGTCGGCGGCTGCTGCGGCACGACGCCGCCGCATATCGCCGCCATCGCCGGCGCCGTGAAGGGCGTCGCGCCGCGCGCTGTTCCGACGATCGCGCCGCTGCTGCGCCTCGCCGGCCTCGAGCCTTTCACGCTCACCAAGGACATTCCCTTCGTCAATGTCGGCGAGCGCACCAATGTCACCGGCTCGGCGAAGTTCCGCAAGCTCATCACCGCCGGCGATTACGCCGCGGCGCTGGATGTGGCGCGCGATCAGGTCGCCAATGGCGCGCAGGTCATCGACGTCAATATGGACGAAGGCCTGCTCGACTCCAAAAAGGCGATGGTCGAATTCTTGAATCTCCTCGCCGCCGAGCCCGACATCGCCCGCGTGCCGGTGATGGTGGATTCGTCGAAATTCGAGGTGATCGAGGCCGGCCTGCAATGTCTGCAAGGCAAGGGCGTCGTCAACTCGATCTCGCTGAAGGAAGGCGAGGAGAAATTCATCGAGGCGGCGACCAAGGTGAAGCGCTATGGCGCCGCCGTCGTCGTGATGGCCTTCGACGAGGCGGGCCAGGCCGACACTTTCGCGCGCAAGGTGGAAATCTCCGGCCGAGCTTACAAGATCCTCGTCGAGGAAGTGGGCTTCGCGCCGCAAGACATCATCTTCGATCCCAATATTTTCGCGGTCGCGACCGGCATCGAGGAGCACAGCAATTACGGCGTCGATTTCATCGACGCGGCGCGCGCGATCAAGACGACGCTGCCGCATGCGCATGTCTCCGGCGGCGTGTCGAACCTCTCCTTCTCCTTCCGCGGCAATGAGCCGGTGCGCGAGGCGATGCACTCCGTCTTCCTCTATCACGCCATTGCGGCGGGGATGGATATGGGCATCGTCAACGCCGGCCAGCTCGCCGTCTATGAGAAGATCGACCCCGAGCTGCGCGAGGCCTGCGAGGATGTGGTGCGGAACCGTCGTCCCGACGCGACAGAGCGCCTCGTCGAAATGGCCGAGCGCTTCAAAGGCGCGGGCGCCAAAACAGCCGAGAAGGACGCGGCGTGGCGCGAGACCAGCGTCGAGAAGCGTTTGGAATATGCGCTGGTCAATGGCGTCGCCGATTATATCGAGCAGGATGTGGAAGAGGCGCGGCTCGCCAGCACGCGCCCGCTCGATGTGATCGAAGGTCCGCTGATGGCCGGCATGAATGTCGTCGGCGATCTCTTCGGCCAGGGCAAAATGTTCCTGCCGCAAGTGGTGAAATCCGCGCGCGTGATGAAGCAGGCGGTGGCGCATCTCCTGCCCTTCATGGAGGAGAACAAGGAGACGCGCTCCACCGCCGGCAAGATTCTTCTCGCGACAGTGAAGGGCGATGTTCACGACATCGGCAAGAACATCGTCGGCGTCGTGCTCGGCTGCAATAATTTCGAGATCATCGATCTCGGCGTGATGGTGCCCACCGCCAAGATTCTCGAGACGGCGAAGGCCGAAAAGGTCGATATCATCGGCCTCTCCGGCCTCATCACGCCCTCGCTCGACGAAATGTGCTTCGTCGCTTCCGAGCTGGAGCGCGAAGGATTCGACGCCCCGCTGCTCATCGGCGGCGCGACGACGAGCCGCGTGCATACGGCGGTGAAGATCAGCCCCAATTACACCAAGGGCCAGGCGGTCTATGTGACCGACGCCTCGCGCGCCGTGGGCGTCGCGCAGGCGCTGATGTCGCAATCGTCTCGCGCGGAATATGTCGCCAAGACGCGTGTGGAATATGAGAAGGTCGCCGAGGCCCATGCGCGCGCGCAGGCCGACAAGCAGCGCGTCTCTCTCGCATCCGCGCGCGCCAATGCGCTGAAGATCGATTGGAGCGCTTACGAGCCGCCGAAGCCGAGCTTTCTCGGCGCGCGCGTCTTCGCTTCCTATGATGTCGCGGAGCTGGTTCCCTATATCGATTGGACGCCCTTCTTCCAGACTTGGGAGTTCAAGGGCCGCTATCCCGCTCTGCTCGACGATCCCGAGCGCGGGCCGGCAGCGCGGCAATTGCTGGACGATGCGCAGGCGATGCTGACGCGCATCGTCGAGGAGCGCTGGTTCAATCCCAAGGCGGTCATCGGTTTCTGGCCCGCCAACGCCGTGGGCGACGATATCGCGCTCTACACGGGCGAGGGACGCGTCGAACGGCTGGCGACGCTGCACACGCTGCGCCAGCAGCTCACGCGCCGCGACGGCAAGCCCAATGTCGCGCTCGCCGATTTCGTCGCGCCGGAGGGCTCCGGCAAGGCGGATTACATCGGCGCCTTCGTCGTCACCGCCGGCGCGCAGGAGGCGAAGATTTCCGAGCGCTTCGCCCGCGCCAATGACGATTACGGGGCGATCATGGTGAAGGCGCTGGCCGATCGCCTCGCCGAAGCTTTCGCCGAGCGCATGCATGCGCGCGTGCGCCGCGAGTTCTGGGCCTATGCGGCGGATGAGACGCTGACGCCGGAACAGCTGATCGGCGAGGATTATCGCGGCATTCGCCCGGCGCCCGGCTATCCGGCGCAGCCCGACCATACGGAGAAGGCGACGCTCTTCGATCTGCTGGAGGCGACGAAGCGCACCGGCGTCACGCTGACGGAGAGCTACGCGATGACGCCGGCTTCATCGGTCAGCGGCCTCTATTTCGCGCATCCGCAGGCGCATTATTTCGGCGTCGCCAAAGTGGAGCGCGATCAGGTCGAGGATTACGCCGCGCGCAAGGGCGTCTCCACCGCCGAGATCGAGCGCTGGCTCGCGCCGGTGCTCAACTATGAGACGCGCGTGGCCGAGCCGGCGGAGTGAGACGCGGGCTGTAGCCTCGATCAAAAATCGAAGCCTCCGCCATTGTCCGCCTTCTCGCGTGCGGCCGGCGTGCTCGTCATCAGCCAGATATCGACGCGGCGGTCGGAAGGAACTCCGAGCGGCCGCGTCGCTCGCGCAATCTCCGCGGACGACGGCGTCACGCGCGGGCCGGAGACGAGCGCAATAATATTGTCTCGATCGGGCGCCTTCGCGCCCGCTTTCCAACAATCCTCGTCGAGACGCGCTCTCACGGCCTCGACGCGCGCCCGCGCGAGACCGGCATTGGCCTCGTAACGCGCTTTCGTCTCGCCTGACAAAGGAAGACGGTCCGTCGCCCCGACGATCAAGACGACCCCAGCGCCATCCGGCGGCGTGGCGCTTTTCCATCGCGCGCAAATGCTCTCGAGCTCGCGCTCTGCCGCGCGCAAAGCATCGTCGTCGAACCCTTCGTGATCGAAGGAGGCGCGGCCTTTCTTGAAATTCGTTATCGCGCCCAACCGAGTAGAGACAAAGCGATCCCCCGTCTTGGACTCGACAGGGACCTGCAATTCGAATTGCGCTTTGACGAGATTTTCAAAATTCGCCTTCAGAAAACTATCGACCTTCAGATTTTTCACGACCGCCGCCTGGATGCCACCCGCCATCGCGAATAGCGCGAATCCAGCCGTCGTCGGCGCGACGCCTCTGCGCAATCCGATGAGGACGCTTCCCGTCAAAATCGACGCGAGCGTCAACGCGAAGGATGCGTCGAAATTGTAAGGATCGCCCGAGTAAGGCGCGTTCCGCTGCACGCATTCGACCGCGGGACATCTCGGACTTTCGATCGGAACGGCGCTGCTCGAGGACGGTCTCACCGGGGCGACCAACACGAACACGACGAGGATGACCAAGCCGGCAACGAGTGGAACCGCCGCCTGAAAATCGAGCGCGGGACCGATATCTTTAGGACCTATCGAGCCCAGCGTCTTATAGAGCTGCCAGTCATGCGCTTCCGGGTCGCCACGCGCGGTCGCCGCCAAGCCCGCCTCTATGGCTTCCACCCGCTTGCCGGCCTTCACCACCACCGCCCGGTGGTAGAGCAGCCAAATCGAAAAGGCGGCGTAGACCATGATGGCGAGTTCGACGAACTCGACCCTATCGACAGTGATAAATCGAGAGTAGACCGCTGCGGCGGAACCAGCGACAACGGTTCCAAAAAACCCTTTGACACGAAATGCGAGGTTCTCATGCCTCGCGATAATTCCTTGAAGGATTCTTATTTCTTCGATTGCTGCATTCTTGCGGTCCATACGCGTCGCCCGCTCACGAATTACGATAAAAAGAACACCGTATGCCGATTACGAAATAAATACTGCTTTTGAATATAATGGAAGACATTTTTCACGCAGAACAGCGCCCCGACTCTTCACGAAGAAGAAAATCGGTGCGCTGTGAAAGCGTTACGCCCCGCGCGAAGCCGCCGAGCGCCGTGATCGCCCTCAGCCCCCGAGCGCCGCCTTCACCGCGGCGCTGGCCTTGCCGAAATCGATGCGGCCCGTATATTTCGCCTTGAGCGCGGCGACGACCTTGCCCATATCCTTGATCGAGGCGGCGCCGGTCTCGGCGATGGCGGCCTTTATCGCCTCGGCGACCTCGGCCTCGCCGAGCTGCTGGGGCAGATATTCCGTAATCACGGCGATCTCGGCGCGCTCCTTCTCGGCGAGCTCGGGGCGGCCGCCCTTCTCGTAGATTTCCACCGATTCCTGGCGGCTCTTCACCATTTTCTGCAGCAGAGCGAGAATATCGTCGTCGCCCAGCGTCTTGCCCGTGGCGCGCGCCTCTATGTCGCGATCCTTGAGCCCCGCGGTGATCATGCGGATCGTCTCGACCTTCTGCTTTTCACCGCTCTTCATCGCCGCCTTGAGGTCGGCCGTGAAACGTTCGCGCATTGTATTTCCACTTCGCAGTGAAATGTTCTAGACGTGCTTGCGATCCGAAGGGATCGCGGCAATCTAGATTTTTCGAGGGATGGCGGGCGCCCGATGGCGGCGCGCCGGCGGATGAGGGTGAGGCATAGAGCGCGGATGAGCCCGGATCAAGACGCAGCGACGGGTTGGACGGTTCCGGTCCACACGGGGGTTCTGGTCCTCGCCAGCGGCGAGGCGATTTTCGGCTTCGGCTTCGGCGCCGTGGGCTCGGCCGTCGGCGAGGTCTGCTTCAACACCGCAATGACCGGCTATCAGGAAATCCTCACCGATCCTTCCTACGCCGGGCAGATCGTCACCTTCACCTTTCCGCATATCGGCAATGTCGGCGTCAATGACGAGGATGTCGAGACCGTCGATCTCGACAGAAGCTCCGGCGTGCGCGGCGTGATCGTCGCGGCGCCCTCGAGCGATCCGTCCAATTATCGCGCGCTGCGGCCGCTCGGCGAATGGCTCGCGGCGCGGGGGATCATCGGCCTCTGCGGCCTGGACACGCGCGCGCTGACGGCGCTGATCCGCGAGAAGGGCATGCAGAACGCCGTCATCGCCTTCGCGCCAGACGGCGTGTTCGACCTCGCCGCGCTGCGCGCCGAGGCCGCCGCCTGGCCGGGCATAGACGGAATGGACCTCGTGCCCTCCGTCACCGCGCCCGCGCGCTATGAGTGGGACGAGACCGTCTGGCGGCAGGCCACGGGTTATGGCAAGCGCGAGGGCGTGAAGTTCCGCGTCGTCGCCGTGGATTATGGCGTGAAGCGCAATATTCTGCGGCTGCTGGCGGAGGCCGGCTGCGAGGTGATCGTCGTGCCAGCGACGACCAGCGCCAAGGATATTCTCGCGCTCTCGCCCGATGGCGTGTTTCTCTCCAACGGGCCGGGCGATCCGGCCGAGACCGGCAAATACGCCGTGCCCACCATTCGCGAGCTATTGGCGGCGAAGGTTCCCACCTTCGGCATATGCCTCGGCCATCAGATGATGGCGCTCGCCGTCGGCGCGAAGACGCAGAAAATGCCGCAGGGCCATCACGGCGCCAATCATCCAGTGAAGGATTTCACCACCGGCAAGGTGGAGATCGTCTCGATGAATCACGGCTTCGCCGTGGATCGCGACAGCCTGCCGGCCAATGTCGCCGAGACGCATCGCTCGCTGTTCGACGGCTCCAATTGCGGCATTGCGCTGGCCGACCGCCCGGCCTTCTCCGTGCAGCACCACCCCGAGGCCTCCCCCGGCCCGCAGGACAGCCATTATCTCTTCGCGCGCTTTGTCGATATGATGGAGAAGGCGCGGGCGTGAGCAGATAGAGAAAGCCATGAGACGCGACGAAGCCATAGAACGACTGAGAGCGCATGAAGCCGAGTTGCGGCGGCTCGGCGTGCTCAGTCTCTATTTGTTCGGCTCGACCGCTCGCGACGAAGCTGACTCCACATCGGATGTCGATTTGTTTTTCGACTATCGAAAAGGCGAGCTCGGCCTTTTCGAGCTGATGGATCTAAAGGATTATGCTTACGACCTTCTGGGGAGCCCGGTCGACATCATGACGCGCGACAGCTTGCACAAAGCGTTGCGGGAGCGGATCGAAAAGACCGCATTGCGTGTGTTCTGATGGCGATCTCTTCGAATGTTCCGCGCCTGCAGGACATCATCGAAGCGATAGAGCATATTCACGAGTGCATGGCCGAGGCCTCGCTCGAGGATTTCGAAACCGATTGGCGACGGCAATGGCTCGTCGAGCGAGGCGTCGAGATCATTTCCGAAGCGAGCCGCCATCTCGACGACGAGCTGAAGGCGCGTCACCCTGAAATTCCCTGGCGCAAGGTGGCCGGCATCGGCAATGTGCTGCGGCATAGCTACGAGACAGTCGCCGCCGCAGTCCTGTGGAAGCTCGCGCAGCGCGACCTCCAACCATTGGAAAAAGTCTGC
Organism: Methylosinus sp. PW1; assembly: GCF_000745215.1. Classification (NCBI taxonomy): domain Bacteria; kingdom Pseudomonadati; phylum Pseudomonadota; class Alphaproteobacteria; order Hyphomicrobiales; family Methylocystaceae; genus Methylosinus; species Methylosinus sp. PW1. Next base: position 1,323,606 of record NZ_JQNK01000009.1, read on the forward strand.
CGCGCGGAACTCGAATCCTTACGAAAAAAGCCTGTTTCTGATTGACACGCGTAGCGATGACCGCCCCTCACCGAAGCGCGATCGCCGACACCAGCCGCCCATAATCGGGCTCCTTGCGATGCACGCTGCGGCGGTAGCTGAAACAGCGCGCCTCATCCGCATAAGTGTCGATGCGCAAATTCTCGAAAGAGGCGACATTCGCCGCCTCGACGCGCCGCGTGATGAAAGATGGCAGATCGAACATGGAATGCCCCTCGCGCGTCGATGGCGCGAAGAAGCGCGCGAAGCTCGCATCCTCGGCGAGGAACCGCTCGACGAACTCGCCGCCCACCTCGTAGCTCTCGCGGCCGATAGCCGGGCCGAGCGCGACATGAATATCGGCGCGATGCGCGCCATGCGTCTCCATCAGAGCGATCGTCGCCTCGATCATGCCGGTGAGCGCGCCCTTCCATCCCGCATGGCAGGCGCCGATGACGCCGGCGCTTGCGTCGGCGAACAGCAGCATTCCGCAATCGGCGCCGGTGACGCCAAGCGCCAGCCCTTCGACATTGGTGACGAGCCCGTCGCAGCGCGGCCGCTCCGTCTCGGCCCAAGGCTCCGCGACATAGAGCGCGTCGTGCGAATGAATCTGATAGGGCACGAGCAGACGATGCGCCTCCGCGCCGAGGCGCCGCGCCATGCGCGCGCGATTCTCGGCGACGCGCGCGGACTCATCGCTGGAGCCGACTCCGCCATTGAGCGAAGCGTAAACGCCCTCCGACACGCCGCCCGCGCGCGTGAAGAAAGCGTGGCGAATGCCCGGCAGAGCGAGATTGCCGGCGCCGAGCGCGCGCGGCGGCGCCATCGTCTCGGTCATTGGAAAAACCCTGGCAGAAGCGGCATGTCTGGATGCGTCACGGCGATGACCTTGAACAATTCGCCCATGTCGCGCTTGGGATCGCCAGCGCCGATGAGACGCGCGAGCGCAATGTCGATCTCCGCGCGCTGCTCTGACGTCGCGCGTTTCTTCAAAGCTTCGGCGCGCTCGACGACGCCGAGCTGGCGTAGAAACGCGCCCTGCGTCACCGGCCCTTGCACTTTCGCGCCGGCCGCCGTCGCGGCGCGCGCCAGCGCAGCGAAATCGACATGTGTGGTGAGATCGGCCTCGCCCGGCGCCTCCAGCGGATCGACATAGGCGTGGCGCGACACGGCCTGCAATGTCTCGCCCAGCGCCGTCTGCGCATAGCCATAGTCGATGACGAGCAGCGCCCCGCCCTGTGCGACAAGACGCGCGGCGATATCGCGCATGATGCGCGCGCCGATCGCGCCGATCTCTATGATCGAGCCCTCCGGCGCCGCGACGGTGAGATCGGCCTCGACGCTTTCGCCGACGCCGAAAGCGAGCGCGTCATGCTCGTCCATGCCGACGAGCCGCTCGCTCCAGCCGCGCTCCGTCTGCACGAAATGGCGCACCGGCAGCGCGTCGAAAAACTCATTGGCGATGATGATCGCCGGCCCATCGGGAATGCGCGCGACATCCGCGCTCCAGGAGACTTGCGCCGGCGCATTGGCGAGCGTCTGCCGCTGCCGCGCCTCGAGCACAGGGCTCGTCTCGATGAGATGAACGTCCAGCGCGGAGAGAAAATCCGGCGCGATGCGCGCGACGCGCAGCGCATCCGCCATCAGCGTGCCGCGGCCCGGACCGAGCTCGACGAGCCGCAGCGGCGCAGGCGAGCGCGCTGCGCGCCACGCCTCTTGCGCGAAAAGGCCGATGAGCTCGCCGAACATTTGGCTGATCTCCGGCGCGGTGATGAAATCGCCGCCGGCGCCGAAAGGATCGCGCGTCGTGTAATAGCCCTTGGTGGGATGCGACAGAGCGAGCGTCATGTAGCGCTCTAGCGTGATCGGCCCCTCCTGCGCGATGAGCTCCACTATGTCTTCGCGCAGAGCGCTCATGCTTCGACTTTCTGCGAGCGCAGCGCGTAGAGGATCAATCCCGCGCCGATCACGATCATCGGCGCGGACAGCGCCATGCCCATTGTGAGGCCATTGTCCAAAGCCTCCGACAGCGGATCCGGCTCGCGGAAGAATTCGCTGACGATACGCGCCGCGCCATAGCCGACGCCGAAGAGTCCGGTGGCGAGGCCCGGCCGCTTCAGCGCGCCGCGCTGCGCGGCGATGGCGAGCAGAATATAGAGCGCCACGCCCTCGAGCCCCGCCTCATAGAGCTGGCTCGGATGGCGCGGCGCGTCGCCGGCGCCGGGAAACACCATGGCCCAAGGAACATCGCTCTCGCGGCCCCACATCTCCGGCTTGATGAAATTGGCGAGGCGGCCGAAGAAAATACCGATCGGCGCGACGGTCGCGCAAATATCGGCGACGGTGAGCGCGAGAATCTTCTCGCGCCACGCGAACAGCGTCATGGCCACGATCGCGCCGATCAGCCCGCCGTGAAACGCCATTCCGCCTTTCCAGGTTTTCACGATCTCTTCGGGATGCGCGAAATAGAAGGCGCGCTCATAGAAGAGCACATGGCCGAGCCGGCCGCCGATGATGACGCCGAGCGCGACATAGACGAGCAGATCGTCGAGGCTCTCGCGCGACGGATGCGCGACCTTTCCCCATAAATGCTCACGCGAGACGAGGCGGCGCGCATAGAGCCAGCCGAGCGCGAGCCCGGCGATATAGGCGAGCGCATACCAGCGTATGGGCAGCGGTCCGAGCTCGATCAGAACCGGATCGATCATCGGAAAGGGAAGCGCGAGGATTGGCATGACGACTCGTGGTTGCAGCGAATGGCCGCGAGCTTAGCGCGCGATGGCGCGTCTGTCATGACCGCTTCATTTCGGCTCGAATGGCGCAGGGCGGCGAAAGGCGCCCTGACGCTCGAGCATCCAGCCCGGATACTCCTTCGCCAGCGCGCTCACCGCGTCGAGCCGCTCCATATCCTGCGCATCGAGCTGCAGCTTCGCCGCGGCGAGATTTTGCTCGAGCTGATCGATGCGCCTCGCGCCGATGATGACGCTGGTGACGAAAGGCTTGGCGAGAACATAGGCGAGCGCCACTTCGGCGACGCTCGCGCCATGCTTCGCGCCGATCTCGCGCATCGCCGCGACGCAAGCCCAGGCGCGATCCTTGTCGACGGGTGGGAAATCGAAAGAGACGCGGCGTCCCTCGGCGCCCTCCGGCGCGCCCGGTCCATATTTGCCCGAGAGCAGGCCGCCGGCGAGCGGCGACCACACCATGAGGCCGAGCTTTTCTTCCTGGAGCAGCGGGACGATCTCGCGCTCGAGATCGCGGCCGGCGATGGAATAATAAGCCTGCACCGTCTCGTAGCGCGCAAAGCCGAGCCGCTCGGAAACGCCGAGCGCCTTGGCGATGCGCCACGCCTGCCAATTGGAGAGGCCGATGTAGCGCACCAGCCCGCGCGAGACGAGATCGTCCAGCGCGCGCAATGTCTCCTCTATCGGCGTCACCGCATCATTGCCGTGGATCTGATAGAGATCGATGTGATCGGTCTGCAGGCGCTCGAGGCTCGCCTCGACGCTGTCCATTATATGCCCGCGCGAGGCGCCGCGATCATTGGGACCGGCGCCGGTCTCGCCATAGAATTTCGTGGCGATGACGACGTCCTTGCGCTTCACGCCGAGATCGACGAGCGCCTGCCCCACCATCTTCTCCGAGCGGCCGAAGGAATAGACATCGGCCGTGTCGATGAAATTGACGCCCGCCGCAAAAGCGCGCTCGACGATACGCGTCGCCGCCTGCTGATCGACATCGGCGATCGCGCCCCAGATGCCGGCGCCGCCCGCCTCGCCGAACGTCATCGCGCCGAGGCAGATTTCCGAGACGAAAAGGCCTGTGCGGCCGAGCTGATTGTAACGCATCACGCCGCCTTCGCCTGCGCGCCATATTTGCCGTAGAAGCTCTCGCCCTTCTTCGCCATCTCGCGCAGCTCGGCGGGCGCGGCGAAGCGCTCGCCGTATTTCTGTGCGAGCTCGTCGCAAATGGCGACGAAGGCCGCCGTGCCGACGCCGTCGATGTATGACAAAGTGCCGCCGGTGAAGGGCGCGAAGCCGAAGCCGAGAATCGAGCCGACATCGGCCTCGCGCGGATCGGTGACGACCCCGTCGAACAAGACGCGCGCCGCCTCCACCGCCTGCACGACGAGGAAGCGCTGCTTCAGCTCCTCAACATCTATGGAGTCTGGATCGAGCTTCTCGTCGGCGAGCGCAGAGAGGCCCGGCCACAGGCTTTTCTTTCCGCTCGCCGGATAATCATAGAAACCCTTGCCGTTCTTGCGGCCGAGGCGCCCTTCCTGCTCCACCATGAAATGCAGCACGCGCTCCTGCGTCGGATCGACGGCGGCTGCGCCGAGATCCTTCTTGGTCGCGAGATGAATCTTCCAGGCGAGATCGAGCGCGATCTCGTCATTGAGCGAGAGCGGGCCGACCGGCATTCCGGCCATGCGCGCGGCGGTCTCGATCATCGCCGGCGGCACGCCTTCGGTGAGCATGATCTGCCCTTCGCGCACGAAATTCAGCACGCAGCGATTGGCGTAGAAGCCGCGTGAATCATTGACGACGATCGGCGTCTTCTTCAGCACGCGCACGAAATCGAGCGCCGTCGCCACGGCGCGATCATTGGTCTTCTTGCCGCGGATCACCTCGACGAGCAGCATTTTCTCGACCGGCGAGAAGAAATGAATGCCGACGAAATTCTCGGGGCGAAGCGATGTCTCGGCGAGCGAGGTGATGGGCAGAGTGGAGGTGTTGGAGGCGAAGATCACATCCGGCCCCACGACCGCTTGCGCTTTCTTCGTCACTTCCGCCTTTACGCCGCGCTCCTCGAACACGGCCTCGACGATGAGATCGGCGCCGGCGAGCTTCTCATAATCGGGCGTCGCCGTGATGCGCGAAAGCAGCGCTTCCTTGTCCGCCGCCGTGGCGCGGCCGCGCGAGACCTGGCCTGAGACGAGCTTGTCTATGACGGCCTTGCCCTTGTCGGCGCTCTCCTGATCGCGATCGATCAGCACCACCTCTATGCCGGCGAGCGCGCTGACATAAGCGACGCCCGCGCCCATGAAGCCGGCGCCGAGCACGCCGATCTTGGCGAATTTCGCCGGCGGAATTTCCTTCGGCCGATGCGCGCCCTTCTCCAGCTCGTTCTTGGAGAGGAACAGCGAGCGGATCATCGCCGCGGCCTGCTTGGAGCGCAGAATATGCGCGAACCAGCGCGCCTCGACGCGCAGGCCGAGATCGAAGGGCAATTGCAGCCCCTCGAACACGCTGTGCAATATCGCCTTGGCGGCGGGATAATTGTCGAAGGTCTCGCGGCGGTAGATGGCGTTGGCGGCCGGCCACACCATCATGCCGCCCGGCGAGAACACACGGCCCGACGGCGGCTTGAAGCCTTCGACGTCCCAGGGCGCCTTGCCCTTGCCGCCATCGACGATCCACGCGCGCGCCCGCTCGACGATCTCATTCTCCGGCGCGAGCTCGTGAACGAGTCCGGCGGCCTTGGCTTTGGACGCCTTCAATTGCTCGCCCTTGAACAGCAATTGCAGAGCGTCGCCCGTCTGCATCAGCCGCGCGACGCGCTGCGTGCCGCCGGCGCCGGGGAAGAGGCCGACCTTGATTTCCGGCAGGCCGACCTTGGTTTTGTCGGACTCGGAGAGCACGCGATAATGGCAGGCGAGCGCGAGCTCGAAAGCGCCGCCGAGACAGGCGCCGTGAATGGCGATGGCGAATGGCTTGCCATTGGTCTCGAGCTTGCGATAGAGCAGCGACAATCTGCGCGCGCCTTCGAAGAACTGCTTCAGCGCAGCCTCCTCGCCCTGCTCGCGCACGGCCTTGGCGTATTCCACCGCGCTCTTCTGCAGCATGGAGAGATCGGCGCCGCCGGAGAAGGCCGGCTTGCCCGATGCGATCACGCAGCCCTTGATCTCAGGATTGCTCGCCACCTCGTCGATGACTTTTTCCAATTCGTCCATCACCTCGAAGGTGATGACGTTCATCGAGCGGTCGGGGCTGTCCCAGGTGAGAAGAGCGACGCCGTCGGCGCCGGTCTCGAAACGGAAATTGACGAGGTTCATCGGGTCGCTCCCGCAGGCTTGAAATTCACACGCGCTCGATGATCGTCGCGGTTCCCATTCCCGCGCCGATGCAGAGCGTCACCAGCGCCGTGGACTTGCCGCTGCGCTCCAATTCGTCCAGCGCCGTGCCGACCAGCATCGCGCCCGTGGCGCCGAGCGGATGGCCGAGGGCGATGGCGCCGCCATTGACGTTCACTTTGGAATCGTCGAGGCCGAAAGCCTGCATGAAGCGCAGCACCACGGCGGCGAAAGCCTCGTTCACCTCTATGAGGTCGATGTCGGAAAGGCTCATGCCGGCCTTGGCGAGCAGCTTCTTCGTCACATCCACCGGGCCGGTGAGCATCAGCGCCGGCTCAGAGCCGATATTGGCGAAGGCGCGCACGCGGGCGCGGGGCTTCAGGCCATGGCGCTCGCCCGCCTCGCGCGAGCCGAGCAGCACCGCCGCGGCGCCGTCGACGATGCCGGAGGAATTGCCGGCGTGATGCACATGGGTCAATTTCTCGACATCGGGATGCGCCTGAATGGCGACCGCATCGAAGCCCGCCTGCTCGGCGAAGAAAGCGAATGACGGCTTCAGCGCGGCGAGCGACTGCATATCCGTCGAGGGGCGCATATGCTCGTCGCGATCGAGAATGGTGAGGCCGTTGACGTCCTTCACCGGCGCGATGGATTTCGAGAAGCGCTTCTCCTCCCAGGCGCGGGCGGCGCGCTGCTGCGACTGCACGGCGTAAGCGTCGACTTCATCGCGCGAAAATCCATATTTCGTCGCGATGAGATCGGCGGAGACGCCCTGCGGCATGAAGTAAGAGGGAATGGCGATGGTCGGATCGACCGGCCAGGCGCCGCCGGAGGCGCCGATGCCGACGCGGCTCATGCTCTCGACGCCGCCGCCGATGGTCAGCTCATGCTGACCGGACATGATCTGCGCCGCCGCGAAATTCACCGAGTCGAGACCGGACGCGCAAAAGCGATTGATCTGCACGCCGGGCACGCCATAGCCATAGCCGGCGGAGATCGCCGCGGCGCGGGCGATGTCGCCGCCCGCCTCGCCGACGGGATCGACGCAGCCGAGAATCACATCGTCGACCGGCGCGCCGTCGAGATTGTTCCTCTCCTTCAGCGCTGAAAGAGCGGTGACGGCGAGGCCGAGGCTCGACACCTCATGCAGCGAGCCATCGGGCTTGCCGCGACCGCGCGGCGTGCGCACGGCGTCGTAGATATAGGCTTCGGGCATGAAGCAGCTCCGTTGATGGGCGAGTGGCGAATAGGGAGTAGCGAATAGCTCGTCTCTCTCTATTCGCTACTCCCTATTCGCTATTCGCTTCGTCAAAACATCTCCGCCGGCAGGCTCATCAGCGTATCGACTCCCGCCGTGATGCGCGCCAGACGAAAGCTCGTCTCGGGCAGCATCTTCTCCATGAAGAATCTGCCTGTCGTCAGCTTGGCGTCGAGCCATGCGCCGTCGCCGGCGCTCTCCTTCTTCTTGTCGAGCGCGGCGCGGGCGATGCGCGCCCATGTGTAGCCGAGCGCCACGCGGCCGAAGAGATGCATGTAATCATAAGACGCGCCAGCGCCATTGTCGGGCTTGGCGAGCGCATTCTGCATCAGCCAGATCGTGGCCTTTTGCAAATCGCCGAGCGCGGCCTTCAGCGGCTCCACGAAGGGCTTCATCTCGTCGGAGCTCTCATGGGCGATGAAGTCGCTCACCTCGGCGAAATAGGCCATTGCGGCGCGGCCATTGTCCTTGGGCAATTTGCGGCCGACGAGATCGAGCGCCTGAATGCCATTGGCGCCCTCATAGATCATGGTGATGCGGGCGTCGCGCACGAATTGCTCGACGCCATTCTCGTCTATGTAGCCGTGCCCGCCCCATATCTGCTGCGCCTTGACCGCGCTCTCGAAGCCGAGATCGGTGAGCACGCCCTTCAGCACCGGCGTCAGCAGGCCGAGACGATCGTCCGCCGCCTGACGCGCCTTGGCGTCCTCTGATCGATGCGCGATATCGCTGTCCAGCGCGGTGGCGAGAGCGAGGCCGCGCGCCGCCTCGTTGAAGGCTTTCATCTCCATGAGGCCGCGCCGAATATCCGGATGCACGATGATGGGATCGGCGCCGCCGCCGGCGTTCTTCGCGCCGGTGAGCGCGCGTCCTTGCAGGCGCTCCTTGGCGTAGGCGGCCGCATTCTGATAGGCGACCTCCGATTGCGCGAGTCCCTGCACGGCGACGCCGAGCCGCGCCTCGTTCATCATCACGAACATCGCATTGAGGCCCCGATTGGGCTCGCCGACCAGAAAGCCCCTGGCGCCGTCATAATTCATCACGCATGTGGCGTTGCCGTGAATGCCCATCTTATGCTCGAGCGCGCCGCAGCGCACGGCGTTGCGGGCGCCGAGCGTCCCATCGGGATTCACCTCGTATTTCGGCACGATGAAAAGCGAAATGCCCTTCACCCCTGCCGGCGCGCCGTCGATGCGCGCGAGCACCAGATGAATGATGTTCTCGGCGAGATCGTGCTCGCCGGCGGAGATGAAAATCTTCTGCCCGGCAATGGAATAGGAGCCGTCCTCGCGCGGGCTCGCCTTGGTGGTGAGCAGGCCGAGATCGGTGCCGCATTGCGGCTCGGTGAGATTCATCGTGCCGGTCCAGCGGCCCGCGGCCATCGGCGGCGCGAAGAGGCGCTTCTGCTCCTCGCTGCCATGCCGCAGCAGCGCGGCGAGCGCGCCTTGCGTCAGGCCCGGATACATTGCGAAGGACATGTTGGCCGCCGAGGCGAATTCATTCATCACCACGGCCAATGTATAAGGCAGGCCTTGTCCGTCATATTCGGGCGGAACCGCCAGCCCCACCCAGCCGCCGGCGACGAACTCGCGATAGGCATCCTTGAAGCCCGCGGGAGTCGTGACGGCGCCTGCAGCGTCCAGCCGGCATCCTTCCGCATCGCCGCTGCGGTTCAAGGGCTGCAGCCGCTCCTCGCAGATTTTGCCCGCCTCGCCGATGATCTGCGGCAGAATGTCGGGCGCAGCGTCGGCGAATCCGGGCAGATTGCCATAGCGCTCGAAATGCAGGACGTCATTCAAGAGGAAGAGAGTGTCGTCCACCGGGGCCTTGTAGATCGGCATGAGAGCCCTCCCTGCGCGGATCGGTTAGGTGATATCTCGATATAGGCGTTTTCCCGGTGGTCGGCCGGCTCGTCGACGATCATGCGCCTGCCCCGGTTACGAAAACGCAACGTCGAACGCGCTTGGACGCGGAAAGACAAGTCGTTCATAATGCGTGCGAATCGGGGGTTCGTTGCGTGCGTCCTGCGCAGCAATAGGTAGAGAGCCGGCCCTTCCTGCGCAATAGGGGAGCCACACGGTCGGCTCCGCGCAAGCGTTAACCATTTATTTACCTTCTTCGAAGGAAAGTCCCCGGCGACGGCGTACCCCGCCCTCACAGCGTTCCGGCGCGATTCGCGCCTCTCGAGTCGTCGCTCGTCCAGTTTTCCCCAGGCCAACACGGGTCGAGCCCGCCGGATATCCGATGACAGAGGCATTTCCCTGGAGCTTCAAGGGTATAGATCACGAAACCCGCGATGTCGCGCGCGCCGCCGCACGACGATCGGGCAAGAGCCTTTCCGCTTGGCTCGATGACGTGATCCAAGAAAAAGCCAATTTCGACGAGCCGTCTTACGCGGTCGACGACGAGGAGCCGAACGCTCCGGCGCGCCGACGCGCGCTGCGCTCGCGTCTCTACGGACGCAATGATCGCGGCCGCATGCGCCGCGACGCCGCGCCGCGACGCGACCTGCGCGACGAGGAGCCGGAAGACGATTTCCGCTCGCTCGCGCCGCGCGGCCGCGCCGATGTCGACGCCAAGGCCATCGTCGACGACGCCGTCGCCCTCTTCGAGCGGCGCTCCGCCGAGAGCGAGCGCAAGACGGCCAACGCCCTCTCCGGCCTCGCCAAGCTGATCGACCGCAATCACACGAGCCGCGCCCGCCTCGGCGACGATATCGGCGCGGTGATGGACCGGCTCGGCCGCATAGAAGAGCGCATCGCCACCCGCCCGGATGAGGGCGTGCGGCCGATCCGCAATGCGCTGGCCCGGCTCGAGGCGCGCATCGACAGCCTCTCCAACGACGATCGCGCTTATGAGTTCGAGAATGCGCTCGGCGCGCTCGATCAGCGGCTCGCCGAAATTGCGGCGCGGCTGGACGAGGAAGCCGAGGAGCGACGACGCCAAGAGCGCGAGAAGCAAGAACGCGAGAAGCAGGAGCGCGACGGCCGGCAGGAGCGCGATCGTCGCGCCGCCGCGCGGCGTCCGCTCGCCGAGGCCGTCGCCGAGATCACCGAGCGCCAGCGCGCGCTCGAGGAGCAGGCGGGCGGCGCTTTCACCGCCAGAGCGGCGATCGAGTCGCGGCCGGCGATCTTCGACGGTCTCGCCGAATCGATCGAGTCGCTGTCGCGCCAGCTGATGTCGTCCCGCGCCGAGCAGAGCGTGCAGGGCGAGCAGCAAGCGGCCATCGTCGCCCAGATCGACCTTTTGCGCTGCGATCTCGAAGGCCTCTCCCGCGCCCTCGTCGATCTCGCGCCGCGCGCCTCCGTCGCCGCCGTCGAATCGGCGCTGCGCGAGCTGGCCGAGCGCGTCGAGGCGCAGCGCCTCTATGGCGTCGAGGAGATGGTGCTGGCGCCGGTCGAGCGGCTCACCGCCGATCTCGCCTCCATATTGCGCGATCTCGATCCGAGCCGCATCGTCGCCGTCCTCTATGAGGAAGTGCGCGCGCTGAACGACAAGCTCGCCGAGCATCACGCCGCCGGCGGCGCCGATCGCGCCGCCATAGACGCGATCACGCGCGAGACGCGCGAGATTCACGAGCTGCTGAAGGCGGTTTCGCGCCGCCCTCTGCCGATCGAGAAGCTCGAGGCCGGCATCGCCGCGCTGACCACGCAGGTCGACGAGCTGAGCGCTGTCGGCGCCAATGTCGCCACGGCCAAGGATGTGAGCGAGCTCGTGCAGAGCATTCGCTCCATCGTCTCGACCGAGATCGGCGGCTCTTTCGCCGCACTCGAGCGCCGACTCGAATATTTCGCAGCCAAGCTCGACAACATCTCGACGAAATCGGGCGGCGGCAAGCGCTTCGACGAGATCAACGAGCGCATCGAGCAGGTCCATAAATCGCTCGCCGCGCGCATAGAGCGCAGCGGCTCGGGCGTCGACGCGAGCAAGGTCGAGCAGCTCTTCGCCTCCTTCGCCAAGAAGATCGACGCGGCGGCCGAAGCCAAGATCGTCCATCCTGTGGATGAACTCGGCCGCAAGATCGAGAAGCTCGAGCAGCGGCTCCACCAGCCCGCCGCTCCCGCGCAGCAATCCGCCGATGCGGAGCAATTGCGCGAGATCGCCAAGAATATGGACGAGCTGCGTGCGGAGGTGAAACGCAAGCGCGGCGGCTCCGGCGTCGACCCCAATCAGTTCGAGCGGCTGTTCGCCTCGCTGGCCGAGAAGATCGACGCGGCGACAGAGGCCAGAATCGTTCATCCGGGCTTCGACGAGCTCGGCCGCAAGATCGAGAAGCTGGAGCAGCGGCTCCAGCCCGTCGCCGCCAGCGCGCAGAAATCCGCCGGCTCCGAGCAATTGCGCGAGCTGGCCGAGCGCATCGACCATGTCCACGCAGAGCTCGCCGCGCGCATCGATTCGACCGCGCGCCGGCGCGGCGACGACGCCAATCTGCAATTGGCGGAGCTGGTCGGACAGCTGGCGCAGAAGATGGATGCGGCGCTCGATCCGGAGGCCGATCGCAGCGCCTTCGGCGCGCTCGAGCAGCAGATCGGCCGGCTCGCGGAACGGCTCGACCGCTCCGACATGAACGCCGATTCCTTCGCCGCCATAGAGCGCGCGCTCGGCGCGCTCTCCACCAAGGTCGAGGAGACGCGCAGCTCCACCATGCGCGTCGCCGAGATCGCCGCGCGCGAGGCGGCGCAGGATGCGCTGCGCGATGCGACGCTTCACGGCGGCCTGCAGGACGCGCTGGAGAAGGAGCTGGTCGAGCTGCGTCATTTCCAGGACGAGGCCGGCCATCGCACCAATCAGACGCTCGCCGCCGTCCATGAGACGCTGCAGCGCGTCGTCGAGCGTCTCTCCATGTTCGAGGACGAGCTGACCGATCTGCGCAAGGCCAAGCCGGGCGCAGCCGCGGAGCCGCAGCGCGCCAAGGACGGGACCGAGCCGCGCCGCGCCGCGCGCGTGAAATCCGCGGCGCCGGTCGGCGATGTGGAGGATATTCTGCTGGAGCCGGGCGACCGCCGCCCGCGCCGCGAGCCGATGGTGTCCCGCGACGACGATCGCTCCGGCTCCGTGCAGCAGGATTTCATCGCGGCCGCGCGCCGCGCCGCCCAGCAGGCCGCTGTCGACGCCCAGGCCGCAGCGGCGCAAGGCAAGGCCGCGCAGGGCAAGGCGGCCAAAAAGATCGCCGCCGAGCAGAAGCAGGAGCCCGAGCGCGTCGTCGCTGCGGGCGGCGGCGTCGGCGCGGCGCTGCAATCCCGCCGCCGGCCGCTGCTGCTCGGCGTCGGCGTGCTGGTGCTGCTCTACGGCGCCTATCAGATCGCGCGCGTCACGCTCGACAATCCGGCTCCGCAGGCCTCCGCCATTCAGGCGGAGCCGAGCGAGGCGACCGCCTCCACCGAGCCTGCCGCCAAGGACGCGGCCGCCGAGCCCAAGGATGCGGCCGCCAAGGACGCCGCCTCCAAGGACGCCGCAACCGTTGAGCCGAGCACTCCTGCTCCCGCCACGGTTTCGGCCGCCGAGCCCGCCAAGGCGCCGGCCGCCGCGCCGAGGCCGATCGGGCTTCCGGCGCTCGCGCCCGGCGGCTCCGGCGTCGGCTCCTTCGCTCCCGGTCCGCAGGCTCCGGCGCCCGGACGTTTCGGCGCGCAGACGGTCGATCCCATGCCGGTCGGCGCGATCGGAACGCCGGCGGCCAATGCGCCCGCCGCGCCGCGACAGGACGTTTTCAGCGTCATCAAGGAGATCGCCGCAGCCGGCGACGCCAGCGCCCAATATGAGCTCGGCCTGCGCTACTCCGAGGGGCGCGGCGGCGCCCCGCGCGATCCGAAAATCGCGTTCCAATGGTTCGAGAAGGCGGCCGAAAAGGGCCTCGCCCCGGCGCAATACCGGCTCGGCTCCATCTATGAGAAGGGCATGGGCGTCGAGCGCGACTACGCCAAAGCGCTCACCTGGTACAAGCGCGCCGCCGACGCCGGCAACGCCCGCGCCATGCACAACCTCGCCGTGCTGCACGCCGGCGGCGGCGACGGCAAGCCGGATTACGACCAGGCGGCGCTATGGTTCCGCAAGGCGGCCGAATATGGCGTGCGCGACAGCCAGTTCAATCTGGCCATTCTCTACGCCCGTGGGCTCGGCGTTCCGCAGAATCTGACGCAGTCCTATCTGTGGTTCTCGGCCGCCGCCACTCAGGGCGACGAGGACGCCGGCAAAAAACGCGACGAGGTCCGCGCCCGTCTCGACAGCAAGGACATGGCGGCCGCCAAGGCGCTCGTCGACGGCTTCCGTCCCAAGCAGCCGGACAACGCCGCCAATGACGTGCCGCCGCCTCCCGGCGGCTGGGAGAACGCCAAGGCGCCCGCCAAGCCGGAGGGAAAGCCCGCCGCCGGCAAGCCGAAAGTCTCCGCGCTTTGAAAAAGGCGCTTTAGAACCGAGACATAGAGAGAAACTTAGATCGTAATGGCCGCGTCCGCGCTGGACGCGGCCATTATCGTTTCGTGGCATTCCCCTCGTCTGCAACTAATGGTGAAAGCGCGGCTGTGTCACCCCCGGCGACAGAGGGACAAAATTCGACTCCCCGCGCCAGCCGCGGGGAGTTTTGCCTCTCGACGCTCCTTCCGCCATTGCCGACCCTGCCGCTATGGCGAAGTTTCGGCCCGGCCTGTGGCGGCTCGCGCGCGCCCTCTTCACCAGGGGGATGGCGGCGCTGCTGCTGATTCAGATCGTCGCCCACGCCTTTTCCGAGACTCGTCCCACGCCGATTGAGCCGGCGCTCGCCGCGGCGAGCCGTCTCTGCGGCGCCGCGCCCGACGGCGGCCATGCGCCGACCGCGCCGGACCGGCCCGGCCATTGCCTCTACTGCCCGCTCTCCTGCGCCCATGGCGACGCCGGGCTCCCGACGCTGGCGGCGGCGACGCTCCTCCTGCTCCTCCCGCGCGACGCCGCGACGACGGGCCGTGCGGTGGAGATCGACGCGCGGCCGGTGGCCGGAGCGACCGGCTTCCGGCAATTTTCGCGCGCGCCGCCGGCGCTCGTCTGAGCGTCAGCAGGCGGCCAGAGCTCTCCCGGCCCGCAGCCGCCCACCTTCGACACGATTCCAAGCTCTCGCATCGACGCGCTCGCAACGCCGAACCGGCATGCGATTCCAGCCGCGCCGCTCCGCCGCCGAAAGGCGATCATGCCCATTCAGAAATCCGAACGTCTTCGCGAGCTGTTTCGCCGCAACAAGCGCGCGCTGCTCGACTATTTCCAGCGCCGCGCGGGACCGGACCACGCCTCGACCTGCTGCAGGAGACTTTCGTGCGCGCGATTCGCCGCGACGAGTTCGAGAATGTCGCCGATCCGCCGGCATTTCTGAAGCAGATCGCCATCAATCTCTCGCGCGATTTCGCCCGCCGCCGCGACAGCGAGGCCAAATATTTCGTTCCCGGCGACGCGCCCGAGGAGGTCATAGAGCCCGCCGTCGCGCCGGACGCGCTCTATGAGACCGAGGAGCTCTCCCGTCGGCTGCGCCATCCGGCCAGCGTCGAGGATGTGGATTATCAGAGTTCACGCGGACTCGACCGGGCTCTGTTCCTGAAGGCCTCCGCCACGGCCAACACGGCGAGCAGGGACAAGAGCAAGATCTCGTCGAGCGGATACATCACCTTGCCGGGCTGCCGTCCGTCCGGCATATCGTTGAAATATTGCAGGAACACCGTCGTCTCGGCCAAAGCCGCGCAATCCGACCCGTTCTCGTCCATCGACCTGACCTCCTGCCCGAATCACAGGAGGTCGACTGATTCAGCACGAGAGCGATCTGTCGCCTACTTCTTCAGGCGATCGCCCTGGATTGCCGGCTCAGGCCCGTCGCGGACCGACCCTGATCGAGAAGACCTTCGCAATCGCCGTCGAATCGACGCCGCCATTATCGCGTGATTCGCAAATCGGTGGTCGTCGCGCGTCCCCGCCTTCCGCACACTAATCGAGATCGGAAGGTTTCTCTGCCACATCCTACTCCAGGCGATCACGCGCGCCGCTCATCGGCGGCTGTCGAGGGATGACATCGCCTGCAAAAGCGCGCTCGCATCTCGATCGAGACGACGACGCATCGGTCGCGGACAGCGACATTCCCTTCTTTCCGGAGGGTTTTATAGATGATTATCGACGCGGCTAATTTGACTGTCACATAATTTAGAGATTTTCGAGATTCAGCGCTTGTTAAAAACATATCATCCTAGTAGGAATATGCATCCGGCCAATCGAGGGCTCGATCCCCTCGCCGGCCGATGGTCCGAGGCGTCTGTCGGGGCCACATCGCCGAAACGAATTGCCGTTGGGGGTGACGAAATGAAAAAGCCACTGAAGCATGTGTTGTTGGCGCTGATGCTCGGCGCGTCCACGGCGACGATCGCCGTCGCGGCGGATGTCGCGCCTGCGACGCGTTCGAGCGGCGCGTCGCGTCCGCATTGGGCCTATCAGCCCGTGCAGCGTCCGGCGATCCCGGAGGTGGAGCGCAAAGCATGGGTGCGCTCGCCGATCGACGCTTTCATTCTCGCGAAGATCGAAGCGGCGAAGCTCTCTCCGTCGCAGGACGCCGACCGCGCCGCGTTCATTCGTCGCGCGACGCTGGACGTCTTGGGCCTCATTCCCGAGCCGGAGGAAGTCGCAGCCTTTGTGAACGACGCCTCGCCGGACGCCTATGAGAAGCTCATCGATCGGCTGCTGGCCTCGCCCCGCTATGGCGAGCGGCAGGCGCGCCGCTGGCTCGACCTCGCGCGCTATGCGGACAGCGCGGGCTTTCAAGGCGATGTGACGCGGCCCAATTTCTTCCGTTATCGCGATTACGTCGTCCAGTCCTTCAATGAGGACAAGCCCTATTCGCGCTTCATTCAGGAGCAGATCGCGGCGGACGAGATCGCGCCCGGCGATCAGAAGGCGCTGGTCGCCACTGGCTTCCTGGCGAGCTACACCGACAACCCCAATGCCCGCGACCTCATCGGCCGCAAATATCAGATCACGACCGACATCACCGACACGATCGGAACGGCGATCCTCGGCACGACGGTCGGCTGTGCGCGCTGCCACAATCACAAGTCCGACAAGATCACGCAGAAAGATTATTTCTCGCTGCAGGCCTTTTTCGCCAACACCGCCTTCGACGAGAAAATCCCCGCCGCCAAGGGCGAGCAGGAGATCGCCTATGAGAAGGCGCTCGCCAAATACGAGACCGCGGCCAAGGATATTCTCGACAGGCAGAAGCAGATCATCGAGTCTGTCCGAGAAAAGGCCTCGACCTATTATAAGGAGCGCTATAATCCCGACGCGCGCGCATCGATCTTCAAGCCGAAGAGCGAGTGGAACGCGCTCGACCGCTGGGTCAATTATCGAGCTGATGTCGTCACCGACCAGACGGCTTTGGCCGGCTATCTGCGCGAGACGGCGCAAGACAAGCAAATTCCGGAACACAGCCCGGAGGCCGTGGCGAGATGGGAAGAATATAGGAAGCTGACCGAGGACTTGAAGAAGTTCGAGAAGCTCAAGCCGACGCGCGGCGCGAACACATTCACCGCGGCGACCGAGCTCGGGCATTCCGACGCGCCGCCCACATACATCTACTTCGGCGGCAATCACGAGCGTCCTCTCGACGAAGTGCAGCCGGCCTTCCCGGAGGCTTTCGCCAATGGCGAGACCCCCGCGATCACGCCGACGGCCACTTCCTCCGGCCGCCGCACGGCGCTGGCCAATTGGCTCACCAGCCCGAGCAATCCCCTGACCGCGCGCGTCTTCGTGAATCGCGTGTGGAACGAATATTTCGGCAAGGGCATCGTCGGCACGGTCAGCGATTTCGGCAAGGCCGGCGACAAGCCGACCAATCCCGAGCTGCTGGACTATCTCGCCAATAGCTTCGTCGATGGCGGCTGGAGCGTCAAGAAGCTGCACCGCGCGATTCTCTTGTCGAGCGCCTATCGGCAATCTTCCGCGCATCGCGACGATGTCGCGGCGGCCGATCCGGAGAACAAGCTGCTCGCCGTCTTCCCGCGCAAGCGACTCGACGCGGAACAGATTCGCGACTCCTTCCTGCAGGCGTCCGGCCGTCTCGAGGGCGCGATCGGGGGTCCGGCGGTGTATCCGCCGCTGCCGGCCAATCTCAACGTCGGCCCGGCTTGGGAGGCGTCCAACGATCCGCACGAGATCAACCGGCGCAGCCTCTATATTTTCGCGCGGCGGAGCGTTCCCTATCCGCTGCTCGAGACCTTCGACCTCAACAATCCGCAGCAGGCGCACAGCAAGCGCGACGTCACCACGACGCCGCTGCAAGCGCTGACGCTCGTCAATAATGATCTCGTCTTCCAATGGTCGCAGGCGCTCGCCGGCCGCGTCATTCGCGAGGCGGGAGCCGACGAGGGCGCGCGCTTGGAACGGCTCTATCAGATCCTGTTCTCGCGCAGCCCGGACGCATACGAGAAAACGCTGCTCCAGGCCTTTCTCGACGAGCATGAGAAGCTCATCGGATCCAAGCCTTCCGACGGCAAGTTCTCGATCGCCGTGCCGACCGGAAAAGACGTGAGCATCACCAATCCGATCCGCGCCTCCGCCTTCGTCGACCTCGTGCATACGGTCGCGAATTCCAATGAGTTCATCTACCGCTTCTGACAATCGCATCGATCATCTGGAAGAAAGGAACGTCATCATGAGCAAGACGCGTCGAGAATGGCTGTTCAACGCCGGGTATGGCCTCGGCGGTGTGGCGCTGAACGGCTTCATGCCGGGCGGCGGCGTATTCTCGGTTCCGCTCGCCCAGGCGGCGGCCACCTTCGTCGATCCGCTGACGAAGAAGGATCCGCATTTCGCGCCCAAGGTGAAATCGGTCATCTGGCTGCATATGGACGGCGCGCCGAGCACGCTCGATCTCTATGATTATAAGCCCGAGCTGGTGCGCCTCGCCGGCCAGGAGGTTCCCGAGTCCTTCCTGAAAGGGCTCCAGGTCACCACCTCCGGCGGCGCCGGCAAGCTGTTCGCCTCCAAGCGCACATGGAAGCAATATGGCCAGAGCGGCGCGTGGTTCTCGGACCTGCTGCCCAATCTCGCGCAGCACGCCGACAAGATCACCTTCGTCAAGTCGAGCGTCACGGTCGGCGCGACGCATGACATTTCGATCCTGAAGCTCAACACCGGCGACGTCACGCCCGGTCGGCCGTCGCTCGGCGCCTGGGTTACTTATGCGCTCGGCTCCGCCAATCCGGACCTGCCGCCCTATGTCGTGCTCTACAGCGGCAAACGCGAGCCGCGCGGCGGCTCGGTGAACTGGAGTTCCGGCTTCCTGCCGGCGGTCTATCAGGGCACGGCCTTCCGTCCCGGCGCGTCGCCGATCCTCAATCTCGACAAGCCGGAGCTGATCGCCGCGGCTCAGCAGCGCGACAATCTCGATCTGTTGCAGAAGCTCAATGAGCACAAGTCCGGCGAGCAGCCGTCCGACACCGAGCTGCAGGCCCGCACGCGCTCCTATGAGCTCGCCTATCGCATGGAGACGTCGGCGCCGGAAGCGGTCGACCTCTCCAAGGAGACGGCGGCCACCAAGGCGCTCTATGGTCTCGACAATGACGCCACCAAGGACTACGGCACCACGCTGCTGCGCGCCCGTCGTCTGGTCGAGCGCGGCGTGCGTTTCATTCAGGTCGTCTCCGGGCCGGTCGACGCCATCGCCGACGACAATAAGAACTGGGACGCGCATCGCAAGCTCGAGGAGAACCATGGAGCGAACACGCGGGCGATCGACAAGCCAATCGCCGGGCTTCTCGCCGATCTCGCGGCGCGCGGACTTTTGGACGAGACGCTCGTCGTGTGGACGTCGGAGTTCGGCCGCACTTCCTACGGTCAGAGCGGCGACGGCCGTGATCATAATCCCTGGGGCTACACGCAATGGCTCGCTGGCGGCGGCTTGAAGCACGGCCTGACCTATGGCGCGACCGATGAGATCGGTCTCAAGACGGTCGAGAACCCGGTCGACACCTATGATCTGCATGCGACCGTGCTGCAGCTGCTCGGCCTCGATCATCTGAAGACGGTGTATCTGCGCGCCGGGCGCGCCGAACGTCCGACGGTCGTCTATGGCAAGGTGGTCGGCGATCTCCTCGCTTGACGATCGTCCTTCGACGGTAAATTGCGCCCGCCCCAGAACCTGGGGCGGGCGTCTTTGTTTCCCGCGTCAATAGCGCGCGTCAGTGCGGCGCGAGTCGTGAGATACGGAACGTCAGGAAGTCTGTAGCGGCTCCCCGTTCCATCGCTCAGGCGTCGACATTTTTCGCTTTCATGAGAATTTGAAGCACATCAATGTTCGTTCGGTGAATCATCGAGGCAAGCGCCCACGATTCCTTCGGATCCTTCGGCCGAGGTCGCGCAATATCTTCTTGCCTCCGGCCCCGACCCGCAGCGGCACGACTTCCCTGCCCTGTCCTGAAACACATGACAGGCGCGAAGCTGCTGCGCTCGCGAGCGCAGCGACCCTTTCGGACAGTGAATGAGGACGAAGGCTGCGGTCATCGCCAGACGACGGGAGGCTCCTCGGGACCACGTCGAGCGCAATTGCGGTCCGCGGCGCGCTCGGGAGGCGTGCTCGGCGATGTTGTATTCCCGCCCTTCCCGCGTGGTCGCAGGGTTGGGGCCGAAGATCGCCGAGATTTGCTGCTGCCGATCTCGCGCCGCCTGCCAAAGCGCATCGTCCACGACCCTGAGATGCGGCACTTCGGTCCTGATCCACTGGCTTTCCGGATTCGGCCGCGAGACGCGCTTGCCGGTCGCCGGGTCTTTGACGAAACGCTGCCGGTTCCACACCAGCACGCCGGCATAGCGTTCATTATTGAGGATGCCGGAGCCGCGCGAAACGTGGCCTCGAATGCTCGTGTCGCCCCAGGCCCGGTCCAACGGGGCCGGGAATGCCGCAGAGGCCGCCGCCCGCCTTGCCCTTTTCCACACGGCCGCGCAGACCACGATGGGTCTTCATCGCGAGGTCTTTCAGGAACAGGGCGTTCATCGTGCTCTTCAGGCTGACGTGAAGCTCGCTGATCTCACCCTCCGCGAGAGTGATAATAGAAGCGCCGACGAAACGCAGATGCTCGAACAGCGTGGCGATATCCGCCTGATCGCGGGAAATCCGGTCCAGCGCCTCGCCCAGCACGACGTCGAACTGGCCGCGCTGCGCATCCAGCAACAGCGATTGGATGCCGGGCCGCAGGATCACGCTCGAACCCGAGATGGCGGCGTCGTGATAGGCGCCCGCGATCTTCCATCGTTCGCGCCCCGCATGTTCCCGGCAAAGGCGGAACTGGTCCTCGATCGAGCTTTCGCTCTGGTTGTCCGACGAATAGCGGGCATAGAGCGCGACGCGGGTCATGGGCGGTCTCCGTTCCTTCTATTCCTCGTCCTCGGCGCTCTGTGCGTCCTCGGGCCTGTTGTCGTTCGCGGCGGTGAGCGCCGCGAACTGATCTCGTGCTATCTGTCGTCCGATCAGCCGCGCGATGGTCAGCGCCACCTGATTCAACTGCCGCCGCGTTTCCCCGTCCGGTTCCTCCCGTTTGCCATCAGGACCGGGATTGTCGTTGGCCGGTATGAGGTCGTCCGGCTCGGATTCCGTGTCATCCGCCATGCCGTCGCTCGCTTTCTTTCCGAAATCAAACGGGCATGAAGCAGCGACAAGTTCAGGATGAGAAGATAGAAAATCCGTTGGTCGTTCTGTAGCGCAAAAATACCTGCGAACGGCGGTTCTGGCGTAGGTGTCCAAAACACTCTACACGCATCACACGGCTCGCAAAGCCTTCTGGACTGCCTTGGGCGCGCGCTCGATCACCAGAAGATAGGCTCTGGTCGGTCCTTCCGGCTGTCGCGAGCCTTGTTCCCAATGACGCAGCGTGTTGACGCTGAACCCGAACCGGCCCGCGAACTCTTCCTGCGTCATGTCCAGGCGTGTGCGGATCGCCTTTACGTCGATCTTCTCCGGCACATGGACGCGATAGGCGCTCTCATCCACCCCGCCCTCGGCATAGGTCACCGCTTCCTCGAGCCCGCGTCGGATGCTGTCGGCAACCTTGCTCATGGCGTTCTCCTCTTGAATGCCTCGACCAGCAGCGTCGTAAGCTGCCGGAAGTCATTGCGGTCCTGCTGGCTCAAATCGGCCCGCTCATTCTTGGCGAAGGCCGTCAGCGCGAAGAGCGGCATGCCAACGTCGTGGTGGAAATAGATCACCCGCGCCCCGCTTCCAATCCCCAGCGCAGCTTCCGCACGCCGCCCGTTCCGGGGATCAGATCGCCGGCCGTCGGATTATAGGCGAGATAATCCACCAGAAGCGCCCGTTCCTCGTCGCTCATGAGCTTGCGGATCGCCGACAGGAATTCCGGCGTTTCGACACCGCTGATCGGAGCGGTTCGAGCCATGAAGGATGCTACTCCAATGAGTCAGTCAAAGCAACCGGAAAATATGATCCAATGAGTCAGACGTGCGCCGCCGAATGTTGGGGGCGGGTCAGTTTGAATTCGGCTATGCGCCAGGTGCGGACGTTGGTCCGAAGGCTAGACGCCTCTTACTTAGCATTTGATTGGTGCCCCGGAGCGCGAGCTTTTCGCGATAGTTCCAGCTTGACCGGGCTCCACTGCGCGTGCGAGCCTGCGGTCATTGTAGCCCAGCAGGAGGAGGACGGAAGATGCAAGCGCCCATTGAACTCCGTCCTCGCGATCCGCGGCTTTCCCGGTCTTACTAGCTAATCGAAGCCGGGGGGCACGCGGTCTCAATCCCTTTTCGGCCCGACGCCACATCCCGCAGTCCCAAGAGGCGGACTCCGGCGGCGCGGGGTCGCTTGAGCTGGAGAACTGCGTTGAACATTTCAAACGATCTGCGTGCGCGCCTGGTGAAGCCGGCGTTCCCGCGCTCTGCGAACTATGACGCCGCATGGCAATTCGAATCCTGGATGGGCCCAAACGTGCTTTGGCTCGCCGAGTGGATGAGCCAGGCGGTTCCCTTGCGGCCAGGCATGCGCGTTCTAGACATCGGCTGCGGCAAGGCAGTGAGTTCGATCTTTCTGGCGAAGGAATTCGGCGTCGCGGTCTGGGCTGCGGATCTATGGATCAAGCCTTCCGAGAACTGGCCGCGAATCGAGGCGGCCGGGGTCGCGGACCGGGTCTTTCCGATCCACGCCGAGGCGCATGCGCTGCCCTTCGCGCACGACTATTTCGACGTCATCGTAAGTTTCGACGCCTACCATTACTTCGGCGCGGCCGATCTCTACCTCGGTTATGTCGCGAAGTTCCTGCGTCCAGGCGGCCGCCTCTGCTTCGTCTCGCCTGGCGTAAAGGAAGAGCAGCCCGACGGACCGCCTGAGGTCCTGCGCCCCTATTGGGAGTGGGAGTTTTGCACCTTTCACAGCCCGGCGTGGTGGCGGCGACACTGGGAGAAGACCGGGCTCGTCGAAGTGGAACTGGCCGACCTGCTCCCCGACGGCTGGCGACACTGGCTCGAATGGAACGAGGTCTGCGCCGAAGTTGGCGCTGGCTTCGACCTGACGAAGGAGAGCGAAATGCTTCGGCTCGATGCGGGGCGGACGCTTGGGTTCACGAGGGTCGTCGCCACCAGACGCCCCTCACGAAAATAGATTCGGCGCATTATTCCCTCTCCCCGTCAGAGGCACGGCTGTCCGGGGAAACTCAGGCATAGATCATCTCGATCTGGCAGTCGGACTTCCACCGGCTCGGCACGCGATATTTGGGCGGCGGCTCGTCGATCGATGCGACGGGCCGGCGCGCGAACAGGAAGCGGCCAGCCAGCTCGGCGAAGCGCAGCGGCGGCAGAGTGACGCCGTGGCTGTGCGCGGCGATGCGCAGCAGCAGGAAGGCGATCATCGCCGCCAGCAGCTGAAGCTTGATGGCGTTCTCGTTCTTGCCCAAGAACTTGCGGATCGAGAGATGCTGCTTCAGCCAGCGGAACAGCAGCTCGATCGCCCAGCGCGCCTTGTAGAGCGCGGCGATCTCCACCGCATCGCGGGTCATGTCGTTGGTGATCACCTCGATGATCGGCGATTTCGTCCGGCTCGCCGCGTCGCGCTCGATGCGGATGCGGCGCAGGCGCATCCGCAGCTTGGAATCGCCCTTGCTGGCCAGCGCGACCTCGCTGTCCGCGAGCACGGTGAAGCCGTCGCCGCGGGTCTTATCGAGCGGCCGTTCGGCGACGACCTTCAAGCGCGTGTTGGTCTTTGGCCGCGTGACGAAGAGCGCCCCGGCGTCGTGAATGCCCTTCCACCATTTGAAATCATAATAGCCCTTGTCGAAGACATAGGTGGCGCCCGCCTCGATCGGCGTCTTCTTGCCGATGGTGACATCATTGACATTGGCGAGCGTCACCTCGACGCGATAGGGACGGTCGGCCCCGCGATCATAGGCGACATGCATTTTGAGCCCGTGGATGCGGCCGTTGGAGCGGGCGAACGCATGGAACTTGCTCAAAGGGATGGGGGTCGAGTCGATGAGGCGGAGCATCTCGGCTCCCTCGCGCCGCGTCTTGCGGTCGAGCGTCGCGGCGAGCAGAGCGAAGAGATCGGCGAAGACGGCGACGGGCCGGCGGGCGCTGGCTTCGGCGAGCGTCGAGCGCGCGAAACGCCCGACGCCCAGGTGATAATGCCCATTGGCCTCGGCGTTGAAGGCGGCGACGAGGGCGCGCAGGCTGACGACCGCGCCCAGCTGCGCGAAGATCAGCGCCACCAGATGGCTCCAGCTCCTGAAGGATTTGTCGTAGGCGTCGCCGCCGTGACGATCCACGATCTTCTGGAAGCTGCGACGATCGATCGGTTTGAGAAGCTCGACGAAGACGCTATTCTCGAGGCGCATGTCCGGCTCTTTCTTTCTGAGTCTCGACAACCAGAAAGTACCCCGAAACTCTCGGGAAAGCCGGGCATGCGCCCGCGACCTATCGACTCATTCCCCGGACAGCCGTGCGTCAGAGGGGAGAGGGTTACGGATTACAGAGTATACAAGCCTGCGCATTCTTCGATTTCCAACAATAGAATCGCGCCAATGATACTCGCGAGGCCCGAGCGATTCATCGGTACGAAGCAACCCCACCCCCGCGAATGGCAGCGATGGGTCACAGTTACTCCTTCGCCGTCGGGAAGGGGGAACTCGCGCCAGAAGCGGACACCTCCGTGATCGGAAGTTGTTCGATTTTTAGGCTTTAGCTTTATAGACCGCAGTCAGTCTATATATGCGCGTGTAATACCGGAGATTCCACGATGCGCTTATATTTGTCTTCGTTCGATCTCGGAAATTGCCCAGAAGAGTTGGTCGCGCTCGCCCGGGGCGCAAAGGAGGCGGTAGTTGTCGTCAATGCCCTGGACAATCTCCCCGAGGCGAGAATGAAGTGGTTGAATGCTCAGACGGAAAAACTGCGTGACCTGGGCTTCACAGCAAGGGAACTCGACTTGCGTGATTTCTTCGGAAAGCCTTCGGAGCTAGAGGAATCTCTGAGAGGCATCGATGTGGTTTGGATCAATGGAGGCAACGCTTTCATTCTTCGTCGAGCGATGAAGCAAAGCGGGTTCGACAAGCAAATCAGAGCGGCGCTGGGGCGCGACGAGATTGTGTATGCAGGTTTCAGTGCTGCTGCCGTTATCGTCGGGGACAGCTTAGCCGGGCTCGATATCGTAGATCGTGCGACAGCGGTCCCGGCGGGCTATGACCCTGAGGTCGTTTGGGAGGGGCTCGGCTTATTGCCCTACGTGATCGCTGTTCATTTCCGTTCGGATCACGCGGAGTCGAGCGATGTCGATAGAGAGATCGCATTTTTCCAAGAGAATCGCATTCCGTATCGGCCGTTGCGAGACGGTGAAGTTCTCATCATCGATGGTGAGGAAGAACGATTGCTCGGACTTTAGGCGGCGCATATACGGAACGGCTTCGCATGAGCAGCGCTGTGAATGACCGCTTCGGGTCACGAGCAGAAATTCAAACTGACCCATCACCCGAATGTTGTCAGCATAGGAACGCATCATTCGCAATTTCGAACCGCGTAAGTAGTCGCTCGAAAATTGGTGACTGAGGCAATCCGCTTCAAAACTCGGGAAACGAGTCGAGACGCCCGATCCGGATCAAGTCGAGCAGCGCCGAGCGGCCCTGCGGCCAGGGAAATTCGGGGCAGTTCTCGCACCATTCACCCTCGCGGAGCACAGCGTGGAGCTTGGCGGCCACGCCTTCGACGGAAGACGCCGGCGTGGCCGCCAATGCATCGGCGAGTTCTTTCGCGGCTCGCTCCTCCTCTTTTTTTCTTCGGAGTAGCCGACAGCCAAATCGGCGGCCGCCCAGCGGGCGCGCTCATCCTCTTCCTGAGCGGCGCGGTCCGCCTCGGCGCAATCAGTATTGTCGATTGAGCAGGACTCGCGAATCAACTGCATCAATTGAGTTTCCAAGCTTTGCTGCTTCTGGCAGAGCACGTCGGCGGCGTCCTGGGCAGCCCTCCATTGTGTCCACATGGACATTGCCGCGTCGGCCGCTTCTATACGGGACGTGTCGAGGGGCGCGACGCCTCCGAAAGACGCCGGCGCGGCGGCGCTGACGCTCGCAACCAACAGGGTCCTTCGGGTGAAGGAATACGCACTCGTGGTAATCTCGGGTTCATCAGCCATGATCCGAGCTCCTCATTATAATAAGCTCGTCGATGCGCGATTGCGGATGGTCGTCGGCGATCGCCTCGAGCGTCGCCTTCATCCAGGCATAGGGATCGACGCTGTTCAACTTGCAGGCCATAGCGGCGGCCGCGGCGCTTTCGCCGGAAGGGCGCATCGAGCGCGTCGATTTTCCCGACGGCGAGCGAGGCGCGTTCACCGTCTATCAGGACGATGTGCCGGGCGTCGGCTGGTTCATCCACTCCCGCTCGCTGATCGTGGATCGCTTCTCGGCCGCTGTGACGGCGATCGAGGACAATGCGCATGGAACCGCCGGCGACGCCTTTTTGCGCTGGCAATGGCCACTGCATTCCGGTCAGGCCTTCGGAATGACAGGACGGCTGCTGGTGCTGGCGAGCGGGCTCCTTTGTCCGCTGCTTTTCGTCACCGTAGTGATCCGCTGGCGGCAGAAGAAGCGCGCCCGCCGCGCCTGAGCGGAGCAGAACGAATTTCGGCGCCTTCGTCCGCTTCTGCTATAAGCCCCTCGCCTGCGCCATTCGCGCCGTAGCGAGGAGCCCTCATGTCGGAAGAAACCAAGCTCGCTCTGCTCGAGCGCATCGCCACAGCGCTCGAGCGGCTCGCCCCGCCGCCGCCGCGCGCGGTGGATTTTTCCAGCGCCGAGGCCTTCGTCTGGCGCGCCGCGCGCAGCGAATTCTCGCCCGTCGCGGAGATCAATCGCGTCGATCTCTCGCTGCTCGAGGGCGTCGAGCGGCAGCGCGATCAGCTCATCGACAACACGCGCCGCTTCGCGCGCGGGCTGCCGGCCAACAACGCGCTGCTATGGGGCGCGCGCGGCATGGGCAAATCCTCGCTCGTCAAAGCCGTGCATGCGACGATCGCGCGCGAGAAGGAATGCGCGCGGCCGCTGAAGCTCATCGAGATTCATCGCGAGGACATAGAGAGCCTGCCCATGCTGCTCTCCACCTTGCGCGAAAAGCCGTTCGGCTTTCTGCTGTTTTGCGACGATCTCTCCTTCGACGCGGCGGAGACGAGCTATAAATCCTTGAAGTCCGCGCTCGAGGGCGGCGTCGAGGGACGGCCGCGCAATGCGCTCTTCTACGCCACCTCCAACCGCCGCCATCTGCTGCCGCGCGACATGATGGAGAATGAGCGCTCCTCCGCCATCAATCCCGGCGAGGCGGTGGAGGAGAAGGTCTCGCTCTCGGACCGCTTCGGCCTCTGGCTCGGCTTCCACAATTGCAGCCAGGCGGAATATCTCGCCATGGTTTTCGGCTATGCGCGCCATCACGGGCTCGACGCGCCGCAGGAGACGATCGAGCGCGAGGCGCTCGAATGGTCGATCACGCGCGGCGCGCGCTCCGGCCGCGTGGCCTGGCAATATGTGCAGGACCTCGCCGGACGGCTGGGCAAGCGGCTCGACGGCTGATCTAACCTGTTCCGCGCAATGGCAGCACGATGAAGAAGGTCGCGCCGACGCCGGGCTCCGCTTCGACGCTGAGGCGCCAGCCATGGCGATCGGCGATCGCCTTGCAGATGGCGAGGCCGACGCCCGAGCCCGGATAATCGACCTTGCTGTGCAATTGCTTCAGCGGCTCGAATATCTTCTGCGCATATTGCGCCTCGAAGCCTATGCCGTCATCGGCGATGGCGAGGCGGAGCGAGCTCTCGTCGCAAAAGCCCTTTATGTCGACCGACGCCGGCCGGCCGGGCTTTCTGTATTTGATGGCGTTGGCGAGAATATTCTGCACCAGCCGCTGAAATTGCGTGACGTCGGCCGTGATGGAGACTTCAGGCAGATCGATCTCCACTCGCGCCTCGGTCTCGGCGATCGTCGGCGACAAGGCCGCCAGCGAAAGCGCGATGGCGTCGCGCAGATCGAACGAGGCGAGCTCCAGCTCGTCGTTCACGATGCGCGAGAAGGACAGCAGATCCTGCACCAGCGCGCGCGCGCGCAGCGCGGAAAAACGCATCACCTCATTGGCGCGGGCGATCTCGCCGGTGTCGCCGCGCCGGATCGCCTCCTCCATCAGATCGCCGAAGACGGCGATCTTGCGCAGCGGCTCCTGAAGATCCTGCGAGGCGACGAAGGCGAAACGCGCGAGCCGCTCATTGACGCGTTCCAGCTCCTGCGCGCGGGCGATGAGAGCTGTCTCCTCGGCGCTCGCATCACGAAGATCGACGAGCGTCGCGAGAAGGATCGTCTCGCCGTCGCGCGTGATCGCGGAGAAATGCGCATCGACCAAAAAACGCGTCCCGTCGCGGCGAACGCCCTGCAAGCCATGGCCCGAGCCGCCGGCGACAGTCGAAGCCTCCGGCAGCAGACGGGAAAGGGGCTGACCGACGATCGTCTCCTCGGCGGCGACGCCGAACATGCGGCGCGCCCAGGCGTTGGCGCCGATGACATTACCGAACTTGTCGACGAGCAGAAACCCCGCGACTGTCTCATCGAACACAAGTCGACGCCAGTCGTCGGCCGTCGCGGCCTCCGACATTCTCCCTCCTATCGTCATATCCGGCTGCATTGCGGTTTTCCGCTTGCATTGCCGAGCTCTCGTCTCGCCGGATACAGTCTCCCTTTTGCGGATACTGGCCTGAGGTCCCGCCGAGGTAAAGAAGAAATTCGCACACGCCATTTCTATTGGCGGAATGAGCTTCGACTTTGCAGAGCAAAGCTCAATTATAATTTGATTTAATTCAGAGAAAAATACGTCTCTAGGTTCCCGTCATCAAAAAATGCAGAATAGAAACGAAAACGGCCGCGCTCGTCGCGCGGCCGTGAAATTCCAGCGGGCGGGGCCGAAAGGCCCGAAATCTCAGCGGATCACGTAAGGCAGAAGGCCGAGGAAACGGGCGCGCTTGATGGCCTGGGCCAATTCGCGCTGCTTCTTGGCCGAGACGGCCGTGATGCGCGAGGGCACGATCTTTCCGCGCTCGGAGATGTAGCGCGAGAGCAGGCGCGTGTCCTTATAGTCGATCTTCGGGGCGTTGGCGCCGGAGAAGGGGCAGGACTTGCGGCGGCGGAAGAAGGGGCGGCGGGCTGCAGCGCTCATCAGAAAGTCTCTCCTTCGGCGCGGGGTTCGTCACGGCGCGGGCGGCGGTCGCCACGGTCGCCTCTATCGCCACGGTCGGGGCGCGGGCCGCCGGGGCCGCGGCGGTCGCCACGGTCGTCGTCGTCACGCTTGCGCAGCTGGGCGGAGGGGCCTTCCTCCAGCGCATCGACGCGCAGGGTGAGGAAGCGCAGAACGTCCTCGCTCAGGCCCTGCTGACGCTCGACCTCGGCGAGAGCCGCGGGCGGGGCGTCGATGTTGAGAAGGGTGAAATGCGCCTTGCGGTTCTTCTTGATCCGATAGGCGAGGGACTTGACGCCCCAATATTCGGTCTTGGTCACCTTGCCGCCGAGCGAGGCGATGATGCCCTTGAACTGCGTCGTCAGAGCTTCCACCTGCTGGGGCGAAACGTCCTGGCGCGCAAGATAGATATGCTCGTAGAGAGCCATTCTCTTGCCTTTCCTCATCGTCGCGAGCCCGCTCTCGGCGCAGAGCCCTTCGAGCCTTCAAAGGAAAGGCTCGATCGGGAAGTTCGAAGGCGGAGACACTGGAAGACGGGCGAACCCTGCCTGTGGCGGAGCCAAAGGCCTTCCGTTCAGCCCCCGGCCGGAAGCGTCGCGAAGCGCGCTTTATAGCGGCGTGGGCGCAGGATGCAAGCCGCTCTCGCCGCCGGGCAATTTCTCAGTTCGAATTATTGCCCAGACTGGTCGCCAGCGACCCCAACGCACGGCAATCGATAGGAAGCCGCCAAAGCTTCAACGCGGTGTCGATGCCGCTATCCCTCGGACGGGAGACGGAACGCGCCGAAGGCTCATCGCAAAGCGCCGTCGTCACACGGTCCCGGCCGGCTGCGGCAGCCGGTCGTAGACATAGAGGGCGCCGACGTCCAGCGTCTGCCGCGGCGTCATGCTTCTGCCCAGCGGGGAGGCGATGGGGTCGTCTATGCGATGGCCGGCGAGCGCCGCGCCCTCCGTCTGCGATGGGACATAGCTGCGGCCGTAGCGGGCGAGCCAGGCCTCCCATATGCGGTCCACATTGCAATGATTGAGGTAGAACACCGGGTCATTGGGCGAGGTGGAGGGCGACATGTCGCCGCCGACCCAGACATGGACGCGATTGTGCAGCCAGGGCGATTGCCCGCCGCGGTCCGCCGTCCAGCCCTCCAGCCGATTGCGAAAGCCCGCCGAGGACGGGTCCCAATTTGGCGCGTCGAAAGAGCCGAGCGCGAGCGCATTGGCGACATGGGCGCTGGTCGGCAATTGCGGCGCGCCGGAGGCCGCGAAGACGCGCCGCAGGCCCCGGTTCACCGAGCCGAGCGCGCCGGAGGCGTTGGCGACGACGCGCACGCGAAAGGATTTGGCGTCATTGGGATCATAAGCGAAACGGCCTGTGGAGACCGGGCTCCCCTGCCCGCCGAGGCAATCCGCCTTCCAAATATCCGCGGCGGTCTGGCGCGCGGCCGGCAGATCGCCGTCGGCGCCCCAATCCCAATAAGGCAGGCCGAAATTCGCATCGCCGAGCACGCGCTGCAAATTCTGCTCGAGCAGCAGCAGCATGACGCGGTGCCAGGGCGCGAAGATCGGCCCCCTATGCGCGGCGTTGCGCCCCGCGGCGTTGCCGGCGGGCGTCAGCCGCATCATCGCCGTGTGATGCCAGACGACAAAGAGATCATAGGTGCTGACCGGCTGCGCCCGGCCGGGAATGCCGAAATCGGCGGTGCTGCGGCCGGAGGGCTCGAGCTTCAAAGCCAGCACGCCGTCGATGAATTTGTCGCGTATGGCGCGGTCGGTCAGGATATTCTTGCGCGTGACGGCCATCGGGCGCTCCCGGCGGAATAAAAATCAATGCTGATGCTTGGGCGCGGCGGGCTTTTTCGGCGCGGCCGGCTTTTTGGCTGCCGCGAATTTGGCGGCGGCCGGCTTGCGGGCGGCGCGCTTTGGAAAATCATCGGGGAAATTGTCGATCAGCGCCTTCACCATGTCGACCGCCGACAGCGTCTGGTAATTCGGCAGCGAATGGCAATGCACCTGGCCGGAATCGTCGACGCCGATCGGCGCGACGAGCGGCTTGCCGTCCACCTCTATCTCGTAATGCGTGCGGATCACGATCTTATGGCCGTCGTAGAGCTGCTCGCGCACGCTCTCGCCGCCATGGCCGCTATGAACATGGGCGGGCGCCTTCGCCGTCTCGGCGGAGAGATAATCGCCGAGCTTCGCCGGCGCCGCGGAAGCCGCGATCTTCTTCAAATCCATGGCGCGCCTCGCAGTCTGGGCGTATTCGCCTCTTCGATCGGATAGGAAATCTTGAAATGCGCGCCGCGAAGACGTCTCGCCTTGCGGCGAGCGGCCTCTCACGCGCCGTTCCGTCCTCGAAGCCTCGACGACGGCTGTGCAAAATTAAATCACGACTTTCGGCTTCTCGTCGAGTCTCACTTTATCGGAACGATGAAATTCTTTCGCGCCCCGCGCCATCCCATTTCGGCCGCATTTGCTCCCGAGAAACGACGCGGACGTAAACGGAACGGAGAGCAATGGGCATGATCTCGACCTGGGCGCGCTGCGCGGGAGCTATCGCATTCGGCCTCGTCCTTTCGGAGAGCGCGCAGGCGGCCAATCCCTTCGATCGCGGCCCGGTCGCGGATTTCGTCAACAACTTCCGCCTGCAGTCGATCCCGAGCCAGGAGGTCGTGTGGAGCCATCCGCAATATAAGAAGGGCACGATCGTCGTCTCCACCAAGGAGCGGCGGCTCTATTATGTGCTCGGCCCCACAAGGGCGATCGAATATGGCGTCGGCGTCGGCCGCGAGGGCTTCACCTGGTCCGGCGTGAAGACGATCACAGCCAAAAAGGAATGGCCCGATTGGCGCCCGCCCGCCGCCATGCTGAAGCGCCGGCCGGACCTGCCCCGCTATATGGCGGGCGGCCAGGACAATCCGCTCGGCGCGCGCGCGCTCTATCTCGGCTCCAGCGAATATCGCATCCACGGCTCCAATGAGGGCGACACGATCGGCGAGGCGGTCTCCTCCGGCTGCATCCGCATGACCAATCGCGACGTCGCCGATCTCTATGATCGGGTGAAGGTCGGAACCCGCGTGGTCGTGCTGAAATGACAGCGGCGCCCTTCTCGAGCTATTAACCCGCACGGCGCTATCGTGGCGGCGACGGCGGCGGAGTCTCGAGGAAGACGATCATGCGCAAGCTCTGCATTCTGGCCGGTCTCGTCGCCGCCTATGCGCTGCTCGCGGGTTGCGACAAATGCACCCACGAGCTGCAGGACATACGCCTGCCGCTGCCGCCGCAAGCCTGCGCGCGCTGAACGCTTTTTCTGCGGCCGCCTTTGCTCTATAGAGCGCCTGACGCGGATCGAGGAAGGTGAGCGAAGATGGCGGCCGGCCGTTTCGTCGAGATAAAAAAGCGCGGCGAGAAATTCGTCGTGCTGACCGCCTATGACGCGCCGACCGCGCGGCTCGAGGCGGAGGCCGGCGTCGATATCGTCATGATCGGCGACAGCGTCGGCACAAATGTGCTGGGCTACGCCAGCGAGCGCGAGGTGACGCTGGACGATATGGCGCATCACATCGCCGCCGTGCGCCGCGGCGCGCCGGGCGTCTATCTCATCGGCGATCTCCCCTTCGCCACCTATGACAGCGAGGCGCAAGCGCTCGCCAGCGCCGCGCGTCTCGCGCAGGCCGGCGCCGATTGCGTGAAATTCGAAGGCGCGCGACCTGGCATCGTGCGCGCGCTGAAGCGCGAAGGCTATGAGGTGTGCTGCCACATCGGGCTCGAGTCGCAGCATCAGGAGGGCAAGCGCCGCCAGGGCAAGACGGCGGAAGCGGCGGCCAAGCTGCTCGCCGACGCGCTGGCGCTGGATGCGGCGGGCGCCGATTTCCTCGTTCTCGAGCTGATCCCGCGCGAGCTCGCGGCGAAGATCACAGAGCGTCTGCGCGCGCCGACGATCGGCATAGGCGCGGGCGCCGATTGCGACGCGCAAGTGCTGGTCGTGCATGATCTCGCGGCGCTGGGAACGCGCGACTTCAAGCATAATCGCCGCTATGTCGAGCTGGGCGCGGCGCTGCGCGCGGCGGTCGCCGCTTATGCGCAGGACGTTCGCGAGGGGCGCTTTCCGGCCGAGGAGAATGGCTTCTCCATGGAGGCGGCGGAGCTGGCGGCATTGGAAAAGATCATCGCATGAGCGCGTCTCGCATCGGACTTCTGCTCGTCAATCTCGGCACGCCGCAGGGCGCCGATTATTGGTCGGTGCGGCGCTATTTGCGCGAGTTTCTGTCGGATCGCCGCGTCGTCGATCTGCCGCCGCTGCTGTGGCGCCCCATTCTCGAGAGCTTCGTGCTCACCTTTCGGCCGCGCCGCTCGGCGCGCGCCTATCGCTCCGTCTGGAACAATGAGCGCGACGAAGGCCCGCTGAAGACGATCACGCGCGCGCAGGCGGAAAAGCTCGCCCCCCGCTTCGCGGAGCAGAATGTCGTCGTCGATTTCGCCATGCGCTACGCCGGGCCGTCCATCGGCGAGAAGATCGACGCGCTGCGCGCCGAGGGCTGCGAGCGTATCTTGCTGTTTCCGCTCTATCCGCAATATGCCGCCTCGACGACGGCCTCCGTCTTCGACGATGCGGCGCGCGCGCTGGCTCTGTTGCGCGAGCAGCCGACATTGCGCATCGTCCCGCCCTTCTATGACGATTCCGCCTATATAGAAGCGCTCGCCGCCTCGACGCGCGCGCAGCTCGCTGCGCTGGAGTTTACGCCGGATGTTCTGATCGCCTCCTTCCACGGCCTGCCGCAAGCGCAGATCGACCGCGGCGATCCCTATCGCCGCCATTGCGAGGCGACATACGATCGTCTGCGCGCCGCGCTCGGCATGTCGACGCAGCATTTGCGCCTCGCCTTTCAATCGCGCTTCGGCCGCGCGCAATGGATCGGCCCCTATACGGCCAATGTGCTGCAGGAGCTGGCGCAGAGCGGCGTAAAACGCGTCGCCGTGCTGACGCCGGGCTTCGTCTCCGATTGTCTGGAGACGCTCGAGGAGATCGGCGTCGAGCTGCGCCATTCTTATTTGACAGCCGGCGGCGAAAAATTCGCGCGGCTCGATTGCCTCAACGACAGCGACGATGGATTGCGCGCGCTGGAGACGATCGCGCGGCGGGAGCTCGCCGGCTGGCTGGACTCGTGAGCGGCGTCAGGCTTCTGCGGAAATCTTTCCGCCGCTGATCGTGACGATGCGGTCGGCGGCGTCGAAATAGCGGTCGTCATGCGAGATGACGACGAGCGTCTTGCCGCGCCGTTTCAGATCGGGAAGAATCTCGCGATAGAAAGCGCGGCGAAACGCCGGGTCCTGCTCCGCCGCCCATTCGTCGAATACCATCACCGGCCGTCCCTCGGCGAAAGCGGACACGAGCGCGAGACGCTTGCGCTGGCCGGCGGAGAGCGCCGTTGTCGTATAGACGCCATTCTCGATCGCGGTCTTTTCCGAAATCTCCATGAGCGCGAGATAATCCTGCGCCGCGGCGGCCGACTCCTGCGAGATGCTCACATCATCGAAAAGAAAATAGTCGAAGAAAACGGCGGAGAACAGCTGGCGATAATCGTCGCGCTCGTCGTCGGAGACTGGCCGGCCATCGACGAGAATTTCGCCGCTCGTCGGCGAATAGACGCCGAGAATGAGCTTGAGCAGCGTGGTCTTGCCGCCCCCATTCTCGCCGACGATGAACACGATCTCGCCGGGGCGAATGTGAAAATCCGCCGGGCCGAGCGTGAAGCCGGCGACATTCTCCTCCTGCGAATATTGAAAGGTCACGCCGCGCAATTCCACCGAGCCGACGAAAGGCGAAGGCGGCTGCGCTGCGCTTTCGACGAGCCGCGGCTCCGCCGTCGTGAAGCTCTCGGAGAGATCGACGACGCGGCGAAACGAGGTCGCGGCGCGGCCGAACATCGCGACATGGGCGATCACCGCATTGATGGGCGCGCGCATATAGAGAAGCGCGACAATGAACGTCCCTGTCGTGGCGGGCGCTTCCCCCAGCGCCGATTGCGCGGCGGTCAGCCCGCCGATGACGATGAAGATGGAGGTCGTGTCGATCGCCTCGACAGTGGAGAAGATCACGAAATTGCGGGTGGTCAGATCGCGTATGCGCTCGATCCGCGCAAACAGCCGATCATTGCGGAAAACAGCGCGCCGCGCGCGATTGAGGCGCAACTCCTTCGCGCCCTCGATCAGCGCGTCATAATCCTTCTGCAGCTCGTCGCGCGCGCGTCTTTCGGCGTCGAATAGCACGAAGGCCGTCGAAAGGGCGCGCCGCATGAGATAGATCGGCAGGCCGGCGAAGGCGACGGCGACCAGCGCGAGGCGCCAGGACAAAAAGACGAGATAGGCCGCGCAGCCGAGCGCGGTGAGCACGGACACGAAGAGAAAGGGAAGTCCGCGCACGAACTGGCAGATTTCATCGACGTCGTGATTGAGCGCGGTGACGATGCGATGCCGCTGCAAGCGCTCGAGCGCCGCGACCGGCGCGCAGAGAATCTTGTCGACAAGCTCCTTGCGAAGATCGGCGACGGCGCCCTGGACGACCTCGCTGTTCGCGCGGTTCGCGACGATTTCGCCTGCGAGAATGGTCGCGCAGAGCCCCGCGAAAATCGCGATCTCGGCGGCGGCGAGGCCATTGCCGAGGGCGCGCTCGATCATGGCGAGAACGCCGACCGTCGCGAGGCTCGACGCGCCGCCCGTCAGCGCCGCGGCGAGAGCCTGCCTTTTATAGGGCGCGAGCAGACGAGCGGACGCGCGCAGAAGAAACCTGTTCCGCATCTATGGCCTCGGTGAAATGAATGAATAAAATCACTGCGTCCGCCCCGTCAGCCGCCGCCACAGCTCGTCGAAGGGACGATAGACGAAACGCACCTCATGCTTGCCCTGCGACACGGCGACGGCGCGGAACATCACATTGGCGCGGAGAATCTCCGCCGGCTCGCCGTCGATTTCCGCGGTCCAGGACGGATGGAAAATATCGTTCAGCACCACATAGCCGCCGCCGCGCGGAACGTCGGCGTCGATGACCACCTCCGTATTGCCATAGGAGCGGATGCGCGCGCCGCTCGCCTCGCCCTCCTCCGGCCGCGAATGACGGCAGACGGGCGGCTCCTCCAGCAAAACGCTGGCGCGGTAATCGAGATCGGGCCAAACGCCATCCTCGATCATCTGCGCGAAATCGACGCGCGTGGCGCAGGTCGCGAGCAGCACGCGCGGCAGCGCGCGCTTGTTCTCATAGACATAGGCGTCCTTGGTGCGCCCGATGAATTCGAGATCGCCCGGCTTCAAATTCTTGTCGATCTGCTCGATCGGAACGCCGGTCGCGATGAAGCGCAGCCCGATGAGATCGGCGAGCGTCGAGCGATAGGAGGGATAGAGCTTGGAGAAGACGCGCTGGTCGGGCAGCGCGAGATGATCGCCGACGCCGGTCGCATCCTCGAGCAGGCGCAGGCGCACCGGATTGTAGCCGAACTCCTGATCGAAGCCATGCACCAGCGAGGCGTTGGGCCAGTGGAAATCAATGCCCGCGAGCTCGGCGCGGTCGCGCCGATCCGGCGCCGCCGTCGCCGCGAGACGCGCGCGCAGGAGAGCGATCGTGTCGTTTTGCGTATCGGCGCGCAGCACGTCGAAATTCTGCGGCGGCAGCGCCGTCGATTCATTGGGGCCGTTGTTGACGGCGAGATCGAGCGTCATCGTCGCGCCGACGGCGGCGAGCAGCGCATAGCGGCGCGTCGCGAGCTGCGGCGCGAAGGCGATGATGAGAAAGGCGAGCGCCACGAAGCCGGCGCTCTGCGCGAGCGGCAGGAGCGCTGCGGAAAGATGATCCTTGCTCCAGGCGAGCGCAATGGCGAGCGCGAATAGAACGCCCAGCGCCGCCGCGAGATAGCGCAAAGGCGGCTTGCTCGGCGCATTGGCGACGACATTGAGGCCGAAGCCGGCGAGAATGGCGAGCACGGCGCAGAGCGGGAAGGTCGCGTCCGCCGGGCGGCGGAAGAGATCGACGCCCGGTATGTGGAGCATCAGCGCGAAGGCCGGCGTGAAGCGGCCGAGCGCATAGAGCAGCAGCGCCAGCGCCGCGGCGGAAAAAAAGCTGATCTCGCGATTGGACGGCAGGCCGTGGCGCGTCAGCGCGATGAGCGAGAGCAGCGGCAGCGCGCCAATGTAGACATCGCACATGTTGCGCGCGAGAAAGAGATCCGGCGAGCCGAAGACCGCCGCCGGCGGTCCCCAGAAATTCGCGAGCGGACCATCCGTGCCGAAGAGATTGGCCGAGACGAAAGTGAGCAGCGCCGCTGGATGCAGCGAGCCGCGCAAGGCGCCTTCGAGATCGATGGCCGGCCGATTGGATTGCGACGCCAGCTCCATCGTCAGCAGCAGCGGAACGATGATGATAGCGATTCCGCAGGCGGCGCCGGCCGCGAGCGGCGCGACGGCGGTGGAAATCTTCGCATCATCCGAGAAGACGCGGAAGACGGCGTAGGCCGAGAGGACGAGCACTTCCAGAAAAGCGACCTGATCGCGGCCGAGCACGAGAAAGGCCGCCGCCACGCCGGCATAGGCGCCCCATTGCGCCGAGCGGCGATCGAGCGCGCGGGCGAGCAGAAAGAGCGTCACCGGGAACCAGGCGAGGCTCATCACCTGCCCCGTATGCTGAATGCGCCAGGCGGCCGAGCCGCCGAAGGCGAAAGCCAGCGCGCAGAGCAGCGCGCCTTCCGCCGAAAATTTGCGGTCGCGGAAATAGGCGATGAAGGCGAGCCCGCCCATCGCCAGCATCGCGAAGACGATGCCGTCCTCGAGCGCGAAGGAGGGCTCGGGAACGAGCCAGGCGGCGATGAGGAAGAAGGGCGAGAAGATCAGCGATTGCGGATCGGCGAGCTGCGGCGAGCCGGCGAAGACATTGGGCGTCCAGAAGGGCGATTGGCCGGAATGCAGCGCATGGGCGAGAAAGGCGAATTGCGGCTGGAAATGCGCCTTGGCGTCCCAAGGGACGGTGACGCGGCCGGACGCCCAAGGAAAGGCGAGAACCACCGCAGCGGCCAGAAAGACGAGCGCGGCGGCGCCATGGGAAACATTGGTCTGCGGACGCTCGGTCACTCTGTTCTCACTCCGACGAATCTCATTCGCGCTGCATTGCACATGAATTTTGCAAAAGCGCAAAGGATGAAGGGCGCGCTGGCGCGCTCACGCGCCGGCAGCGCGCTGCGGCCTCGCCGCGGCC
This sequence comes from Methylosinus sp. PW1, assembly GCF_000745215.1. Taxonomy (NCBI): domain Bacteria; kingdom Pseudomonadati; phylum Pseudomonadota; class Alphaproteobacteria; order Hyphomicrobiales; family Methylocystaceae; genus Methylosinus; species Methylosinus sp. PW1. Next base: position 1,361,870 of record NZ_JQNK01000009.1, read on the forward strand.
TGCTTTTCCGCCTGCCCGTCGAAACGGCGGCGCGACTCCTCGATCGTCTCGACATGCTCGAGCGCCCAATCGCCGAGCCGATGCAGCGGCTCGCGCAGAGAGTGGCCGAGCGGCGTCAGCTCGTAATCGACGCGGGGCGGTATAGTGGGATAGACACTGCGCGTGACGAAGCCGTCACGCTCGGCCGCGCGCAGCGTCAACGTCAGCATGCGCTGCGATATGCCGCCGATGCGACGCCGCAGCTCGTTGAAGCGCAGAGGCCCCTCGCCGAGCGATTCGACGACCAGCACGGTCCATTTGTCGCCGATCCGCGATAGAATGGCCGCAATGCGCCCGCATTGGGCGGGAACATGAATGTGACCCCGTTCCAAAAATGTGCCTCCTTGCGCGCCGCGCCGATAGGAAGCAAGCTAGCCTAAGTTACCACTTTATACCAGGAGCGAGCCGCATGACGCGCCTTTTGCACATTGACTCGAGCATTATGGGAGAGAAATCGCTCAGCCGCCGCCTCACCGCCGAGCTGGTGGAGAAGCTGCGCGGCGATATCCCCGGGCTCGAGGTCGCCTATCGCGACGTCGCCGCCGTGGCGCCGCCCATTCTCTCCAGCGCTCTCTTCTTCGCCCGCGGAGCCGGCGCGGAGCCGGAGGATGCGGCGCTGCGGGCCGAGCTTGCCACCGCCCGCACGATTCTGGAGGAGTTTCTCGCCGCAGATATCGTCGTGATCGGCGCGCCCATGTATAATTTCTCCATCCCCACGCAATTGCGCGGCTGGATCGACCATCTCGTCGTGCCGGGCAAGACCTTCACCTATACGGCCGACGGGCTCAAGGGCCTCGTGACCGGCAAGCGCCTCATCGTCGTCTCGACGCGCGGCAGCCTCTATGCCGGGAATGAGACGCTTTCCGCGCAGGACCATCAAGAGGCCTATCTGCGCACGACCTTCGGCAATCTCGGCGTCGCCGATTTCGCCTTCGTGCGCGCCGAGGGCGTCGGCCTCGGCCCGGCGCAGAAGGAGGAGGCGCTGGCCTCCGCTCGCCGCGACATCGCCGCGCTGCAGGCCGCCTGAGCAAAAAAACGGCCCCACGGGCGAACGTGGGGCCGAGACCTGAAGGGGAAATGACTACGTCCTAGAATTCCGCACGACCGCCGGAAGGGCGGCGACTCGCGACGCCACACGCAACCGACGCGATCAATCGAACACGGAGCCCAGCGCCGCTCCGATGAGACCGAAAACCACTGCGCTGGCGATGATGGCCGGGCCGCCCAACAGGCCATAGCCCACCACTCCGCCGATGACCGCCGCTATGCCGCCGGCGATCAGCTTGCCCGTATTATTGTCCTTCTTGCCGGCCTCGCCGGACTTTTCCGCGATATTGTCGGCCATTTGCGCTTCTCCTCGAGAAGAGTAAGCCCTCGGACGCCGCATCACGGCCCTCTTCTAGCAGGCGCGTGTAATGCTCTCGTGTGAGTCTCTTGACGGGGGAATGACAGCGGGGCGTGACCCTCTCCCGAGCGCCTTCGGCGCTCGACCTCCCCCCTCGAGGTCTATCGAATTCACACATTGCGAAACGCAGCAGCCGTCCTGGCCGGGCTTGTCCCGGCCATCCACGCCAAGTAGCTGCGAAACCATAGGAAAGCGCCCACCGACGACGGATTCGTCCCCCGGCGGGCGCCCACCGGAGCTTCGGCGTCACGCCGAACTTTCAAGACCCCTCGGCGTCCTGGCGTGGGTGGCCGGGACGAGCCCGGCCAAGACGCCGCGGGGGGGGGGGGGCAAAACGCCGCGGGGGCGAGGAGCATGTGTGCATTCGATGGCCCCTGAAGGGTGACGCGCCACTCTCGGCGTTCGCCCGATTGCTCTTGCCTTTCGCCCGGCGCGGCTTTCGCCCGGGACGAAAGCTTAGTAAAGTCGCGCCGCAATTTCGGCCGGCGCGGGGAGCCGGTCTCCCAATCGAGGACAAAAGACGTGACAGGGACATTGGATACGAGCGGGCGCGCCACGGCGAGCGTCAATGCGCTGGCGGGCGAGATCGTCGACAGGCTCGTCGCGGGCGCGGAGCGCTATCGCCTCGCCGTTTCGCGCGGAAGCCTCGGAGAGCTGCTGATCGACGCCGGCGCCAAGGTGGCGGGGGGCATCGACGCGGGCCTGCTGCTCACGGAAATCTGCCTCGGCGGCCTCGGCAAGGTCACGCTCTCGCCGGCCCCGGGCCAGAAGAACTGGCCCTTCTGGCTGACCGTCTCCAGCAATGATCCGGTCGTCGCCTGCCTCGCCAGCCAATATGCCGGCTGGAGCCTCTCCCATGAGAAATTCTTCGCGCTCGGCTCCGGCCCCGGCCGCTCGCTGGCGCGCAAGGAGGCGCTGTTCCAGGAGCTTCCCTACAAGGACGCCGCCGATCGCTCGACCATCGTGCTCGAGGCCGGCGCGCCGCCGCCGGAGGCCGTGGTCGCCAAGGTCGCCAATGATTGCGGCGTCTCGCCCGACAAGCTCGCCTTCGTCTATGCGCCGACGCAGAGCCTCGCCGGCAGCGTGCAGGTGGTCGGCCGCGTGCTCGAGGTGGCGCTGCACAAGGCGCATGAGCTGAAATTCCCGCTCGAGCATATCGTCGACGGCATAGCGACGGCGCCGCTCTCGCCGCCTCACCCGGATTTCGTCACGGCCATGGGCCGCACCAATGACGCGATCATCTACTCCGGCCGCGCCCATCTCTTCGTGCGTGGATCGGCGGCGGCGGCCAAGGAGCTGGCCGAAAAGCTGCCGAGCTCGACCTCGCGCGACTATGGACGGCCTTTCGCGGAAATTTTCAAAGCGTATAAGGGCGACTTCTACAAGATCGACCCCAGCCTGTTCTCGCCCGCCGAGGCGATCGTGACGGCAGTGGAGACAGGCGAGACTTTCCGTGGCGGAGCCATCGACGAAAAACTGCTCGAAGCCTCTTTCGGCTGAGCCCGCGCGCCCCCGCGAGGGGGCGCCGCGCATCGCGATCTTCACCGACGAGCTCGACTGGCATGTCGAGCGTCTCATCAAGGGCTTCGCGCGCCATGGCGCGCGGGCCGTTCCCGTGCGCCTTTCGGCCTGCAAGATCGACACGGCCCGGCCGCAGCTCATCGCCATTCCGGGCTTTCACGGCGCGCTGCCGGACGCCGCCGTCGTGCGCGCCATCGGCGACGGCTCGCTGGAGACCGTCACGCTGCGGCTCGGCGTGCTGCACGCGCTCGGCGCGCTCGGCGTTCCGCTGGTCAATAGCGCCCGCGCGATCGAGCGCTGCACCGACAAATCCGCCGCGAGCTTTCTGCTCGCCGCCGCGCGCATTCCGACGCCCGCGACCTTCGTGACCGGCTCGCGCGCCGAGGCGCTGCGCATCATCCGCAGCGAATGCGGGCTCGCGCCGCTGGTGCTGAAGCCATTGTTCGGCGCGCAGGGCTGGGGCTTGAAGCTCATCCGCCGCGAGGAGGATCTGCCGACGACGGAGGAGGCGCGCGGCGTCTTCTATCTGCAGCGCTTCGTCCCGCCGCGGGACGTCTGGTACGAGGATATGCGCATTCTCGTCTCCCATGGCGAAATCATCGGCGCGATGCGGCGGCGCTCGCGACGCTGGATCACCAATATCCGCCAAGGCGCGAAGCCGAATCCCTGCGAGCCGAGCGCGCGCGAGCGCGAATTGGCGCTGCGCGCCGTCGCAGCGCTCAGCGCCGATTTCGCCGGCGTCGACATCATCAGCGGCGCCGACGGCCTGCCCATAGTGCTGGAGGTCAACAGCATGCCGGGCTGGAGCGGGCTGCAGAGCGTGACCCCCTATCAGATCGCCGAGCGCATCGCCGGCGACATAATGGCGGCGATCGGCGCCGCCGCGCGCCGCGCCAATGGCTGAGTCTCTTTCGGAACAAATCGCCCGCGTCTTCATCGCCGCCTGCGAGGACGAGCTCGCTGCGCCCAAGCCCGGCAATGTCCATATATATGCGCCCGGCCATGGCATGGAGGCGCAGGACTTCATCGCCAGCGCCGCCGCCGCGGCTCCGCATCTCGCCGCGGCGGAAGCCAGCGTCGGCGCGCGCATCCTCGGAGCGGTGGAGGCGACCTGGGCGCGCGTCGGCTGCAATACCAATCTCGGCATTATTCTCCTCTGCGCGCCGCTCGCTCACGCCGCATTGCGAGAGGGCGAGGGCGGGCTCGCAGAGAAGCTCGCAGCGACATTGGAATCGCTCGATTCGTCGGACGCCGATCTCGCCTTTCGCGCCATATTGCGCGCCTCGCCCGCCGGTCTCGGCTCGGCGTCGCAGCACGATGTCGCCGAACCGGCGCAAATCTCGCTCGCGGAGGCCATGGCGCTCGCCGCCGACCGCGACCTCGTCGCACGGCAATATGCGAATGGATTCGCCGATATTTTCGGGCTGGGCCAGGAGGCGATCCGCGGCGCGCGGGCGCGCGGCCACGACCGCGAGACGGTGACGCTGCTTCTCTTCATGACTTACGCACGACTTTTTGCCGACACGCATATCCAGCGGAAATTCGGCGAAAAAGTCGCTCTAGAGACCTTGACGCGCTTTCGAGAAGCGGCTTCTCTTCTAGACGCCGCGCACGATAGAGATTCCATGTTCCGCATCGCGCTGAAGCTGGATCATTCTCTCAAAAAAAGCGGCTATAATCCGGGCGCCTGCGCGGACCTGACGGTCGCCGCGCTTTTTGTCGATTCTCTCCTCGCCATCTTGCCGAACGTCCACAAAAATGGTTGAGTTCGCGCCGCGCGAGATGGTCTCGCGACCGGCTCGTCCGGCTCGGCCGCATTTCGGCCTGACGCCGGAGAGACAGAGGGAGGCGCCCGCGCTGGCAGCCGCGTGGGCGACAAGTCGAGTTTATCGAAAGGAAGAAACATGGCCCTGATCAACAAGCTCCTGGTCGGCGAGTCGCTCGTCGGCGAAGGCAATGAAGTCGCCCACATCGACCTCCTGATCGGACCGCGTGGCAGCGCGGCCGAGACCGCCTTCGCCAATGCGCTGGTCAACAACAAGGACGGCTTCACCACGCTGCTCGCCGTCGTTGCGCCGAATCTGCTGGCCAAGCCGAACACGATCCTCTTCAACAAGGTCACCATCAAGGGCGCCAAGCAGGCCGTTCAGCTCTTCGGACCGGCGCAGCACGGCGTCGCCAAGGCCGTCGCCGACTCCGTCGCCGAAGGCGTGATCCCGCTCGCCGAGGCCGATGACCTGTTCATCTCCGTCGGCGTGTTCATCCATTGGGAAGCCAACGACGACAAGAAGATCCAGGAGTACAACTACCAGGCCACCAAGGAAGCCATCGCGCGCGCCGTCAAGGGCGAGCCGAAGGCCGCCGATGTCGTCGCCCAGCGCAACGACGTCAAGCATCCTTTCGCCGCGAACTGAGCTCATCGCTCGGTCGGCCGGCGAGCGTCGGCGCGCTCACGCGCGTCGTCGCATCGCTGCGATGCGGCGCTCCGTCGCCGGATTTTCGAGGAGCCGTCCGCGGCTCCTCTTCGTCGACTCGAATTGAAGCGAATCGATCCGCGGTCGGCGCGTCACCAGTCGGCTTCCTGACGGAAGTTGCAGCGAGATTGGGGGGCCTCGCGCAGGCCGAGAACAACGCCGCCAAGGCGTGACGAACAGACCGAAAGGAAATCGAATATGGCTTCGATACTGGATAAGATTCTGGGCGCCCTCTTTCCGAAGGCCGGCTCCAGCTCCTCGACCCCCAAGCTGCTGGTCGGCGAATCGCTCGTCGGCGAGGGCAATGAGGTCGCGCATATCGACCTGCTGATCGGACCGCGCGGCAGCTCGGCCGAGACGGCTTTCGCCAATGCGCTCGTCAACAACAAAGACGGCTTCACGACGCTTCTCGCCGTCGTCGCGCCCAACCTTCTGGTCAAGCCCTACACGATCCTCTTCAACAAGGTGACGATCAAGAACGCCAAGCAGGCGGTTCAGATGTTCGGCCCGGCGCAATATGGCGTCGCCAAGGCCGTCGCCGACAGCGTCGCCGAAGGGATCATCCCGATCGAGCAGGCCGACGACCTCTTCATCTCGGTCGGCGTGTTCATTCATTGGGAAGCCAATGACGACCAGAAGATCCAGGACTTCAACTATCGCGCCACGAAGGAAGCCATCGCCCGCGCGCTGAAGGGCGATCCGAGCGCCTCCAAGGTGCTCTCCGAGCGCGTGACCGCCAAGCACCCCTTCGCCGCCGCCGACTGAGGCGCGAACGATATTGCGATAAATCAAAGAGGAGCCGCCGCCCGCGGCTCCTCTTTCTGTTTCAGCGGCGCGCTCTCCCTCTCCCCGCGAGCGCCGCTCGCGGGGAGAGGGCCGGGACGTGAGCCAGAAACGGAAAACGCCCCGAGCCCCTCATCCTCACTTTCTCCCCGCTCGCGGGGAGAAGGAAGCGGCGACGCCGCGCGAAGCGATCAGACGAGCACATCACATGGCGCGGCGCAGCTCCTGCGCCGACAGCCGCCCATCATGCAGCGCCGAGGCGACGAGAACGCCAGCGACGCCGATGCGCGTCAACGCCTCGAGATCGCGGGCGTCGCGCAGGCCGCCGGCGGCGTAGATTTCCCTGCCCGGCGCGCGGCGCGCCAGCGAGGACAAAAGCGCGAGGTCCGGTCCCGCAAAGGCGCCGACGCGCGCCAGAGTCATTGCGATGAGTCGCCGCGGCCAGAGCCCCGCATCGTCGAGCAGCGCGCGCGGCCCGAGAAATTCATCGCCGCGAAAATCCAGCGAGAGAATAGCGCGCGCCTCGCGCGAAAGATCGGGCGCGACATTCCGCGCGAGGCTCTCGCTGCCGATGACGGGAAAGAGATTGGCGAGCCAGAAGGCTCGCGGTCCAGGCGCCGCAACGGACCGCGAGCCCTCAGGCTCGCTTTCCGCGCCATTATCGACCCAGAAGCCGACTTGCGGAAAGCTCCGCGCCAGCGCCTCGATCGCCGCGCCATGATCGCCACATCGCTCGATCGCGTCGAGATCGGCGATATAGATCGTGTCGAAAGCAAAGAGCCGCAGAAATCCCGCGACGATGGCCTCCGGCGCGCTGCCGACGGCGAGCGGCGTGACGATCGGCGCATAGGAATCGCGCTCGCCCCGAAAGGCGCGCACGACATGGCCGCCTTTGAGGTCGATGACGGGGATGATCCGCATGGGGACGCGTTATAGGGGATAAGCCGCCCCCGCGCGACGGCGGCGGCGCAATTTGAAATTCCGAGGGGCGCCGGGAGCGGTCATTGCGGTCCTCGCAAGACTTTCTATTATGCGACGTTACGAAAATCGGAAACAAGTGGAGCTGTTTCGCGACAAAAGTGCGGGAGACGTGATGCAAGACGATATCGCCATATCTCTTTCGCCAGCCACTTCGAGCGATTTGAACGAAATAGACGATATATTCGATGATCTCACCAACTACTCTCTATGCGTCGATGGCGTCTCGAGACGCAGAAATGCGGCCCATGAATTTTTGAATACGCTCCCGCCCGGGTTCGAGCCGCGCCACAAATATGCATTCTTGGCGAAGCGTGGAGGGGCGGCTGTCGGGCTTCTAGATATCGTCAACGGTTATCCCTCGCACGGGACGGCGTTCATCGGACTTCTGGCCGTTCGAGAAAACGCGCAAGGCCTGGGCATTGGCGCAGCGATTTTTCGGGAAGGCGAACGGATCGCCCTCCATGGTCTGAAGGCGACGACGCTTAGATTGGCCGTAGTGGAAACGAATCCGGTCATCGGTTTTTGGAGGAAGATGGGATTCAGCCCGACAGGCGAAGTGAAACCATTTGAAGGGAAGACGATCAGATCTCGTTCCGTCCTGATGGAAAAGCGATTGCTCGATTTATCGCATAACTTCTGAGATGGGCGGCCAGGGTCGCGCTGCCCGCGCCCCGCGGCCCCCTTGCGGGACAAAGCGCTCCGGCCACAGGGCGTCCGTGAAGGCGCCCGTCGTGCGAGCGTGTGAGGAGGCGCGCATTCGAGGCCGACGCCATGGAGCGTTTCGGGACGCTCCGAAACCACGAATGCTTCTTCGCGCTGCGGCCGAAAGGGGTCGGAGCGTCCCGAGCCGCCCCTCCTCCCCCGCCCCCGCGAGGCCCCGGGCGCATCGGCGCGCCTTTGCGGCGCGCGGCGAAAAGGCGTAAACGAGGCCCGTCGCTCACAGCCGCAGATCGTTCCCCCATGAAGACTTACCTTTCCGCCGCCCTCGCTCTCGCTCTTTCTTGCGCCGGCGCTGCGCATGCGCAGCCGCAGGCGGCGGGGCAGAGCGATTGGCCCTGCCGTCAGGTGAAGGTGCAGAGCGTCGCCGTCGCCGGCGTCTGGACCGGCCCCTCGCTCGACGGCGCGAAGGCTTGGCGCGACGAGTCCGCGCTCGCCGATCTCGTCGCCCGCGTCAGCGCGCGGCGCACGCCGCTGGAGACCGCGCAAAAGCTCGTCTCCGACTTCGCCGCAGCGGCCGGCGCCGAGCGCAAGGAGCGGCTGACCGCCCTTTTCGCCGGCGTCTATGACACGCTCGAGGCCGAGCGTCGCGAAGTGCTCTCCGGGCTCGACCGCTACGGCGCCAAGCAGAAGCTGCTCGCCGAGCGGCTGCGCGAGGAGACGCAGGCCATGCGCGCCGAGCAGGACAAGCCGACGCAGGACGCGCAAAAGCTCAAGGACGCCAGCGAGGCGCTGCAATGGGATCTGCGCGTCTTCGACGAACGGCGCCGCGCGCTCTCCTATGTCTGTGAGACGCCCGCGCTGATCGAGCAGCGGCTCGGCGCGCTGGCGCGCGCCATTGAGGCGGCAATCGATTAGATCGGCGCGCGGCCCCTCCCCCGCCTACGCGGGAGAGTGAGCAGATTCGGCGCTTCATCTCGGTTTCGCGCCGCTCGGCGCCAAGGAGAATTGCGATGCAGGATCATAGAGCCGCGGCTTCGCATCATCTCGTTTTCGCCGAGCGCTACGCCGCCGGCAAGGAGCGGCGGCGCTTCGTCGCGCGCGAGAGCCTCGCGGATTTTTCGCCGGTCGAGCGCGACCCCACCGCAATTCTCGCCGCCACGGACGAAGGCCGCGTCGCCTCGCTGCTGCCCATTCGCTATGAGCGCATGGCGCATTCGCCGTTCAGCTTTCTGCGCGGCGCCGCCTCCATAATGGCGGAGGATCTCGCCGCTCTGCCGACGCCGGGCCTCGCCGCGCAATCTTGCGGCGACTGCCATTTGATGAATTTCGGCGCGCTCTTGTCGTCGGAAGGCAATGTGCTCTTCGACATAAACGATTTCGACGAGACGCTGCCCAATGTCGATTTCACCGTCGATCTGCGGCGCCTCTGCGCGAGCTTCGCGGTCGCGGCGCTGGACGCCGGCCGCTCGGAAAAGCGCGCGCGCCAGGCGGCGGAAATCGCCGCGCGGGGCTATCGCCGGCATATGCGCGGCCTCTCGCATCTGTCGCCGCTGAAGGCTTGGCGCGACCGCATCGATCTCGTCCATGTCGCGGATGGGCTGGACGAGCGGCTCGCGCGCAAATTGCGCGGCCTCGTCGCGGCGACGCGGCCCGATCGCGAGGACGATAATTTCCCGCATCTCGACTCGACGCCGCTGGGCCTGCGCATAGAGGAGCGCCCGCCGCTCATCTATCACATCGGCAATGGCGGCTGCGACGCCACGCGCTTCGACATACCCGCGACCTTCGCGAGCTGCGGCGCGACGCTCAATCCAGAAGTGGTCGCGCTGCTGCGCCGCTATGCGCTGACCGATACGGCTTTCAAGGTCGTCGGCATCGGCAGCGTCGGCACATTCTGCGCCATCGGTCTCTTCGCCACCGCCGACAACGAGCCCTTGTTCCTGCAATTGAAGGAAGCGCGCCCCTCCGTGCTGGCGCGGCTCGCGCCGGAGGCCGCCGCGCAATGGAACGACGCCGAGGGCAAGCGCGTCGTGCATGGCCAGCGCGTGATGCAGGCCTCCACCGATCTCTTCCTCGGCTGGGCCAAGGACGAATCCACGGGCCGGCATTTCTATGTGCGCCATTTGAAGAATCGTCGCCTCGGCTCGGTGGCGGAGCTGTTCGAGGAGCATGCGCTCGACGATTACGCCGCGCTCTGCGGCAGCGTGCTGGCGCGCGCCCATGCGCGCTCCGCCGATCCTGCGATCATCTGCGGCTATATGGGCAAGAGCGGCGCCTTCGACGATGCGATGGCGTCCTTCGCCATGCTCTACGCCGCGCGCAACACATGCGATCACGCGGAGTTTCTGGCCTGGCGCGCCAAGGCCAAAAGCGAAGCGCAAGGGAGCGCCGATGAGGCGTGATTGCTCGCGATGCGAGCCTGAAGGCTCGCGGTCCTATGCGCGCCCTGGACCGCGAGCCTTCGGGCTCGCTCTCGATACAAAGCGAAACGGCGGAGCAAGTTTCTCATGACGGACTCGACTTCGAAGCTGCGCGTCATCGTCGAGGATGGCGTCGCGCGCATCCTCATCGACAACGCCGAGCGCCGCAACGCTTTCGACTTCTCCATGTGGCGCGCCTTGCCGGCGCTGCTCGCCGCGCTCGACGCAGATGAGACCGTGCGCGTCATCGTGCTGACCGGCGCGCCGTCGCTGCCCTTCTGCTCCGGCGCCGATATTTCGGAATTCTCCACCGTGCGCGCGACGGCCGAGGGCGGCCGCGCCTATGAGCAGGCCAATGTCGAGGCCTTCGACGCGCTGTCGCAATCGAGCAAGCCGGTCATTGCGGCGATCGCCGGCTTTTGCATGGGCGGCGGCATGGGGCTCGCGGCCGCTTGCGATCTGCGCATAGCGGCGGAGGCTTGCGTGTTCGGCATTCCGGCGGGACGACTCGGCGTCGGCTATCCGCCGGAGGCGATGAGCTATGTGGTCGCCGCCGTCGGGCCGCAGAACGCCATGGATCTCTTCTTCACCGCGCGGCGCATCAACGCCGAGGACGCGCGCGCCGCGGGCTTCGTCTCGCGCGTGCTGCCGAAGGACGGATTCGACGCGGCGATCATGAATATCGCGCGCGGGATCGCCGCCAATGCGCCGCTCACTCTCCGCGCCGCAAAGGCGGCGATAAGACGCGCCGCCGGATTGCCGCATGCGCTCTCGGCGGAAGATTGCGAGAGGCTCGCCGCGGCCTGCTTCGACAGCGCCGATTATGCAGAAGGCCGCACCGCGTTTCTCGAGAAGCGCGAGCCGAAATTCAAAGGGAAATGACATGAGCGCGCCGCTCACCCTCGCCGATGTGGAAGCCGCAGCGACGCGCATCGCCCCGCATGTGGAGGCGACGCCATTGCTCACGGCGCCGCTGCTCGATGAGGAGATCGGCTTTCGCCTTTTGGTGAAGGCCGAGAATTTGCAGCCGATCGGCGCCTTCAAGCTGCGCGGCGCCTTCAATCAGCTCTTGCAGCTGACGGAGGAGGAGCGGCGCCGCGGCGTCATCGCGGTTTCTTCCGGCAATCATGCGCAGGCCGTCGCCTTCGCCGCGCGCGCCCTCGGCGTTTCCGCGACGATCGTGATGCCGCGCGACGCGCCGCGTGTGAAGCTCGAGCGCACAAAGGCGCTGGGCGCGCGCGTCGAATTCTACGATCGTCTGAGCAATGATCGCGATGCGATGACGCGCCGCCTCGCCGAGCAGGACGGCTTGCGCTTCATTCACCCTTACGATGATCCGCGCACCATCGCCGGACAGGGAACCATCGGCCTCGAGATATTCGCGCAGACGCGCGCGAAAGACATTGCGCCGGATGCGATCATCGCCTCCTGCAGCGGCGGCGGGCTCGCCTCCGGCATTGCGCTGACGCTGCCACTCTTCGAGCGCGCGCCGCAAATGTTCACGGCGGAGCCGGCGGGCTTCGACGATATGCGCCGCTCGCTCGAGAGCGGCGAGCCGCAGGTCAACGCCGCGCTCACCGGCTCGATCTGCGACGCGCTGCTGGCGCCGACGCCCGGCCGCCACACGCTGCCCATTCTGCTCGCCTGCGGCGCGCGAGGGCTCGCGGCGAGCGATGCGCAAGTGGAAGCCGCGATGCGCGTCGCCGCCGAGCATTTCCGCATCGTGCTGGAGCCCGGCGGCGCGGCGGCGCTCGCCTGCGCGCTGATCGAGCGCGAGCGCTTCGCGGGAAAGACGGTGGTCGTCGTCGCGTCCGGCGGCAATGTCGATCTCAAGGATTTCGCGGCGATTCTCGAGCGTTCGAGCTGAGCGAAGAGCCCCCTCCCTCACCCTCCCCCGCTATCGCGGGAGAGGGAAGCGGCAATCGCTACGCGAATAGTCGATGAAGCGCGCAGTCCGCCCCCTCTCCCGCGCAGCGGGGGAGGGTTGGGGAGGGGGCGGCGCAGCCCTCACTTACCTCGACGCGGGCCGGCGGCGCTCTTCCTCACGCCGCGCACGGGCGCTGCGGGGACTTTCGCTTTCTCCACTGGCGCGGCCTCCGCCAAAAATCCCTCGAGCGCGCGAGCGAGTCGGCGGAACGTCTCCTTGCGCGCGGAGGAGGCGCGAAAGACGAGGCCGATGCGGCGGAAGGGCGCCTCGCCCGAGAGCGGCCGCACCACGAGATCGAGCCCGCGCAATATTCCGGCGTCCAGCGCCATTTGCGGCAGCAGCGTCACGCCGAGCCCATTGGCGACCATTTGCGCCAGCGTATGCAGGCTGGTGCCCTGAAAGGCCACATTGCGCCGCGCGCCCTCGAGCGCGCAGGCGGCGAGCGCATGATCGCGCAGGCAATGGCCCTCCTCGAGCAGCAGAAGATCCTCGGCCGCCATATCGTCATGGCCGACAGAGGCGAGACGGCTGAGCCTGTGGCCCGGCAGGCAGACGACGACGAAAGCGTCCTCGCCGAGATCGATCGTCTCCATGCCGCGCGCGGGATAGGGCAACGCCAGCACGGCGGCGTCCAATTCGCCGGCGTCGAGACGCGCCAGCAGAGGCTCGCTCTGCTCCTCGCGCAGATAGAGCTTCAGCTCTGGAAAGGCGGAGCGCAGCCGCGGCAGCACGCGCGGAAACAGAAATGGTCCGATCGTCGGAATGACGCCGAGCCGCAGCGGCCCGGACATGGGCGCCTGGGCGGCGCGCGCCAGCTCGACGATATCCTGCGCCTCGCGGAGAAGCGTGCGCGCGCGCTCGGCCAATTCGCGACCGACCGGCGTCGGCGCGACCTTGCGCTTGGTGCGCTCGAAGAGGCGCACGCCGAGCAATTGCTCGAGCTCCAATATTCCGGCGCTGAGCGTCGATTGGCCGACGAGGCAGACCTCGGCCGCGCGGCCGAAATGCCGCTCGTCCACGACGGCGACCAGAAAACGCAGCTGCCTGAGGGTGGGCAAGACCGCCATCCGCGCAGCATAATCGTTAAATTCGATTATTGAAGCCTGTTTTTTTCGCTTTTATCGATAGTGAAACCCCTCTAGTTTCCCGGCGTCTTCCCCGAAGGCCGGCGGGACCCACCCGCCTCCCGCGCGCCTTCACTACTCGAGGAGAAAATCGCATGTCTCTCATCGGCTCCGAGATCAAGCCGTTCAAGGCCACCGCCTTCCACGCCGGCAAGTTCGTCGACGTCACCGAAGCCACGCTCAAGGGCAAGTGGTCGGTGTTCTTCTTCTATCCGGCCGACTTCACCTTCGTCTGCCCGACCGAGCTCGAGGACCTCGCCACCAACTACGCCGCCTTCAAGGCGATCGGCGTCGAGATCTACGGCGTCTCCACCGACACGCATTTCGCGCATAAGGCCTGGCACGACACCTCGCCGGCGATCGGCAAGATCGAATATCCGCTGGTCGGCGATCCGACGCTGACGCTGAGCCGCAATTTCGACGTGCTGATCGAAGAGGCCGGCCTCGCCGACCGCGGCACTTTCGTCATCGATCCCGACGGCAAGATTCAGATCGTCGAGATCAACGCCGGCGGCGTCGGCCGCAACGCGCTCGAGCTGATGCGCAAGGTCAAGGCGGCGCAGTATGTCGCGGCGCATCCGGGCGAGGTCTGCCCGGCCAAGTGGGAAGAGGGCCAGAAGACCCTCGCTCCCTCGCTCGACCTCGTCGGCAAGATCTAATACCGCACGACGCCTCCGGCCGGCGCGCCGGCCGGGGGCGCTCTATCCACCCCTCGGCCCGCAGCTTCAGTCCCTCATCCTTCGAGGCTTTTTGCGGAACGCAAAAAGCCTCGAAGGATGCTCCAGAACGCGCTGCGGCGCACCCTTCGAGACGCCTGCTGCGCAGGCTCCTCAGGGTGAGGGGATTGTTCTCGAAAACGGGAGTCGACGAAGATGCTGGACGCCGCTCTGAAAACACAGCTGCAGGCCTATTTCGCGCGCATCGTCACGCCCACCACGCTCCGCGCCTCGCTCGACGACAGCGAGAAATCCACAGAGCTCGCCGAGCTGCTGCAGGAGGTCGCGAGCATCTCGGACAATATCTCCTATGTGCGCAGCGACGATGATTCGCGCCGTCCCTCTTTCGCGATCGAGCGCCAGGGCGCCGATATCGGCCTGCGCTTCGCCGCCATTCCGGGCGGTCACGAGTTCAACTCCTTCGTGCTGGCGCTGCTGCATGTCGGCGGCCATCCGCCCAAGGAGGACGAGGAGACTCTCGCGCGCATAAAGGCGCTCGACGGAGAATATCGCTTCGAGACCTATTTCTCGCTCACCTGCCAGAACTGCCCCGAGGTGGTGCAGGCGCTCGACACGATGGCGGCGCTCAATCCGCGCGTGCGCCATGTCGCGATCGACGGCGGCCTCTTCCCCAAGGAGGTGGAGGAGCGCGGCATAATGGCCGTGCCCGCCGTCTATCTGAATGGCGAGCCCTTCCAGCACGGCCGCGCGACGCTGGAGCAGATTCTCGACAAGCTCGACGCCGGCGCCGGCGAGAAGAAAGCGGCCGCCATTTCCGCCAAGGAGCCCTTCGACGTGCTGGTGGTCGGCGGCGGCCCGGCCGGCGCGGCGGCGGCGATCTACGCCGCGCGCAAGGGCGTGCGCACCGGCATTGTCGCCGAGCGTTTCGGCGGCCAGGTGCAGGACACGGCGGGGATCGAGAATTTCATCTCGGTTCCGCATACGGAAGGCCCGCATATGGCCGCCGCGCTGGAGCGTCACGTCGCAGAATATTCGGTCGATGTGATGAACGGCCAGATCGCCTCGGCGCTGGTTCCAGCGGCGGAGGCGGGCGGTCTCGCGGAGCTGAAGCTCGCCAATGGCGCGACGCTCAAATCGAAGACGATCATTCTGGCGCCGGGCGCGCGCTGGCGGCGCATCAATGTGCCGGGCGAGACCGAATATATGACGAAAGGCGTCGCCTATTGCCCGCATTGCGACGGGCCTCTGTTCAAAGGCAAGCGCGTGGCGGTGATCGGCGGCGGCAATTCCGGCGTGGAGGCGGCGATCGATCTCGCCGGCCTCGCCTCGCATGTCACCTTGCTCGAGTTCGACGCGAAGCTGCGCGCCGACGGAATCTTGCAGGAGAAACTGCGCTCGCTGCCCAATGTGACGATTCTCGTCTCGGCGCAGACGACCGAGATTCTCGGCGACGGCGCCAAGGTGACGGGGCTCGTCTATCGCGACCGCGAGAGCGAGGCGACACGCACTGTCGAGCTGGAAGGCGTGTTCGTGCAAATCGGCCTGCTGCCCAACACGGAATGGCTGAATGGCGCGGTGACGCTCTCGCCCTATAAGGAAATCGAGATCGACCGCCGCTGCCACACATCCGCGCCGGGCGTGTTCGCGGCCGGCGACGCGACCACCGTTCCCTATAAGCAGATCGTCATCGCCATGGGCGAAGGCGCGACGGCGGCGCTGTCGGCCTTCGACCATCTGGTGCGGATGTGACGCGAGTTCGCTTCTCTGTTCGAGAGGCGTGAGCTGCGAAGCGATCCAGGGCGGCCCCTCGTCTCTGGATCGCTTCGCTTCGCTCGCAAAAGCGGCGCGCGGCCGTCAGATCTGACCTTTGATCTCGATTAGCTCGACATCGAAGATGAGCGTGGCGTTGGGCGGAATAACGCCGCCGGCGCCGCGCGCGCCATAGCCCAACTCGGGCGGAATGACCAGCGTGCGCTTGCCGCCCACCTTCATGCCGAGAATGCCCTGATCCCAGCCGGCGATCACCTGGCCGGCCGAAAGGCGGAACTCGAAGGGCTGGCCACGGTCCAGCGAGCTGTCGAATTTCTTGCCCTTGGCGCCGTTCTGCGAGACCCAGCCGGTGTAATGCATCTTCAGCATCTGTCCGGGCTCGGCGCCGGAGCCGGTCCCGACCTTTGTGTCGGTGATCTTGATTCCGGTGGCGGTGGTGGTCTGTTGATTTCCACTGAGAGCTGACCCAGGCAGCACGAGTTTTTCCACCGAGAACTGACCCATGTTCGAACCTTTCCCCCTCGACCGTCGTGGGGGACCTTGGAGTGATCGACATGGAGTTATTGAGCGTCATCCGACGCTGGCGATATCGGCAGGAGTTTTCGATCCGGGAGATTGCGCGACGCACGGGGCTGTCGCGCAATACGGTGCGCAAATACCTGCGCTCGGACAGCGTGGAGCCGGGGTTCGCCACGCCCGATCGACCGAGCCGGCTCGATCCGTTCGCCGACAAGCTGGCGCACATGCTGCGTCAGGAGGCCGCAAAATCGCGCAAGCAGAAGCGGACGGTCAAGCAGTTGCACGCGGATCTGGTCGCCCTCGGCTACGACGGCTCCTACAATCGCGTGGCGGCGTTCGCGCGCGAGTGGAAGGCGGCGCGGCATCGGGAGCAGCAGACCTGCGGGCGCGGCGCGTTCGTGCCGCTGACGTTTCTGCCCGGCGAGGCGTTCCAGTTCGACTGGTCGGAGGATTGGGCGATCATCGCGGGCGAGCGGACGAAGTTGCAGGTCGCCCAGTTCAAGCTCTCCTACAGCCGTGCGTTCTTCCTTCGCGCCTACCCGCAGCAGACGCATGAGATGCTCTTCGACGCCCACAACCACGCCTTCCGCGTGCTGGGCGGCGTGCCCCGGCGAGGCGTCTACGACAACATGCGCACCGCGATCGACAAGATCGGGCGTGGCAAAGAACGCCAGGTCAACGCCCGCTTCGCCGCGATGGTCAGCCACTTCCTGTTCGAGGCCGCATTCTGCAATCCGGCCTCCGGCTGGGAAAAGGGGCAAATCGAGAAGAACGTTCAGGATGCTCGTCATCGCCTCTGGCAGCCAATCCCGAGCTTTCCGTCGCTGGCGGCGCTCAACGACTGGCTGGAGGCGCGATGCCGCGAGCTGTGGGCCGAGATTCCGCACAGCGCGCAGCCGGGGACGATCGCGGAGGCTTGGCGCGAGGAGGTTCCGCAACTGATGCAGCCTCCGCGGCCATTCGACGGCTTCGTCGAACACACCAAGCGGGTCACGCCGACGTGCCTGATCCATCTGGACCGCAATCGCTACAGCGTGCCGGCTTCATTCGCCAATCGCCCCGTCAGCGTGCGGGTCTACCCTGAGCGCGTCGTCGTCGCCGCCGAGGGGCAGATCGTGTGCGAGCACGCCCGCGTCTTCGCCCGGTCGCATGACGACAAGAGCGTGACGGTCTACGACTGGCGGCATTATCTCTCCGTCATCCAGCGCAAGCCGGGCGCGCTGCGCAATGGCGCGCCCTTCGCGGAACTGCCGGTCGCCTTACGGACGCTGCAACAGCGCATGCTCGAGAAGCCGGGAGGCGACCGTGAGATGGTCGAGATTTTGGCTCTGGTCCTACAGCACGACGAGCAGGCCGTGCTGACCGCCGTCCAATTGGCGCTGGAGGCCGGCGCGCCGACCAAGACGCACATCTTGAACCTGTTGCATCGCTTGGTGGACGGCAAGCCGGTCGACGCGCCGCCCGTGAAACCGCCCAACGCGCTGACGCTCACCACCGAGCCGCAGGCCAATGTCGAGCGTTACGACGCGCTGCGCAAGGGTCGGGAGGCGCGCCATGCGTCATAATCCCGCCGCCGGCGCCATCGTCATCATGCTGCGCAGTCTCAAAATGCACGGCATGGCGCAAGCCGTCAGCGAGCTGACCGAGCAAGGCTCCCCGGCCTTCGAGGCCGCGCTGCCGATCCTGTCGCAACTCTTGAAGGCGGAAACCGCCGACCGGGAGGTGAGATCGATCGCCTACCAGCTCAAGTCCGCGCGGTTCCCGAACTATCGCGATCTCGCCGGCTTCGACTTCGCCAGCAGTGAGGTCAACGAGGCGCTCGCGCGCCAGCTTCATCGCTGCGAGTTCCTCGAGGATGCGCATAACGCCGTCCTGGTCGGGGGACCTGGCACGGGCAAGACGCATCTGGCGACAGCGATCGGCGTCCAGGCGATCGAGCATCACAGAAAGCGTGTGCGGTTCTTCTCCACCGTCGAGCTCGTAAACGCGCTCGAAGCCGAAAAGCACCAAGGCAAGTCGGGCCAAGTCGCGGCGCGGCTCGTTCATTCCGATCTCGTCATCCTCGATGAGCTCGGCTACCTGCCGTTCAGCGGCTCCGGCGGGGCGTTGCTGTTCCATCTGCTGAGCAAGCTCTACGAGCGAACCAGCGTCATCATCACGACGAATCTGAGCTTCGGCGAATGGGCCGCCGTCTTCGGGGACGCCAAGATGACGACGGCTCTGCTCGATCGCCTCACTCACCGCTGCCATATCCTCGAAACTGGAAACGACAGCTTCCGGTTCAAGGACAGCTCGGCGAAGGCGGACAAACCTGCAAAGGAAAAGACCAAAACTTGACGACCGACTGAGCCGCAAGCCATCTTCAACCCGGGTCACTTCTCAATGGAAATCCCGGGTCAAATCTCGACGGAAATCTACACGCTCTCGCCTCCCCGACCTCAACGGCCGCGACCAACGCGCCACGCTCTCCCGCCAAGGCCGCCAAGAGACGGGACACGGAGGCTCCATCGGCGCGAATGCCCTTCCCCGCGACCAGCTCCAGGGCGAAGTCGTGGAGGTCGAAGGTCTTGCGGCGGGCGCTGGTGCCGAGTTGCTTCACGCCATCGGGCGCGGAGGCGAGCGCATAGGCTTCCCCCGCCAAGGCGGCAATCTCCGTGTCGGACAGCGCACGGACGCCCCTTCGGACCTCGGCGAACACCCCCTCCGCCTCCGCAGAGAGCCGCGCGTGGGCAGCCTTGTCGGTTTCGCCGGGCTGACGTTCGCGTTCAAGGCTAACGGTAATCTCGCCGGACGTGAGGCCCCACCCGCGGCGTTTCCACCCCGGCGTCGATCTCAAGGCGTCCAGGACATCCTCGGGGATGCGTTTTCGGAACTGATAGTGGCGGGAGCCTTTGCGGGCAGTCGGACGGGCCATTGCGAGAACCATTGTGGGGCAACCGTGTGTAGCACAGCGCCGCCGGAACCCGTCACGATACCAGCAAGTTAAGGAGGATCAAGCCGTTAGGCTGGTGCTGCAAGAGAGGATTGAACTCTCGACCTCTCCCTTACCAAGGGAGTGCTCTACCACTGAGCTACTGCAGCGTCGGGCGGCCTTGTGCCACAGTGATGGCGACTGCGCAAGACATTCGCCGCGCCTATCCGCCGAGCGGAAGGAGGAAAATCGTCCAAAGGGGAGAAGTGGAGCGAATGGTGGGCGGCACAGGGATTGAACCTGTGACCCCTCCCGTGTGAAGGGAGTGCTCTCCCGCTGAGCTAGCCGCCCGAGGGCCTCACCGAGGCCGAACTGTTCTGTAAGAGACGACGGCGTCTCCCGTCAAGTGCATGCGGAGGCTTCCAGCGCGCCGAGCGAGGCCACGGCCTCCCATAATTCGTCGAAATGCGAGATCACACGGTCGGGGCCGAAGGACGAGACCGGGGTTTCGGTATAGCCGAAATCCACCGCGACCACGGGCACGCCGGCGTTTTTGGCCGTCGCTATGTCGGTCTGCGAATCGCCCACCATCACCGCCCGCGCCGCATGGCCGCCGGCTCTCTCGATCGTCAGCGTCAGCGCGCGCGCGTCGGGCTTGTGCGCAGGAAAAGTGTCGCGGCCGCAAATGGCGGCGAATCGCCCCGCCACGCCCAGGCGCTCGAGCAGCAGAACGGCCAGCTCCTCGGATTTATTGGTGCAGACGGCGAGCGCGAAGCCGGCCTCGGCGAATCGCTCCAGCGCCGCCTCCGCGCCGGGGAAGAGCCGCGTCTCGACGGCGATTCGCTCACGATAATGGGCGATGAAATCGGGAAACAGCGCCTCGACCCGCTCCGGCGGGAGCGGCGCGCCCGTGGCCGCGAAGCCGCGCTCGATCATCGCCCGCGCGCCCGCCCCGGCCAGCGTGCGCACGGCGGAGAGCGGCACGGGCGCGCGGCCGTCGCGCTCCAGCAGCACGCCCAAGGTGGCGATGAGATCGCCGGCGGTGTCGGCCAGCGTGCCGTCGAGATCGAAGACCAGAGTCGGCGCGCCGACCATTCGCTGCCCCTACCCTATTCGGCGCCGTCTCGCGATTGCCGCATCGGCGTGTAGACTGCGCCCTGTGATTCGTCGAAGGAGTGTAACCTTGCGCGCAGCCATTCGTCTCCTCTCTCTCGGGGCCGCCCTGGCGGCGCCGGCGGCGCTCGCCGGCAATTACGAGTTTCTCGCCGCCCCGCAGACCGATCTCAACCGCGTCTTTCGCCTGGACCGCGCCAGCGGCGAGGTGGGGGCCTGCCAATATGGGCTGAAGGAGGGCGCGGCCGTCGGCGTGACGCTCTGCTATCCGCCGGGCGAGGGCGCCAAGGCCGGGCAGTTCAGCGAATATGCGCTGATCGCCTCCCGCCATACGGGCGAGGGCGGCGTGTTCCGCGTCGATCTGCGCTCGGGACAGATGTCGATCTGCTTCGTCTTGAACGAGAGCTCGGTGGTCTGCACGCCGCCGGCGAAATAGCGAGACCCCGAATAGGAGACAGCGAGCGCGAAGGCTCGCTTTCGTCCAATCAGTTGTTGAAGCGGAAATGCAGCACGTCGCCGTCGGCGACGACATAGTCCTTGCCCTCGAGCCGGAACTTGCCCGCCTCGCGCGCGCCCGCCTCGCCGCGCAGCGCGACATAATCCTCATAGGCGATCGTCTCGGCGCGGATGAAGCCCTTCTCGAAATCGGTATGGATCACCGCCGCCGCCTGCGGCGCGCGCGTGCCCTGCTCGATCGTCCAGGCGCGCGCCTCCTTGGGCCCAACGGTGAAATAGGTCACGAGCCGCAGCAGCGTATAGCCGGCGCGGATGACGCGGTTGAGGCCCGGCTCCTCCAGCCCGACCGCCTCGAGATAGTCCTTCTGCTCCTCGGCCGGCAGCACGGCGATCTCGCTCTCGATCTTGGCCGAGACGACGACGCTCGCCGCGCCCTCCTCGCGCGCCCGCGCGGCGACTTTCTGCGAGAAGGAATTGCCCTCCGCCGCGGCGCCTTCCTCGACATTGCAGACATAGAGAACGGGCTTGGACGACAAGAGGCCGAGACCCGCGAGCGCGCCGCGCTCCTCCGGCGCGATAACAACGAGGCGAGCGGGACGGCCGTCGCGCACCAGATCGAGGCAGCGGCGCATCAGATCGAGCAGCTCCTTGGCGTCCTTGTCGCCGCCCTTGGCCTTCTTCTCGAGCGGGAGGACGCGCTTTTCCAGGCTCTCGAGATCGGCGAGCATCAGCTCGGTCTCGATCGTCTCTATGTCGCGGATCGGATCGACGTCGCCCTCGACATGGGTGATGTCGCCGTCCTCGAAGCAGCGCACCACATGGGCGATGGCGTCGCATTCGCGAATATTGGCCAAGAACTGATTGCCGAGCCCCTCGCCCTTGGAGGCGCCGCGCACGAGCCCGGCTATGTCCACGAAGGTGAGGCGCGTCGGGATGATCTGCTTGGAGCCGGCGATCTCGCAGAGCTTTTCGAGCCGCGGATCGGGCACGGCGACGTCGCCGACATTGGGCTCGATCGTGCAGAAGGGGTAATTGGCCGCCTGCGCCGCCGCCGTCTGCGTCAGCGCGTTGAAGAGGGTCGACTTGCCGACATTCGGCAGGCCGACGATTCCACATTTGAAGCCCATGGCGTCCCGTTTCCTCGCGCAATCTCGCTGCGGCGCGGTATGGGCGGGACCGGCGCAAAAGGCAAGGGGCGCGCGAAAACAGGGGCGCGCGAGCGCGCCCCCGCCTCCTTCAGTAGTTCAGCGTCGTTCCGGCGATGTGGAAGGTCACGAAGACATAGGCGATCATCAAGGCGCTCGCCGCCAGCGCGCTCTGATGGAGGCGCGTCCAGGCCCCGCCGACGCGCCGGCGCCAGGAGACCGAGGCCGCGTAGAGGGCGATCGCCGCCCCCGCCACGCCGAGCCAAGCCAGAGCGTAAATGGCGATCAGCGCCGGATCGAGCGCGTCGTTCATCACGCTCGGTTCTGTTCTCGCAAAGAGCGCGATCAAAGCCGCGACGACCAGAAGATCGGCGAGAAGCGCGAGCCTCGCGGCGGCGAGGAGCCGGCGATCGCCCGCCGCCAATGGGGCGGGCCGCCTCCGCCAGCGCCGCCACAGCGCGGCGGCGGGCCAGGCCGCGAGCGAGAGAAGGGCGAAGGCGAGGCTGGCCAGGAGAGCGGGCGCGATCCAGCGCGCGTCGAGGCGCCAGGGAACGCGCTGCCAGCGCATAGCGATCATGTCGAAGTAAGGCGGCTCGCCGAGGACCGCCGCGAGCCGCATGCCGCCCGGCCCCTCGAACACATTGTCGCCGGCCGGCTTCATCGCGCGGCTCTCGCCGAACGGCCATGCGGCCGAGGACATGCGGAGCCCGCCATCCGGCTCGACGCGAACGACGATTTGCGACAGCAGAGCCGAAGCCCGCAAGAAGCTCGAATCGGCGCGTCGGGTGGACTGATAGACGCCCTCGAGACGCCGGTCGGCCGGGCCGGCGGCGAGCTGCGGCGCCTTCGCCTGCGGCAGCAAGCGCTCGGCGATGGCCCGCGCAATGTCCGGCGCCTCCTTCTGATCGCTGAAGCCGTCGCGCGAGACGAACACGCCGAGCCCCTGGTCGCGGAACAGCTCCAGATCGCTGATGAAGGCCAAGGTGCCGCCGCCGTGGCCCACGGCCTCCGCGCCGCCGAGGCGACGGCCGAAGAAGACGAGGCCGAGCCAGCCCGCCGCCGTCGGCTCATGCGGCGTAAGCATCTCCCGCAGCCGCGCCGCCGGCAGGATGCGCGCGCCGTCGAGCTCGCCGTCATTCAGCAGCGCTCGCATGAAACGGCCCATATCCTCGCCGGTCGCGGAGAGCGCCCCGGCGGGAGCGGCGTGGATGGTCTCGAAAAAGCCGAGCGGCTTGCCGCGTTCGCGGTAGCCCTTCGCCGCCAGGGGCGCGAGCGTTTCCGGCAGAGGCTGGCGGAAGCTGCTGCGCACCATGCGCAGCGGCGCGAGAATGTGGCGCTCGACATATTCCGCATAGCTCTCGCCGGAGACGCGCTCGACGACCAGGCCGGCGAGCGCGAATCCGTAATTGGAATAGGCCGGAACATCGCCCTGCGGAAAAAGCCGCGGCGGCAGCGATTTTTCGACCCAGGCGGCGAGCGGCATGGGCTCTCCGCCGGCAAAGAACAAATCCTTCCCATGCTCCTCGAAGCCGGCGCGATGGGTGAGCAAAAGACGCATCGTCACCGGCTTTCCGCCCGGCGGAGTCGGTATCGCGAAGCCGACATAGTCGGAGACGTCGCGATCGAGATCGAGCTTTCCCTGATCGACGAGCTGCATCGCCGCTATGCCGGTGAAAAGCTTGGAGATGGAGCCCGGACGCGCCAGCGTGCGATCCGCGGAGAAGGGACGGCCCGCCTCCTTGTCTGCGAGACCATAGCCTTTGGCGAAGATCGGGCCGTCGCGACCGACCACAACAACAACGGCGCCGGCGCCGCCATGGTCGACCCATTCCGTCATGAGCGGATCGACGACCCCGGCGATATCGCTCTCCGAGAGGGCGGCCGGCTCGGCCGCGCCGCCGAGACAGGCCACGAAGAAAAAGGCGATGGCGAACGAAAAAAATCGCGCGATACGTGCGAGACGAAAACACCGCATTTCGAAAATTCCCTTCTCGGAAAGGCGCATCGCCGGCGCGCGGGTTGACCGCGAGCCCCGCAAGGCGGAAAAGCTCCGACGAGAGCAGCGTCGGCGACTTTTCGGGCGCGATTCTGGCGCGGAACGATATGCGAAACAAGTTACGGATCGGACAGGCTCGTCGCGCGATAGCGACATTCGCGGCGGCGGGATTGCTCGCCGCGCCGCTCTTTCCCGCGCTGGCGCAGACGGCCGCAGAGCCTTCGGCTCCTCCGGCCGCTCCTGCCGCGCCGGCGCCGGTCCCGGCGGCTCAAGCCCCGGCTCCTGCTCCTGCCTCTGCGCCCGCCGGCCCGGCCGAGCCCGGAGCAGCGCCGACGGCGGCCCCGCAGACGGCCGCCGCGCCCAAGCCGAAACCAAAGCCGAAGCCCAAGCCCGCGCCGCCGCGCGAGATGGCGCTCTCCGACGATCCGACCCCTGCGCTGCAGCCTGAGACCTTCTTCGCCACCTCGCTCGCCTCCGAGCGCTATGCTGCCATCGCCGACGCCGGCGGCTGGCCCAAGGTGGGCGCGCCATTGCAGCCCGGAGCGCGCGGCAAGGCGGTGGCGGCGCTGCGCAAGCGCCTTGCCGCCGAGGGCGATCTGCCGACGGAAGCCGCCGGCGGCGAGGCCTGGGACGCGGCGCTCACCCAGGCGGTGAGACATTTTCAATTCCGCATGGGGCTGAGGCAGACCGGCGTCGTCGCCGGCGCGACGCTGCGCGAATTGGACATTCCGGCCTCGGTGCGTTTCCGCCAGCTGGCCTCCTCGGCGCAGCGGCTCGCCGGCAATGATTTCCCCTTCGGCCCACGCTATATTGTCGTCAACATCCCCTCCGCCGCCGTCGACGCCGTGGAGAACGGCCATGTCGCACGGCGCTATACGGCGATCGTCGGCGATGTCGAGCATCCCTCGCCCGAGGTCGAGGCGAAGATCGGCGCGGTCAATCTCAATCCCACATGGACAGTCCCGGTCTCGATCATCAAGAACGAGATCATGCCCAAGATGCAGAAGGACCCGTCCTATCTCGCCAAGGCGCGCATTCGCGTCTTCGACAATCACGGGACCGAGGTGGAGCCGAAATCCATCAATTGGGCCAGCGAGCGCGCCGTCAATTACACGCTGCGCCAGGACAGCGGCGCGCAGAACTCGCTCGGCTCGATCCGCATCGCAATGCCCAACAAGCACGCCGTCTATATGCACGACACGCCGAGCAAGCGGCTCTTCGCCAGCGACTACCGCTTTCTCTCGCATGGCTGCGTGCGCGTCGAGGGCGTCTACGATCTCGCCGCCTGGCTGCTGGAGGGAGCGCCGGGACAATGGGACAAGGCCGCGATCATGTCGAAGATCGGCGGCGAGCGCCAGGACGTGAACCTGCCCAAGCCCGTGCCGGTCGTATGGGTGTATATGACCGGATGGGCTTCCGCGAATGGCACGGTCCATTTCCGCAACGATATATATGGGGTCGACGCAGTGGGCGAAGCGCGCGGAGATCGCTGAATTCGCTCCAGACTTCGGAGGAATCGCGATGCGCGCTTCGATTGCTTTCGTCGCGGCTCTGCTCGGCGCGCTCAGTGCGGCGCAGGCCGGCGAGCGCCCTTCCCGCCAGCCGCACCCGGCTCAGACCTATGTCGTCGTCCCGGTGCAATTCTGCGAGAAGATGTGCCCCGAGGACTTCGCGCCCTGCGATCCGATCTATTTCAAGACCGCCGATTCGCGCTGCGCGCAAGTGGGCGTCGGACGGTGAGGCGCGACTCCTTCTCCCGCAAGCGGGAGAAGGATGCTCTAATCGTCCAATCCCCGCGCGCTCTCGTGCCAGCGTGAGAGGGCGAGACGCGACAGCGCCGTCAGCCCCGCATAAATGACGATTCCCGCCAGCGAGACCAACGCCAGCGCCGCGAACATGCGCGGAATGTCGAGCCTGTAGCCCGCCTCCGAAATGCGGAAGGCGAGGCCCGCCCCCTGCCCCGCCGCGCCGGCCGCGAGCTCCGCCGC
Source organism: Methylosinus sp. PW1 (assembly GCF_000745215.1). NCBI lineage: Bacteria > Pseudomonadati > Pseudomonadota > Alphaproteobacteria > Hyphomicrobiales > Methylocystaceae > Methylosinus > Methylosinus sp. PW1. The sequence continues at coordinate 1,387,779 of NZ_JQNK01000009.1, forward strand.
TATCGCGCCGATGAGCGCGAGCCCGCCGCCGATGCGCAGCCCGGCGAAAAATTGCGGCAGCGCCGCCGGCGCGCGCAGATAAACGAGCTTGCGCCAGGGCGAGGCGCGATAGAGATCGAAAAGCTCGACCAATGAGCGATCGACCGAGGCGAGGCCGAGCGAGGTATTGGCGAGAATGGGGAAGAAGGCGACGAGAAAGGCGCAGACCAGCACCGCCTCGGCGGGGGCGAGATAGACCAGCAGCAGCGGCGCTATAGCGATGATGGGCGTCACCTGCAGCACAATGGCGAAGGGCATCAGCGCGCGCTCCATCCAGCGCGAGCGCGAGATGAGCAGAGCCAGAGCGACGCCGCCGATCGTCGCCAGCGCCAGCGCCTCCAGCGCCGTCGTCAGCGTGACGAGGAGGGCGGCGAAGAGAAGATCCCTGTCCTTCACCAAAGTCTCGGCGATGAGGCTCGGCGCGGGCAGCACATAGGGTGGAATGGCCCAGAAGCGCACCGCCGCCTCCCAAGCGGCGAGCGCAGCGGCCAGCACGGCCAGCGGCGCCAATGTCTCGCGAAACGGGCTCGGCTGCGTCATCGCAGCTCCTCCCCATAGGCGCTGCGCAGAGCGGCGGAAGCGCGCCGGCAATATTGCGCGAATGCGGGGCTGGCGCGGAATTCATCGTCGCGCGCGATATTCGCATCTATGTCGATCGCATCGACGATCGCGCCGCCGCGCGCAGAGAGCGCGAGAATGCGCGTCGAGAGATAGACGCTCTCATAGATGGAATGGGTGACGAAGACGATCGTGGTGTCGAGCCTTCGCTTCATCGCCAGGAGATCGTCGCCGAGACGAAAGCGCGTCACCTCGTCGAGCGCGGCGAAGGGCTCGTCCATCAGCAGCAATTTCGGCCGCGTCACCAGGCCGCGCGCTATGGCGACGCGCATCTTCATGCCGCCGGAGAGCTGGCGCGGCAACGCCGTCTCGAAATCGGCGAGGCCGACGAGCGCCAGCGTCTCGCGCACCAGCGGCGCGGCCGCCTCGCGCGTCTTGCTGGCGAGGCGCAGCGGCAGATAGACATTGGCGAAGACATCGGCCCAGGGCAGCAGCGTCGCCTCCTGAAACACGAAGCCGATGTTGTGCGCCGCGGCCGAGTCACGCCAATCGACGGCGCCGGCGCTCGGCGTCGCGAGGCCGGCGATGAGCCGCAGCGCCGTGGATTTGCCGCAGCCCGACGGGCCGAGCAAGGTCAGAAACTCGCCGTCGCGAAGATCGAGATGGAAATTCTCCAGCGCCGCGACGCCATTGGCGAAGCTCTTGCCGATCCCGCGCAGCGAGACCAGAGGCTCCGCGGCGCCCATTGTCACTGCGCCCCCGCGGCATGCGAAGGCCGCAGCTCCAGCCCGACCTTCTTGTTCACGAAGCGCGTGGTGTAGCCCTGGGCGATGGGAAGATCGGCGGGGAAGACGCCGGCCTTGGCCATTTTGTCGAAGAAGCTGCGCACGCGGGCGTCGGTCATCGCGCCAATGCCGAGGCCGAGCGAATCGCCGGAATCGACAATGCCCCGCTCCTTCAGCTTCTCGACGGAATAGGCGAGCTGGCCCTCGGACATTTCGGGATTGTCCTTGCGGATGGCGGCGTTGGCGGCGCTATTGTCGCCGTAGATGTAATGATACCAGCCGATGATCGACGCGTCGACGAAACGCTGCACGAGATCGGCCTTGGCCTCGATCGTCTCCTTGCGCGTTTCGATCGTCGTCGAATAGCTGTCATAGCCGTAATCGGCGAGCAGAAACACATTGGGCGTGAAGCCGCCCTGACGCGCGATCTCGAAAGGCTCGGAGGTCAGATAGCCCTGCTGGATCGATTTCCTGTCGGCGAGGAAGGGCGCCGAGTTGAAGGTGTAGGGCTTGATCTTCTCTTCCTTGAAGCCATAGGCTTGGCGAAGCCATTGATAGACCGAGACGAGATTGTCATTGCCGACGAAAGCCGTCGCCTTGGGCAGATCCTCGAAACGATCGAAACCCTCGCCCGGATGCGACATGAAGATGATCGGATCCTTCTGGAACATGCTGGCGACGGCGACGATGGGCGCCTTCTGCTGCACGGCGGAGAAGGTCTGGATGAGATTGGCGCCCATGCAGAAATCGACGCGGCCGGCGGCGAGCAGCAGCCGCGCGTTGGACTGCGGGCCGCCCTGCAATATTGTGACGTCCAGGCCGTATTTGGCGTAAGTGCCGTCGACGAGGGCCTGATAAAAGCCGCCATGCTCGGCCTGCGCCCGCCAATTGGTGGCGAAGGAGACCTTGTCCAGCGCCAGCGCCGGAAGGGCGGCGAAGAAGAATGCCAAAGCCGCGATCTGTGCTGCGAAGCGTTTCGTCATCGATTGCCTCACCTCGATTTTTTCAACGATCTTCGGGTTCTCCCTTCTCCCACTCTGTGCACGGCTGTCCGGGGAAAGTTTTTCGGTTGTAAGCAGGGCGTTTGAGGACTCGCGCAGATTGCGAAATCTGTCTTCGAAGCGCTCTTCCGGCCTCTTTGGTCCGTTTTTCCATGAGACAGCCACCGCAAAGCGAGCGCTGAGAACCCATCTTTGGTTGAGAAACAGGCTCCAAAGACTCGCTTGCGTTGCGCCAAAATTTTCCCCGGACAGCCGTGCACTCTGTGGGAGAAGGTGGCCTTGCAAAGCAGGGTCGGATGAGGGCTCGACCCACCGCAATGATCTTCGAATTTTTCTCGCCAACGCCGAGGGACCCTCATCCGACCTCGCTTCGCGAGGCCACCTTCTCCCGCGCGCGGGAGAAGGGTGCGCCCTATGGCGATCCCCGTCCGAAAGGTCTACCCTCTCCGCCATGCTTCCATCCCGCTATTGGATCGACCTCGCCACCACTGAATTCCGCGACCTCGAGATGGAGCGCGTCATCGCCGTGCTGCCCATCGCCGCCGTCGAGCAGCATGGGCCGCATCTGCCGGTCGGCGTCGACTCGCAGATCATGCGCGGCATGATCGAGCGCGTCGTCGACCGCCTGCCGGACGATCTCGACGCGCTGTTCCTGCCTCTGCAGGCGATCGGTGTCTCCATCGAGCATGGCGATTTTCCCGGCACGCTCAGCCTCTCGCACGAGACGGCGCTGCGCCTTCTCTGCGAGATCGGCGAAGGCGTCGCCCGCGCCGGCTGCCGCAAGCTCGTACTCCTCAATTCGCATGGGGGCAACTCGGCGCTCATCTCCCAGGCGGCGCTGGAGCTGCGCATTCGGCGCGAGCTGCTCGCCGTTTCCTGCTCCTGGCATCGCTTCGGCTATCCCGACGGGCTGTTCGGCGAGGAGGAAATCCGCCTCGGCATACACGGCGGGGAGATCGAGACCTCGCTGATGCTCGCGCTCGCGCCGGATTTCGTCGATGTGGCGCGGGCGCGGCATTTTCGCTCGGCCAACGCCGATTTCGAGCGCGATTTCACCTGGCTGCGCGCCGACCGGCCGATCGGCTTCGGCTGGAAGACGCAGGACCTCTCCAAGGAAGGGGCGATCGGCGACGCCGCGGCGGCCAGCGCCGCCAAGGGCGAGGCCGCGGCCGATTATTGGGCGACCGCCTTCGTCGAGCTGCTGCGCGACGTCGAGGCCTTCGATCTCGCGCGCTTGGCCGGCGCGCCGCCGAAATAGCGCCGGAAACGCCACAGGGAACCGGCCTTTCGCCGGTTTTGGAGGCTTTCGTCCCGGCGCGGTTCGGTCTACAACGCGCGCAACCGCGCAGCCAGACGCTCCAAAGAGGCCCCGATATGACCGAAATCATCGATATTCACGCTCGCGAGATACTCGATTCACGCGGCAATCCCACGGTCGAGGTCGAGGTCGTGCTGGAGGACGGCTCCTTCGGCCGCGCCGCCGTGCCGTCCGGCGCCTCCACCGGCGCCCATGAGGCGGTGGAGAAGCGCGACGGCGACAAGACCCGCTATCTCGGCAAGGGCGTGCTGGACGCCGTGCAGAGCGTCAATGAGGACATAGCGGGCGAGCTCGTCGGCTTCGAGGCCGAGGATCAAGTGGCGGTCGACGAGGCGCTGATCGAGCTCGACGATACGCCGAACAAGTCGCGCCTCGGCGCCAACGCCATTCTGGGCGTGTCGCTGGCCGTCGCCAAGGCCGCCGCCGACGCCTCCTCGCTGCCGCTTTACCGCTATATCGGCGGCGTGCAGGCGCGCGTGCTGCCGGTGCCGATGATGAACATCATCAATGGCGGCGTCCACGCCGACAATCCGATCGACTTTCAGGAATTCATGATCCTGCCGGTGGGCGCGCCCACCGTGCGCGAGGCGATCCGCTGGGGCGCGGAAGTGTTCCACACGCTGAAGGCGGCGCTGAAGAAGGCCGGCCTCTCCACCTCCGTCGGCGACGAAGGGGGCTTCGCCCCCAACCTCCCCTCCGCAGAGGCGGCTCTGGACGTGATCGTCGAGGCGATCGTGACCGCCGGCTTCGTGCCGGGCGAGGACATTTATCTCGGCGCCGACGTCGCCTCGACCGAGTTCTTCAAGAACGGCAAATATGTCTATGAGGGCGAGAAGGTCACGCGCTCCATAGAGGAGCAGGTCGCCTATCTCGCCAAGCTCGCCGAGGCCTATCCGATCGTCACCATAGAGGACGGCATGGCCGAGGATGATTGGGAGGGCTGGCGCCTCCTCACCGACACGCTCGGCGACAAGATCCAGCTCGTCGGCGACGATGTGTTCGTCACCAATGTCGAGCGTCTGGCGCGCGGCATCGACGAGGACGTCGCCAATTCGCTGCTGGTGAAGGTCAATCAGATCGGCACGCTGACCGAGACGCTCGCCGCCGTGGAGATGGCGCATCGCGCCGCCTATACGACGGTGATCTCGCATCGCTCTGGCGAGACCGAAGATTCGACCATCGCCGACATCGCCGTGGCCACCAATAGCGGGCAGATCAAGACCGGCTCGCTGGCGCGCTCGGACAGAGTCGCGAAATACAATCAGCTCATACGCATCGAGGAGGAGCTGGGACCGGCGGCCATCTACGCCGGCCGCAGCGCGCTGAAGGCGCTGGTGTAAGGCCCCTCCCGCACCCTCCCCCGCTCACGCGGGAGAGGGAATTCGGCGACGTTGCGCGAACTTTGGATGAAGGCCCGAATCTGCTCCCTCTCCCGCAAAGCGGGGGAGGGTTGGGGAGGGGGCCTTCGACACGGATATTCGGCTCTCCCCCATGCCCATGGAAAAGACCTTCGACCCCTCGACCATCGAAGCGCGGATGCGCGAGCTCTGGGAGGAGGCGGGCGCCTTTCGCGCCGGCCGGCCGGAGCGCGCCGGCGCGAAGCCCTTTTCCATCGTCATTCCGCCGCCGAACGTCACCGGCTCGCTGCATATGGGCCATGCGCTCAACAATACGCTGCAGGATATTCTCGCGCGCTATCATCGCATGCGCGGCGACGATGTGCTGTGGCAGCCGGGCACGGATCACGCCGGCATAGCGACGCAAATGGTGGTCGAGCGCAAGCTCATGGAGCGCCAGCAGCATCGCCGCGAATTGGGCCGTGCGAAGTTCCTGGAAGAGGTGTGGGCCTGGAAGGCGGAGTCGGGCGGCGTCATCGTCGAGCAGCTGAAGCGGCTCGGCGCCTCCTGCGACTGGTCGCGCGAGCGCTTCACGCTGGACGAAGGGCTCTCCCGCGCCGTGGTGAAAGTCTTCGTGCAGCTCTATCGCGACGGGCTCATCTATAAGGACAAACGCCTCGTCAATTGGGACCCGAAGCTGCTGACCGCCATCTCCGATCTCGAGGTGCAGCAGATCGAGGTGAAGGGCCATTTGTGGCACTTCAAATATCCTGTGGTCTATCACGACGGCCAGCCGACCGGCGAATTCATCACCGTGGCGACGACGCGCCCCGAGACCATGCTCGGCGACACGGCGGTGGCCGTGCATCCCGAGGATGAGCGCTATAAGAAGCTCGTCGGCAAGAATGTGCGCCTGCCTCTGGTCGGGCGCCTCATCCCCATAGTGGCGGATGAATATTCCGATCCCGAGAAGGGCACGGGCGCGGTGAAGATCACCCCCGCGCATGACTTCAACGATTTCGAGGTCGGCCGCCGCCACGGTCTGCGCCTCATCAATGTGCTCGACGCCGAAGGCGCGGTGACACTGAAGGACAATGCGGATTTCTTCGAGCATGTCGCGCCCTCTCCCGAGCTGGACATGACGGTCGCCGCTCTGCACGGCCTCGACCGCAACGCCGCCCGCGCGCGCGTCGTCGCGATGATGGAGGAGCATGAGCTGCTCGCCGAAGTGTCGGACCATAAGCATATGGTGCCGCATGGCGACCGCTCCGGCGCCGTGCTGGAGCCGCGCCTCACCGACCAATGGTATGTCGACGCCAAGACTCTGGCGCAGCCGGCGCTCGCCGCCGTGCGCGAGGGCCGCACCAATTTCGTGCCGAAGAATTGGGAGAAGACCTATTTCGATTGGCTCGAGAACATCCAGCCCTGGTGCGTGTCGCGCCAGCTGTGGTGGGGCCATCGCATACCAGCCTGGTATGACGAGGACGGCAATGTCTTCGTCGAGGACAGCGAGGAGGCCGCCCTCGCCGCCGCGCGCGCGAAGCACGGACGCGACGTTGCGCTGACGCGCGACGAGGATGTGCTCGACACTTGGTTCTCTTCGGCGCTCTGGCCCTTCTCGACGCTCGGCTGGCCCGACGAGACGAAGGAGCTCGATCGCTATTACCCCACCAATGTTCTGGTGACGGGCTTCGACATCATCTTCTTCTGGGTCGCCCGCATGATGATGATGGGCCTCTATTTCAAAAAGGAGGTCCCCTTCCACGACGTCTATATTCACGCCCTCGTCCGCGACGAGAAGGGCGCGAAAATGTCGAAGTCGAAGGGCAATGTCATCGACCCGCTTCATCTCATCAATGAATATGGCGCCGATGCGCTGCGCTTCACCCTCGCGGCCATGGCGGCGCAGGGGCGCGACATAAAGCTCTCGACGCAGCGCGTTGTCGGCTATCGCAATTTCGCGACCAAGCTTTGGAACGCCTCGCGCTTCGCCGAGATCAACGGCTGCGCGCGCGTCGCCGGCTTCGATCCGAAGAACAACCGGATCACGCTCAATCGCTGGATCGTCAGCGAAGCGGCGCGCGCCTCCGCCGAGATCGCCGCGGCGATCGAGGCCTATCGCTTCAACGACGCCGCCAATGCGGCCTATCGCTTCGTCTGGAACCAGTTCTGCGATTGGTATCTGGAGCTCGCCAAGCCCCTGCTGCAAGGCGAGGACGGCGCCGCCAAGGACGAGACGCGCGCCACCACGGCGTTCCTGCTCGATCAGACCTACGCGCTGCTGCATCCCTTCATGCCCTTCATCACCGAGGAGCTGTGGGGCGTCAAAGGTTTTGAAGGTCCGGCGCGGGAGACGCCGCTGGCGCTGGCGCAATGGCCCGATCTTTCCGGCCTCGAGGACGCCGCCGCGGAGGCGGAGATCGGCTGGATCGTCGATCTCGTCTCCGAAGTGCGCTCGGTGCGCTCGGAGATGAATCTCCCCGCCGGCGCGGAAGTTCCTCTCGTCCTCGTCGGCGCGGACGCGGATGTGCAGTCGCGCGTGACGCGCTGGGACGAGACGCTGCGCAAGCTCGCGCGCCTCTCGCAGATCGGCTTCGTCGACGCCGCGCCCAAGAGCAGCGCGCAATTGATCGTGCGCGGCGTGCTCGCCGCCATTCCGCTGGAAGGCGTCATCGATTTCGCGGCGGAGAAGGTGCGTCTCGCCAAGGAGACCGCCAAGCTGGAAGGCGAGGCGAAGAAGATCGAGGCCAAGCTCGGCAACGCCGATTTCGTCGCCCGCGCGCCGGAAGAGGTGGTGGAGGAAAACCGCGAGCGCCTCGAGGAGACGCGCGAGCGCATCGAAAAGCTGACAGCCGCGGCCAAGCGGCTCGGCTGAGCCTCATCCAGAGTCCTGCCGTCGTCCCGAGAAGGATGGCGGCGCGGCCCTCGCAGAGACAGCCGCCTAATCGGCGAGGCGAGGCGCGCCATTCCTTTCCATTGTGATCTCCTTCGCAATTTCGTCGATCGCGCGCCGTAGCGTCTCCTCGAGCATCGCCGATCCGCCCCGCCCCAAGGCGTGGATCGCCTCATCCGTCTTTTGCTCGATTATCCGCAGCGTGAAACCACTCGGCGACTCGCATCCAGATCGCGCCAAGGAGAGATCACGCAGAGCGAGCGCGAATTGCCCGCGCGTCGCCAACAACATGCGCGCGAGCGAAAGAACCAGGGCGAATTGGCGATCGCCGGCGTCGCCCATCCGCGCCGCGCCCGGGAGCTCCCCCGCCTGATTGTCATTGCACAGCGGCGCGAGGCCCGTTTCCGTGGGACGGCGACGGTCCCCACGCCCCAACCAATCCGCGTCACGCAGGCCGTCGCGTCGAACGAAATCGCTCCAACTACAAATCATGGGCGCAACAAGCCGCACGGTGACACGCCACATCCGGCGTGTTAACCGTAAATGGAAACCAACTCCGCGCCGAAGGTCCCGCATTCGCGCGTCTCTGTCAAGCAAATATGAGAGAGTGCGTGCCGGAAACGAAGGAAAATCCCGTATTCGATAGAACAGGCCTCGCGCAGAGATTGGGCCAGGCGGTCGATGCGGCGGGCGGTCCAGCCAGAATCTTGCGGGACGCGGGCGTCACTTCCTCCACTTATAGCCGCTATCTCAATGGCGAGACCGAGGCTTCGGCCGAGAAGCTCGGCCGCATCGCCGAGGTGACGGGCGTCTCGCTCGACTGGCTGGTGCTCGATCGCGGCGCTCCCATATTCGAGGCCGGCGCGCCGCCGGCGATTCCGCTCGGCCCGGATATGGCGCAAATCCCGCCGCTGCGGATCGGCGAGGCGGCGGAGCGCGAAATCGCCGGCGAGCGGATCGCCTTTCCGCGCGCTCTGCTGCGACGCCTCGGAACCGAGATCGACGCGCTCGAATTTTTGCGCGCGCGCGGCGATTCCATGCGGCCGACGATAGAGGATGGCGCGATCGTGCTGATCGACCGCTCGCAGCGCGACATTATCGGCGACGCCGTCTATCTCGTCTCGCTCGACGATGGCCCGCTGATCCGTCGCGTGCGCCGCAATGTGGATGGCGCGATCACGCTGATCTCCGACAATCGCGCCTGCTACGAGCCCGAGCGGCTGGAGCGCGGCGACGCCGAGCGCCTCTGCGTCCACGGCCGCATTCGCTGGACCGAATCCCTGCTCTGACGCGCGCTGGACCCCTCCGCTTTCGTAAATTGGCGGTGTCAAAGCCACGGTCGTCTCGCCATCGTCAGCATGGCCGAGCCATCCGGCCGTGAGACCAATGAAAAAAAACCAACGGAGGGAACAATGGCGTTGAACGTTCATGGCGGCACGAATTACGGCAAGATCGTCATATGGGCGGTCGGCCTCGTCGCCTTCGTCGCCGTCGCGCTGACGAAGGTTCCAGAATGGATTTCGCCCAAAAGCGCGAGCGTGACGGGCGACACCGGCGCCACCACGCGCATGATCAATTGAGGAACGCGCGGCGAGCCGCAATTCATCCGAATTCGTCTCGTTTCGCTTCGCCCCGCGCGCCCGAGCGGGGCGATTTTTTTTGCGCGCGGCGCTGGACCCGTCGCCGCTCGCCGATTGGCGGTTCAACGGCGCGGCGCAGACGTTACCGTCGGCGCCGTAAGTGTGACGATCCCCACTGCCTCGCCGGCTTCGGCCGCGCGAGGCCTTTTTGCCTGCGCGGCGCCGCGCCGGGAGACGAGCCGGGGGTATCCATGCCGAGGGATCGGGGCTATCTTGCGCGCGCCCTTTCCGCCCTCTCTACGAGGGCCTAGCGTTCATGCTCCTCGCGCGATGACTCTCACACATAAGCCCGTCGGTCCCGACAGCCGCGTCTTCCTCGTCGACGGCTCGTCCTTCGTCTTTCGCGCCTATTTCCAGTCGATACGGCAGGACGCGAAATATAATTACCGCACGGACCGCCTGCCGACCGGCGCGGTGCGGCTGTTCTGCGCCAAGCTGTTTCAATTCATCCGCGAGGGCGCGGCCGATCTCACGCCGACGCATCTCGCCATCATCTTCGACAAATCGGAGAACTCCTTCCGCAAGGAGATCTACCCAGACTACAAGGCGCATCGTCAGGACCCGCCCGACGATCTCATTCCGCAATTTCCGCTGATGCGCGCCGCTGTGCGCGCCTTCGGCCTGCTGCCGATCGAGCAGGACGTCTATGAGGCGGACGATCTCATCGCCACTTACGCTAAGCAAGCGCGCGCGCGCGGCGCCGATGTGCTGATCGTCTCCGCCGACAAAGACCTCATGCAGCTCATCGACGATAAAGTGTCGATGTATGATCCCGCTTCCGGCGCGCGCGAGGAGCGGCGCATCGGCGTCGCCGAAGTGGTCGATTATTTCGGCGTGCCGCCTGCGAAGGTCGTCGATGTGCAGGCGCTCGCCGGCGATTCCACCGACAATGTGCCGGGCGCCAAGGGCATTGGCGTCAAGACGGCGGCGCAGCTCATCAATGAGTACGGCGATCTCGACACGCTGCTGGCGCGCGCCGGCGAGATCAAGCAGCCAAAGCGCCGCGAGACGCTGACCGATCCTGCGAGCGTCGCGCTGATCCGCACGTCGGAGAGACTGGTGAAGCTCGTCGACGACGCGCCGCTGGAGATTCCGCTGGACGATCTCGGCCTGCATCAGCCGGACGGCAAGACGCTGGTCGGCTTTCTGCAAGCGATGGAGTTCACGCAGCTCACGCGCCGCGCCGCGGAGACCTATGGCGTCGAGGCGAATGAGATAGAGCCGGACCCCGCCTTCGTCGGCCCGGCGGGATGGCGCGCCCGCAATGGCGAGGTCGCCGAAGCGCCCGCCCTCCCCGCGCCGGAAGCGGTTGCGCCCGCCGCTCCCGCGGCGGAGAAGGGCGCGCTCGGCCCGGTCGCGCTCGCCGAGGCGCGGCGCGAGCAAGGCGTCGCGACCAAGATCGATCGCTCGCTCTATGAGACGGTGACGACGCTCGAGCGGCTCGACGCCTGGATCGCGGAAGCCTTCGCCATCGGAATCGTCGCGATGGATACGGAGACGACCTCGCTCGATCCCATGTCCTGCGATCTCGTGGGCGTCTCGCTGGCGACGGCGCCCGGACGCGCCTGCTATATTCCGCTGCAGCATGTCGCGCCCACCGGCGCCGATCTGCTCGGCGGCGATCCGCCGCCCGCGCAAATTCCCTTTGCGGAAGCGCTCGCGCATCTGAAGCCGCTGCTGGAAGCGCGCGGCGTGCTGAAGATCGCGCATAATATGAAATACGATCTCCTCGTTCTGGCCTGCTGCGGCATCGATGTCGCGCCGATCGAGGACACGATGCTGATCTCTTACGTGCTCGACGCCGGCCGCAATAATCACGGCCTCGACGAGCTTTCGAAGAAGCATCTCGGCCACGAATGCATTCCCTTCTCCGCCGTCGCCGGCTCCGGCCGCAGCTTCATCGGCTTTGCGCGCGTGCCGCTCGACAAAGCGACCGAATATGCGGCGGAAGATTCCGATGTCGCTCTGCGTCTGTGGCGCGCGCTGAGGCCGCGCCTTTCCGCCGAGCATATGACCAGCGTCTATGAGACGCTGGAGCGCCCCATGGTGAGCGTGCTCGCCAAGATGGAGCGACGCGGAATCGCCATCGACCGCAATATTCTCTCGCGCCTCTCCGGCGAATTCGCACAGGATATGGCGCGGCTCGAGGCCGAGATTCACGAGCTCGCCGGCGAGAGCTTCAACCTCGGCTCGCCCAAGCAATTGGGCGATATTCTCTTCGGCAAGATGGGCCTGCCCGGCGCCAAGAAGACCGCCACCGGCGCCTGGTCCACCTCGGCCAGCGTGCTCGACGAATTGGCCGAGAGCGGCAATATTTTCGCCGCGCGCATATTGGATTGGCGGCAGCTCTCCAAGCTCAAATCCACATACACGGATGCGCTGCCCGGCTTCGTGAACAAGACGACGCATCGCGTCCACACATCTTACGCGCTCGCCGCGACGACGACGGGACGGCTCTCCTCGTCCGACCCCAATCTGCAGAACATCCCCGTGCGCAACGAGGCGGGGCGCAAGATTCGCACGGCCTTCGTCGCCGAGCCCGGCAATGTGCTCATCTCGGCGGATTATTCGCAGATCGAATTGCGCCTACTCGCGCATATCGCCGATATTCCGCAATTGCGGCAGGCTTTCGCGGATGGAATCGACATTCACGCGATGACCGCGAGCGAGATGTTCGGCGTGCCGGTGCAGGGAATGCCGTCCGAGGTGCGACGCCGCGCCAAGGCGATCAATTTCGGCATCATCTATGGCATTTCCGCCTTCGGCCTCGCCAATCAGCTCTCCATTCCGCGCGAGGAGGCGGCCGCCTATATCAAGCGCTATTTCGAGCGCTTCCCCGGCATTCGCGCCTATATGGACAAGACGCGCAAGGCCGTGCGGGAAAACGGCCTCGTCACCACTATTTTCGGCCGCAAATGCCATTTCCCGCGCATCGGCTCCTCCAACGCCTCGGAGCGCGCTTTCTTCGAGCGCGCGGCGATCAATGCGCCGATCCAAGGCGCGGCCGCCGACATCATCCGCCGCGCCATGGCGCGCATGGATGAAGCGCTCGCGCATGAGCGGCTGAACGCGCGCATGCTTCTGCAAGTGCATGACGAGCTGGTGTTCGAGGCGCCGAAGGACGAGGCCGAGGCGACGATCCGCATCGTCAAGCGCGTGATGGAAGAGGCGCCGCATCCGGCGGTGGCGCTCTCCGTGCCGCTGGAAGTGGAAGCCCGCGCCGCGCAGAATTGGGACGAGGCGCATTGATGTGGCGCGACGCCGCAGTCGGCCCCGCAAAGCGGGCTATCGAATGCGCGCATCCTCATCGCGCCCCCCGACGATAGCGGGCGCTTTCCTTCGGTTTCTCGGCTGCTCGGCGTGGATGGCCGGGACAAGCCCGGCCATGACGGCCGCAGGGCGAATCCAGGGCGCGCGAAAGCGCCCCGCCGCGTCGCGGGTGATGCAAGGTCGTTCGGGACGCCGCGGCCGCCGTCGGCCAGGGCCTCTTTAAAAAAGACGCATCGGAAGCTTTGACGTCCCGAACGCGGTCTGCCCCTCCTCTGCTCCGCCTCCCGACCCAGGTGTGTTTTTCCCTTTCAGGTAGTCTATTCCCGCGCGAGCCTGGGATATTCGGCCGGCTTTTGCATTTGTTCCCAAATGCCTCCGCACGAAGGAGAAGCCGCGCCGGCGGAGTGGCGTCGAGCGCGTGAACGAGGGTAGCCGCCCCGCGTCTCTCGAAACCGCGCCCCCGCCGGCCCCGCTCCTACCCAGAGAGAGGCCCTTGCCGTTCGGCGAGGGTGAGGGAGTATAGGAATATATTCTGGAGATTGTCAAGGCGAGGACCGGAGGGGACCCCACCGCCCAATTCGCGCGGGTTCAGTATTTAGCCTTATGCGATTTTGCTTATGCTACGCGTGGCGAGGAATGTCGAAGACGAGCAGTCCGGGCTCTCCTAAAGGGAGCTGAGCCACGACTTCACCGGCTGGATTTAGGACCGCTGTAGGTCCCCAGGCGACACGGCCATCGCGCTCGCCGGTGACATCGGCGGAGACGAGCCAGAGCCCTGTTTCACGGCAACGTTCTCCCCGGATGGCGTTGTGGGCGTCCTTAAGCGCTTCAGCCGTCTTTCGGCGGCACATGTTGTTCGCGGGACAAACGATCAAGGATGCGCCGAGGTTCGCTACTTTCCGCGCGGCTTCGGGGAAGTTTGTGTCGTAGCAAATGTTGATTCCGAAACGCAGACCTTCCGCTTCAAAGACAGGGTTATCGGTTCCAGCATGGAAGCAATTTTCGCCGCCGAAGAGGCGCAACTCGGTTTCGGTTCCAACGTTGAAAACGTGCTCGCGGTTGAAAAGGTGCGCCTTGCGATAGCGACCGACGAGGACGCCGCGATCCACAACGATAGCCGTGTTGAACAGGCGACCCTCTTCTATCTCGATAAGTCCCATGACGATCATTGGGCCGGTCTTCGGAAGACGGTTTAGCACCGCAGAAAACGCAGGTGAGGCGAGATCGAGAGCATTTCGGCGCGCGGCTGCGTCTTCGGTCAGATAGCCCTGAAGAAAACCTTCAGGGAAACATAGCAGCGACGCGCCACCTGATTTGGCGCGCGCCGCAAACTCCGCCGCGCAGATTAGCGCGGCCTCGGTGTCTTCGAGAAATTCAGCGGTTTGTGCGGCGGCGATTCTGATTTTTTTCATAAGGCGGCTAGTTTTTGAGGCTCTGAATGGGGCATTCCATTTGACGGCGGCAGAGAGCCTGTAATTTTCCGGCGTTTCCAACAAGCGATTTCCGATTATGCGTAAATCAAGACTTCTGCAACACGCGCCGCACCCTTGCGTTTCGAAGGCTTCCGCCATCAAAAAGATACGCGCGAAATTCGGCAGACGCCGGGCGAGCAAGACCCGCGCCGGAAGAGGCGCTTCCACCTCCCCCTCGAGGGGGGAGGTCGAGCGCCGAAGGCGATCGGGAGGGGGTGAACCCCCGAGTCTTTGCCGTTGAACCCCACCCCGGACCGCTTCGCGGTCCGACCCTCCCCCTGAAGGGGAGGGTGGAAACGCCCTATGAATGTCGGGCTCGCGTCCTGCGGCGAGCGCCCTTACAATCCCGTGTCGTCGTGCGGCGGCTCGCCATTGGTGAGGCCGACGGCGAAACGCGTCCATAGGCGCTCGTGCAGATAATAGAGCACGATCTTGGAGACGATCTCCGTGCCGGTGATCGCCGCCGATATGCCCGTGTCCTGCGTGAACAGGAAGGCCGCGCCGAAAGTGATGACGCTGCCGGGCACGCGCCAGGACAGCGACTTCACCAGGCTGCGCAAGGGCGTCGGATGCAGCAGATGATCGGGCGGCGGCACGCCTTCCATGGAGGCGTAGCTCGCCTCCACGCCATTGCGCGCGCTGCGCTCGGTCCAGGCCGATTGCTTCACCATGCCGACGGCGACCGTCTCATTGGTCACGCGGTCGATGAGGATGAAGCCGCCGGTCTCGCGATTGTCCTCATAGAGATCGCAGGCGATGGCCGTGTCGAGCCACAGCTCCGCCTCGCCGATCTCGTTGAAGGCGAGCGTCTGCGTCGCATCGGCGAGCGGCTCGGCGAGGCCGGTCTCGATCTTTATGAGCGAGGCGACCTGCTTCACAAAGGCCGGCGTCGTGCGCGCGCCGAGCTTCAAAAGATAGCTCTTGTCCAGCGTGAGCGGCTCGCGCACCAGCCACAGAAGGCGGGCCGACAGGCGATCGCCGATCTTGGCCGGCGACACGGGCGAGGCGAGCATGTCGCCGCGCGAAATGTCGATCTCCTCGGTGAGGGTCAGCGTCACCGACTGGCCGGCCACCGCATGGGCGAGATCGCCGTCATAGGTGACGATGCGCGCGATTGTCGTGTCGCGGCCGGACGGCAGCACGCGGACGATGTCGCCGGGCTTTACGTTGCCGCTGGCGATGAAGCCGGAGAAGCCGCGGAAATCATGGGACGGCCGGTTCACCCATTGCACGGGAAAGCGGAAGGGCAGCACGCGGGCGTTGTCGTCCGAGGCGACGCTCTCGAGATAGGCGAGCAGCGGCGGGCCGGAATACCAGTCCATCTTCGTGCTGGCGTGCACGAGATTGTCGCCGTCCTTGGCGACGAGCGGAATCACCTGAATGGTGAGAAAGCGCAATTGCTCGGCGAAGGCGCGGAAGTCGCGCTCTATGTCGGCGAAGACCTCCTGCGAATAGGAGGCGAGGTCCATCTTGTTGATGGCGACGACGACATGGCGCACGCCGAGCATGGAGACGATGACGCTGTGCCGGCGCGTCTGATCGAGCAGGCCCTTGCGCGCGTCGACGAGCAGAACGGCGAGATCGGCCGTCGAGGCGCCGGTCGCCATATTACGCGTGTATTGCACATGGCCGGGCGTGTCGGCGACGATGAACTTGCGCTTCTCCGTCGCGAAATAGCGATAGGCGACATCGATGGTGATGCCCTGCTCGCGCTCCGCCGCGAGTCCGTCGACGAGCAGCGCGAAATCGAGATCGTCGCCCTGCGTGCCGTGCTTCTTCGAATCCTGCTCGAGCGCGGCGATGAGATCGTCGGCGGCGAGATCGGCGTCATAGAGCAGGCGGCCGATCAGCGTCGACTTGCCATCGTCCACCGAGCCGCAGGTGATGAAGCGCAGCAAGGGCTTGTCGGCGGGCGCCGGCCCGGCGGGAGCGCGCAGCGGCGCGGGCGTGGCGAGGCCGCCGTGCATCAAAAATAACCCTCCTGCTTCTTCTGCTCCATGGAGGAGGAGCCGTCGTGATCGATGAGGCGTCCCTGACGCTCGGAGGAGCGGCTCGCGCGCATTTCGGCGATGATCTCCTCCAGCGTCGCCGCGGAGCTGTCGATCGCGCCGGTCAGCGGATAGCAGCCGAGCGTGCGGAAGCGCACCAGCCTCTGCTGCACGGTCTCGCCGGGCTGCAGCTTCAGGCGATCGTCGTCCACCATGATGAGCATGCCGCCGCGATCGATCACCGGGCGCTCCTTGGCGAAATAGAGCGGCACGACGTCGATGCCCTCGCGCGCGATGTAATCCCACACATCGGCCTCGGTCCAATTGGACAGAGGGAAGACGCGCAGACTCTCGCCCGGCCCCTTGCGGGCGTTGTAGAGGCGCCAGAACTCGGGCCGCTGCGCCTTCGGGTCCCAGCGATGCTGGGCGTTGCGGAAGGAGAGCACGCGCTCCTTGGCGCGGGACTTTTCTTCGTCGCGCCGCGCGCCGCCGAAGGCCGCGTCGAATTTCCATTTGTCGAGCGCCTGCTTCAGCGCGTCGGTCTTCATGATCTGCGTATGCAGCTGCGAACCATGCACTGTGGGATCGATATTCATCGCGATCCCTTCAGGATTGGAGTGCACGAGCAGCTCGAGGCCCGTCTCGGCCGCGCGGCGGTCGCGAAAGGCGATCATTTCCTTGAACTTCCATGTCGTGTCGACATGCAGAAGCGGGAATGGCGGCTTCGACGGATAAAAGGCCTTCATGGCGAGATGCAGCATCACCGCCGAATCCTTGCCGATGGAGTAGAGCATCACCGGCCGCTCGCATTCGGCGACGACCTCCCGTAAGATGTGAATGCTCTCCGCCTCCAGCCGATCCAAATGGCCGAGGGGCTTGGACGCCAACGCGTTCATTGCGAGCCCTCCGGCGCCGGACCGCGCGTCAGCCTTCCGTCCGGCCCGACATGCAGGCCGCATTCTTTCTTCTCGTCCTCTTCCCACCACCAGCGGCCGGCGCGCTCGCTCTCGCCGGGCTCCAGCGCGCGCGTGCAGGGCGCGCAGCCGATGGAGAGAAAGCCCTTGGCGTGCAACTCGTTCACCGGCACGCTGAATTCCTCCGTCGCGGCGACGATGGAGTCGCGCGTGTAATCGGCGAGCGGATTGAGCTTGATGAGCCGACGCTCGGCGTCGCTCTCGATGAGATGCACGCCCTCGCGCGCCTGCGATTGATCGGCGCGCAGGCCCGTCACCCAGGCGGAGGCGCCGGCGAGCAGGCGCGACAGCGGCTCCACCTTGCGAATATGGCAGCAGGCCTTGCGATTCTCGACCGAGCGATAGAAGCCGTTGACGCCATGCTCGGCGACATAATCGGCGAGCGGCAGCGCCTGCGGATAGGCGGCGTGAATGCGCCGCGCATAGCGCGCCTCGGTCTTCTCCCAAAGGGCGATCGTCTCCTCGAAGAGACGGCCCGTGTCGATCGTCACCACATCGATCTCGAGGCCCTGGGTGAAGATGGAATGGGTGACGAGCTGATCCTCTATGCCGAAGCTCGTCGTGAAGACGATACGGCCGGGAATGACCTCGCGCGTGAGCTTCAGGCGATGATCGAGATCGAGCGGCGCGAGGCGCGGCGCCAGCGTTTCGACGATCGACGTCTTCATGCCACGCCCTTTCGCCGGCGTTCGAGTATGGACGCGCCGCCAGCGACGCCGCGCTGATAGGAGAGGCTGCGCGCCTGACGCGCCTTGGCCCAATTGGCCTCGCCGTGATGCGCCGCGAGCTCGTCGGGAATTTCGATCGTGTCGAAGCCGCCGCCGATCGCATGCAAATATTGATCCGGCGTCAGCCTTCCGCTCGCCCGCAACTCGCCGGCGAACCCCTCGCGCCGCAGCAGCCGCGCCAGCGAGAAGCCGCGCCCGTCGGTGAAGGCCGGAAAGGCGATGTCGATGAGCGCGAGACGCGCGAAATGAGGCGCCAGCGCTTTCGGGTCCGTCGTATTGGCGACATAGACGCCGAGCGTCGTCGGCCGCGCATCCTCCAGCGCGGCGGGCAGACGCGCGAGCGAGACGATCACCTTGCCGGAGCCGGGAAGCGATTCCTCATCGGCGAGACGGCGCCACTCGTCCGCGATGAAAGCGCCGTCAGATACCAGAGCCATCCTCGCCCTCCCGGCGCGCAGATTCCTTGAAACGCTTATGGCCCAAGCGCCGCCATGTGTCGATGAAAGCCTCGCCGTCGCGCCGCTCGGCGAGATAGAATTGCACCAGGCTCTCGATCACATCGGGAACTTCTTCCGCCGACACGCCGGGACCGAGCAATTCGCCGATCGAGGCCGAAAGCGTCGGATCGCCGCCGAGCGTGATCTGATAGGATTCGACGCCTTTCTTCTCGAGGCCGAGAATGCCGATCGCGCCGATATGATGATGGCCGCAGGCGTTGATGCAGCCGGAAATCTTGATCCCCAGCTTGCCGATGAGACGCTGGCGCTCGAGATCGGCGAAACGTTCCGAGATCGCCTGCGCGATCGGAATGGAGCGCGCCGTCGCCAGCGAGCAATAATCGAGCCCCGGGCAGGAGATGATGTCGCTGATGAGCCCGGCGTTGGCGGTCGCGAGGCCCGCCGCCGAGAGATCGCGCCACAGAGCGAGAAGATCATCCTGCTTCACATGCGGAAGAATGATGTTCTGCTCATGGCTGACGCGCAACTCGCCGAAACCATATGTGTCCGCAGCGTCGGCCAGCGCGCGCATCTGCGCGGAAGTGGCGTCGCCCGGAATGCCGGCGATCGGCTTCAGCGAGACGGTGACGATGGCGTAGCCGGGAACCTTATGCGGCGCGACATTCACCGCGGCGAAGGCGGCGAATTCAGCGTTCTCCGCCTTGGCCTTTTCGAAGCCGTCCGAGCGCGCAGGCAAGCTTTCGTAAGCCGGCGGCGCGAAGGCCGCGACGACGCGCTCCAGCTCCTGCGCGTCATAGGCGAAAGGCGCGCGGTCCATGGCCGCGAGCTCCGCCTCTACCTGCGCGCGAATCTCGTCGAGCCCGGTCTCGTGCACCAATATTTTGATGCGCGCCTTATATTTGTTGTCGCGGCGGCCGAAGCGATTATAGACGCGCAGAATCGCCTCGAGATAGCTCAGCAGATCGGCGCGCGGCAGGAATTCCCGCAGCAGCTTGCCGACGAAAGGCGTGCGGCCGAGACCGCCGCCGACGATCACCTCATAGCCGATCTCGCCTTCCGCATTCTTCACGATGCGCAGGCCGATGTCGTGAATCTTGATCGCGGCGCGGTCATGCTCGGCGCCGCTCACCGCGATCTTGAACTTGCGCGGCAGGAAGCTGAACTCGGCATGAGCGCTCGACCATTGGCGCAGAAACTCCGCCGTCGGCCGCGGGTCCTCCAGCTCATCGGCGGCGACGCCGGCGAAATGATCGGCGGTCACATTGCGAATGCAATTGCCGGAGGTCTGGATCCCATGCATGTCGACGTCGGCGAGCGCCTCGAGAATATCCGGCACATCGACGAGCTTGGGCCAATTATATTGCAGGTTCTGCCGCGTGGTGAAATGGCCGTAGCCCTGGTCCCATTTGTCGGCGATATAGGCGAGCTGGCGCATCTGCCGCGAGGTGAGCGAGCCATAGGGAATGGCGACGCGCAGCATATAGGCGTGGAGCTGCAGATAGAGCCCGTTCATCAGGCGGAACGGACGGAATTCCTCCTCCGTGAGCGCGCCGGCGAGGCGACGCTCCACCTGGCCGCGGAATTCCGCGACGCGCTCGCGCACGAAGGCGCGGTCATATTCGTCATAGGCGTAGATGGTCGGCGCGGCATTGGGGCGCGGCGGCAGGGCCGGATCATGCGCAGTCATCGTTTCCCCGCTCCTTGCAGCCATGCCTGCTTGCCGAGATCGCGCCGCACGCTCGGGCCGGCGGCGCGGAACTTCTCGCGAAAATGCGACGGCGACGGCGCGCCGGCCGCATCCACCGTCACATCGACCAGATAGGCGTCGACGACGCGATTGGCGGCGACCGCAACCTTGCCCGCCGCGTCCAGCGTCGCCGCCTCGGCCTCGTCATAAGCAATTTTCGCGCGCAGGAGATCGCGCTCCCAGCCGTCCGGCCCCCAAAACACGACATCGCCCGCGGCGAGATCGGAGGCGAGCAGGATTTTGGGCGAGAATTTGGGATTGGCGGGCCGCGTCATGTCGGCTCCTTGACCAGAGTGAGCTTCAGCCCGTCCAGCTCGTCCGACCAGATGATCTGGCAGGAGAGCCGCGAGGTCTCGTGCAGAAAGGGCAGCTCGTCGAGCTTGTCGATCTCGTCCTCGCGCGGCGGCGCGACCTTGTCGGCCCATTCGGGATCGAGCACGACATGGCAGGAGGCGCAGGCGACCGCGCCGCCGCATGTGCCCTCCATGCCCATCCCATAATCCCGCAAAATCTCCATCAACCGCCAGCCTTCCACAGGCTCCAGCTCGTGGGTGACGCCGTCTGCGTCCTCGACACGGATCACGCTCATCCTTTTCTCCGAACAGGCGCTGTCGCCGCAAAGGCGCCCTTCCTTCGGCTGTCGGCCCTGCGCGACCCCCTCACGCCGAGCAAAGCGGGCGCGCCGATCGCCGCAAAGCGCGGAGACCTCGGCACGAACCGCAATCCTTCGAAAATGTGAGACCTACTTATTCGAGGTCGCGTGAATGTCAATTCACTATAAGATAGCCCCGCGCCTCGAAAAACTACAAACGCTGCGCGTGGTATCAACCGAAAAGGCCTCGATCGCGCCAGCGGCGGCGAGAAAAGGCTCGGCGCGCCCGACTCATAAATGGTAAGGGTTTTATGTTCCTGCCGCCCGAGAGCGGGCGCGAGCGATATAGGTGCTAGGCCATGGCTCAAAGACCGACCAAAGAAACCAAGCAGAGTTCGGCCCGTGAGGAGCGGCCGCCGGTCGTGCGGGAGAAGGTACCTCCGCTCGCGCCTCAGAGAGGCCGGCCGACGCTCATTCTGGTCGGAGCGGACAAGGGCGGCGTGGGCAAGACGACGATCGCGCGCGTGCTGCTCGATTATCTCGCCGCCAATAATGTCTTGACCCGGGCCTTCGACACGGAGACGCCGCGCGGCACGCTCTATCGCTTTCATCCCGACCAGACCAGCGTCGTCGATCTCACCTCGACCTCGGATCAGATGAAGATCATCGACACTCTGGCCACGGCTCAGGTGAAGGTCAGCGTCGTCGACGTTCGCGCCGGCGGGCTGGAGCCGGCCCTGCAGGCGTTGCAGGACACGGGCTTTCTGGATGCGGTGGCGGAAGGTGAGGTCGGCTTCATTCTGTTCCATGTGCTCGGATCGTCCATCGCCTCGCTCGACGAAATCGCAGAAGTCGCGCCCTATGTCGAGGACGCGGACTATTTCCTCGTCAAGAACCATGTCAACGACACCACATTTTTCGAATGGGACCCGGTGACGCACCGCAAATATTTCGAGAAAGTGGAGACGGCGGGCGAGATCACCATCCCCAAGCTCAACGAATTGTCCTATGAGCAGGTGGAGATCGCCGGCGCGCCTTTTTCCACTTTCGTCGCCAATCGGACGGGGGACGGGGAGCCGGCGGACCATTCCTTCGTCCTTCGCGGCTATGTCCGCACCTGGCAGAACAGGATCGCCGACGAGTTCGACCGCATCCATCTGCTGGATCGGATCGCCGGCAGGGAGGGCGCATAGCGCCGAACGTGGTTGAGCGGCAACACAGAGAGCCTCGGGCGGCGCCGAGAGAGTGAAAGATGAGTCGACGCACTTTGGTGTTCGTCGCCTGTTCCCCGCATCCGCGTTCGGGCGTCTCGACGACCGCGCGGCTGCTGACGGATTTCTATCTCTCGCGTCTCACCGAGGTCGAAGGCTTCGACACTGATCCGCATGCGCCGCGCTACCATGAATGGTTCCCGGACCGCACGCGCGTCATCGACACGGCCGACATACGCGGGCAGATTTCCTTGTTCGATCGGCTGCTGATCGATGACGGGACGCCCAAGATCGTCGATGTCTGGCAGCGCGCCTATGACCGTTTCTTCAAGACGGTGAAGGAGATCGGCTTCGTCGAGGAAGCGCGGGCGCGCGGGGTCGAGCCGATCGTGCTCTTCCATGTCGACCACACCGACTCCGCTCTCGCCAGCGCGAAATCGCTGTCGGCGGCTTGGCGCGATGTCCCCATGGTAATCGTGCAGAACGAGGGCGCCGCGCCGCTCGGCGCCTATGCCCATGAGACGCTCGGCCATTATCCGTCTACGCGCAGATTCCTCATCGGCGCGCTGGACGGCGCGGTGGCGAAGACTCTGGACGAGCCGGACCTGTCGCTGAGCCGGCTGCTGGTCTCGCCGCCGCCGGAAATGTCGATCGTCATCCGCGCCGCGCTCAAAGCCTGGATCGCGCCGATCTTCACGCAATTCCGCAGCTTCGAGCTGCGGCATGAGCTCGATGGCGCGCAGTTTTTGAAATAGCGCCACGCCGTCGCTCATTTTCATGAGCGCCCCTGGTTCGGGCCGAGGCTTCCGACAAAAACGAGCCTGTAGGCTCAAGTCCAAGGCAAATGCTGGACTGTGAGCCTACAGGCTCGCTTTGCGATCGGAGAGCCGCAGCCGGCGCCCGGAGACATGCTCCAGGCGCCTATTTGCGTCAGAGGCCGAGAGCGGCCTTCAGCTCTTGGAGCTGGCCGAGCTTTTCCGAGGCGAGGCGGCGGGCCTCGTCGGATTTGGCGTCGGCCACATCTTCGCTGGCGTCCTTGATATCGGCGTCGATCTTAGCGGCGTCGAGGTCAGCGACCGGAATGGCGTATTCGGCCAGAATGGTGAAGCCGCCGAGCCCGACATCGGCGAAGCCGCCGCGCACGAACAGCTTTTCTTTCTTGCCGGCTCCGTCGATCTCGACGACGCCGGGCTTCAGCACCGTCATCACCGGCGCGTGATCTTTGAGAACCGTGAACACGCCCTCGGCGCCGGGGGCGACGACGGCGTCGACCTCTCCCGAGAACAGAAGCTTCTCGGGAGAGACGAGTTCGAAGTGGAACGTGGCCATGAAGGGCTCCGTCGTCTAGCGATTAACGGATCAAGCCGCTTCCTTGGCGAGCTTGGCGGCCTTCTCGACCGCTTCCTCGATCGTGCCGACCATATAGAAGGCGGCCTCGGGGAGGTGGTCGTATTGGCCTTCGACGAGGCCCTTGAAGCCTTTGATCGTGTCGGCGAGGGCGACGAGCTTGCCCGGCGCGCCGGTGAACACTTCGGCGACGTGGAAGGGCTGCGACAGGAAGCGCTCGATCTTGCGGGCGCGCGCCACGGTCAGCTTGTCCTCTTCCGACAGCTCGTCCATGCCCAGGATCGCGATGATGTCCTGCAGCGACTTATAGCGCTGAAGAGTGGACTGCACCTTGCGGGCGACCTCGTAATGCTCCTCGCCGACGATCGCCGGGGACAGCATGCGCGAGGTGGAGTCGAGCGGGTCGACG
Source organism: Methylosinus sp. PW1 (assembly GCF_000745215.1). NCBI lineage: Bacteria > Pseudomonadati > Pseudomonadota > Alphaproteobacteria > Hyphomicrobiales > Methylocystaceae > Methylosinus > Methylosinus sp. PW1. The sequence goes on from NZ_JQNK01000009.1 coordinate 1,411,546, forward strand.
GCCGGATAAATGCCCTTTTCCGCGATCGAGCGGTTGAGCACGGTCGTCGCGTCGAGATGGGCGAAGGAGGCGGCCGGGGCCGGATCGGTCAGATCGTCGGCCGGCACGTAAATGGCCTGCACCGAGGTGATCGAGCCCTTGGTCGTCGTGGTGATGCGCTCCTGCAGCGCGCCCATGTCGGTGGCGAGCGTCGGCTGATAGCCCACCGCCGAGGGAATGCGGCCGAGCAGAGCCGACACTTCCGAGCCCGCCTGGGTGAAGCGGAAGATGTTGTCGACGAAGAAGAGCACGTCCTGGCCCTTGTCGCGGAAATCCTCGGCGACGGTGAGGCCGGTCAGTGCGACGCGGGCGCGGGCTCCCGGAGGCTCGTTCATCTGGCCATAGACCAGCGCGGCCTTGGAGCCGGCGGCGGAGCCGTTCTCGGGCTTCTTGTTGACGCCGCCCTCGATCATCTCGTGATAGAGGTCGTTGCCCTCACGCGTGCGCTCGCCGACGCCGGCGAAGACGGAATAGCCGCCGTGCGCCTTGGCGATATTGTTGATGAGCTCCATGATGATGACGGTCTTGCCGACGCCCGCGCCGCCGAACAGTCCGACCTTGCCGCCCTTGGCGTAGGGCGCGAGCAGGTCGACGACCTTGATGCCCGTCTCGAGGATCTGCGCCTCGGTCGCCTGCTCGGCGTAGGACGGAGCCGGCTGGTGAATGGCGCGCTTGGTCGCCGTCACGATCGGGCCGGCCTCGTCGACCGGCTCGCCGATCACATTGATGATGCGGCCGAGCATCTCGTCGCCGACCGGCACGGAGATGGGGGCGCCCGTGTCGGTCACGGGCGTGCCGCGCACGAGGCCTTCCGTCGAGTCCATGGCGATGGTGCGCACGGAGTTCTCGCCGAGATGCTGCGCCACTTCGAGGACGAGGCGTGCGCCCTGATTGGTGGTCTCCAGCGCGTTCAGGATTTCCGGCAGGTGATCGTCGAACTTCACGTCGACGACAGCGCCGATCACCTGCGTGATGTGACCCGTGGTCGTGGGGGTAGCCATTGTCTCGTCCTCTCGACTGTTGTTCCGATCAGAGCGCCTCGGCGCCCGAGATGATCTCGATGAGTTCCTTGGTGATGATCGCCTGGCGGGACCGATTGTAGAGCGTCGTCTGCTTCTTGATCATGTCGCCGGCGTTGCGCGTGGCGTTGTCCATCGCGCTCATGCGCGCGCCCTGCTCGGAAGCGGCGTTCTCGAGCAATGCGCGGAAAATCTGCACCGATATGTTGCGGGGCAGCAGCGTCGCCAGAATCTCGTCCTGGCCGGGCTCATATTCGTAATTGGCCTGCGGGCCGGCCGCGGCCGCCTCGTTCTCATTGGCGGAAATCTGCGCCGGAATGAGCTGCAGCGCTGTCGGAAACTGCTGAATCACAGATTTGAAGCGCGAGAAGAACAGCGTCGCCACATCGAACTCGCCGCTCTCGAACAGCTCGATGACCTTGCGGCCGATCGCGTCGCCCTGCTCGAAGCCGAGCTGGCGCACGCCGCGCAGCTCGATGAGCTCGATGATGTTCTTCTCATAATTGCGGCGGAGCTGGTCGTAGCCCTTCTTGCCGACGCAGAGAATCTTGACCGTCTTGCCCTGGCCCTGCAGGCGCTGGATGTGCTCGCGGGCGAGGCGGACGATCGAGGAGTTGAATGCGCCGCAGAGGCCGCGCTCGGCGGTCGCGACGACGAGAAGATGCGTCTCGTCGCGGCCATTGCCGGCGAGCAGCACGGGCGCGCCGGAGGAGACGCCCCCGGCGAGATTGGCGAGCACTTTCTCGATGCGCTCTGCATAGGGACGCGCCGCCTCGGCCGCCGCCTGGGCGCGACGCAGCTTGGCCGCCGCGACCATCTGCATGGCCTTGGTGATCTTCTGCGTCGCCTTGACGGAAGATATGCGGTTTCGAAGATCCTTCAACGAAGGCATGAGAGAACCCGTCTCATTCTGACCAGAACCACGCCGCCGTCATCGCGAGGAGCGAAGCGACGAAGCGAGCCGGAGCCGCGAGGCGACTCCTGGATTGCTTCGCTTCGCTCGCAATGACGGAGGCATTGTCTCTAGTCCTCGAGGTTGCGCGCGTCAGGCGAAGGATTTCGAGAAGGCGTCGAGGACGCCCTTCAGCTCGGCGGCCGTCGCATCCGGCAGATCCTTGGTGGTGCGGATCGTCTCGAGGATGTTCGGATGCTGCGTGCGCAGCAGCGCCAGCAGACCATCCTCGAAGGCGCGCACGCGAGCGACCGGCAGCGGATCGAGATAGCCGTTGACGCCGGCGTAGATCACCACCGTCTGCTCTTCCATCTGCAGCGGCGAGAACTGCGGCTGCTTCAACAGCTCGGTCAGGCGCGCGCCGCGATTGAGCAGACGCTGCGTCACCGCGTCGAGATCGGAGCCGAACTGAGCGAAGGCCGCCATCTCGCGATACTGAGCGAGCTCGCCCTTGATCTTGCCGGCGACCTTCTTCGTCGCTTTCGTCTGCGCCGAGGAGCCGACTCGCGACACCGAGAGGCCGACGTTCACCGCCGGGCGGACGCCCTGGTAGAAGAGGTCCGTCTCCAGGAAGATCTGGCCATCGGTGATGGAGATGACGTTGGTCGGAATATAGGCCGACACGTCGTTCGCCTGCGTCTCGATGACCGGCAGAGCGGTGAGCGAGCCGGCGCCGCGCTCGTCATTGAGCTTGGCGGCGCGCTCGAGCAGACGGGAGTGCAGATAGAACACGTCGCCCGGATAGGCCTCGCGTCCCGGAGGACGGCGCAGCAGCAGCGACATCTGGCGATAGGCGACGGCCTGCTTCGAAAGATCGTCATAGACGATCACGGCGTGCAGGCCGTTGTCGCGGAAATACTCGCCCATGGCGCAGCCGGCGAAGGGCGCCAGGAACTGCATCGGAGCCGGATCGGAAGCGGTGGCGGCGACGACGATCGAATAGTCGAGCGCGCCGCGCTCCTCCAGCACCTTCACGAATTGCGCGACGGTGGAGCGCTTCTGGCCCACGGCGACGTAGACGCAGTAGAGCTTGGCCTTCTCGTCGGTTCCGTCGTTCAGCGACTTCTGGTTCAGGATCGTGTCGAGCGCCACGGCGGTCTTGCCGGTCTGGCGGTCGCCGATGATCAGCTCGCGCTGGCCGCGGCCGATCGGGATCAGCGCGTCGATGGCCTTGAGGCCGGTCGCCATCGGCTCATGCACCGATTTGCGCGGAATGATGCCGGGAGCCTTCACGTCGACGCGGGAGCGGCTCTCGTAGAAGATCGGGCCTTTGCCGTCGATCGGATTGCCGAGGGCGTCGACCACGCGGCCGAGCAGGCCCTTGCCGACCGGAACGTCGACAATGGCGCCGGTGCGCTTGACGGTCTGGCCTTCCTTGATGTCGCGGTCGGAGCCGAAGATCACGACGCCGACATTGTCGCTCTCGAGATTGAGCGCCATGCCGGTGAGGCCGTTCTCGAACAGCACCGTCTCGCCGGCCTGGACATTGTCCAGACCATAAACGCGGGCGATGCCGTCGCCGACGGACAGAACCTGACCGACCTCTGCGACTTCGGCCTCATTGCCGAAATTGGCGATCTCATTCTTGAGGATCGCGGAAATCTCTGCGGCGCGGATAGCCATCAGCCGACCTCTTTCATGCGTGTTCGAATGGAATTGAGCTTGGTCTTCAGCGACGCATCGAGCATGCGCGAGCCGATTTTGACGACGAGACCCCCGATGATCGCCGGATCGACCTTCACCTCGAGGTCGACGGCCTTGCCGCCGGTGACGCCGGCGAGCGCCTCGCGCAGCGCGCTCTCGTGATGAGAGGCGAGCGGCGCGGCCACCGTGACGTCGGCGCGCACGACGCCCTTGGCGGCGTCATGCAGCTTGCCATAGACCTCGATGATGGCGGGGAGAACGAAGAGGCGACGTTTTGTCGCGACGAGCTTCACGAAATTGGCCGCGACGCCCGTGACGCCGGCGGCGTCGAGAATGGGAGAGAGAGCCTTGATCTGCGTCTCGGCAGAATAGACCGGGCTCTCGATCAGGCGCTCGAGATCCTTGCTCTCCTGGATCAGCGCGGCGAAGCCGCGCAGCGCCGTCGCGATCTCCTCCGTGGAGCCTTGCTCCACTGCGAGATCATAAAGGGCCGAGGCGTATCGCCCCGCTACACCGGATAGATCGTCTCCGCCTGAAGCCACTTGCGTATCGCTCTCGGATCGCCGTCACTCGAGGCGCCTCGCGCGCAACGCAGGTCTGCGTGCGACGAAATCCGCAATGGCCTCGAACAACGTATTGTCGGGGGAAGGAGCCAAGGGCGACGCCCCAGCTCCAAGGCGATCGTCCCCTAACACAGCATATTTTGCGGCGCAACCCTGCGACGGCTGCGGAGAGGGCAGTTTTGACGATCGCACAAAAAAGCGTCACCCCTGTCGCGTCGCGTGGAAACCCTCGGCTTGGCCTTTGATGGCGTTGAATTTTTTAAGGCTTCACGAATTTTCGGCGCAGGCCGCCGCGCTGTCGCCGCTTGCGCCGCACGCGAGGCCATGGCACTGCGAAATCCTATCCACAGTCGGAGACGAAAGATGACGCGAGCGGTGGTGGGCATCATCGGAGGATCGGGCGTCTATCATCTGCCCGGTCTGCAGGATTTGCGCGAGCAGCGCGTGACGACGCCCTGGGGCGATCCGTCCGACGCGCTGCATTTCGGCCGCATCGGCGAGACGCAGGTGGTTTTCCTGCCGCGGCACGGTCGCGGTCATGTGTTCTCGCCCTCGGGCATAAATTATCGCGCCAATATTTTCGCGCTGAAGCAGGCGGGCGTCACCGATCTCGTGTCCGTCTCCGCCTGCGGCTCGTTCAAATCGGAGCTCTATCCCGGCCTCTTCGTGCTGCCGGATCAATTCGTCGATCGCACCTTCGGCCGGCAATCCTCCTTCTTCGGCAATGGCTGCGTCGCGCATGTGTCGATGGCGCATCCAGTGGCGCCCTTGCTGGCGAAGCGCATCGCCGCCGCGGCGAAAGCGGAAGGCATGGAGCATTCCGTCGGCGGAACCTATGTCTGCATGGAAGGTCCGCAATTTTCGTCCTACGCGGAATCGCTGACCTACAAGGCCGCGGGCTATGACGTCATCGGCATGACGGCGATGCCGGAAGCCAAGCTCGCGCGCGAGGCGGAGCTCTCTTACGCGACCATCGCAATGGTCACGGATTTCGATTGCTGGCATCCAGAGCACGACAATGTCGATGTCGCGGCGGTCATCGCCGTGGTGCGCGACAACGCCGACAAGGCGAGCCGTCTGCTCGCGCGTCTGCTCGCGGATTTCCCACAAGAGCACGAGCCCTGCCCCATCGGCTCCGACCGCGCGCTCGACACCGCCATTCTGACGGCGCCCGAGGCGCGCGATCCGGCGCTGATGGAAAAGCTCGGCGTCATCGTCGCGCGGACGCGCGGCGCGGCGGGCTGAGGAGAACGATGGCGTATCGGCATGTGTTTCGAGGCGATGTGAGCCGACTATGTGAGAGGCGTTCGGCGGCCGTCGCCGAAACGGCATGAGACGGCGTCAATCCCCGCAATCGTCCAGCCACGCATCGACGAAGCCGCGCCGCGCGCAGAGGCCGGCGAGATGTTTCTCGATGCGGCGCACGCGCTCGGCGTTGGCTTGCGTGCCGGGCGCGAAATCTTTGGGATCATCGCCGGCGGCGACGAGGGCGAGAAACTCGTCGTCGTCCAATTCCGCGAGCGGCTTGTCGAACCATCGGCGCGAGGCGAAATCGAATCCGCCCACATCGATGAAAGCGGCGATCTGCGCGCTCTTGGAGGCCAGCGGGCCGACGGCGAATTGCGCGATCAGCGTTTGACGAATCCTGCCGAAGCCCGGCTTGAAATCGGCGAAATAGAGCTTCTTCGTCACCGATTGCGCGACCGTGCTGGCGAGCGGCGCGCTCCAATCGACGCCGCCATGGATCCAGAAGCCGGGATCATGCACGGCGAGCAGCGTTTCTATGCGCTCGCGCGAGAAGCCGGGCGGCAATTTCGCGCCGTGATCCGTCTCCGCCTCATAGCGCGCGAACAGCGACGGCGTGGCGATGCGCGCCAATGCGACGGAGACCGCCTCATAGCCGATAACGGCGGCGAAGGCCGCGCCGGCGAAGGCGGCCAGCGCCGAGCCGGCCGTCGCCGCCGCGAATGAGCGCGCCCGCAATTTCGCTTCCCGCATCACACAAGCTCCCGCCGCAACTCCCCGCCGCGCCTCCCTCTCGAGAAGCTTTGCGAGGAAAAAGGGCGGCGGCGCGACACGGCCGTGGCCATCTCGCGACCGCCGCCGACGCGATTGCGGCGGGACGAGCGGCGGGTCATCCCCCGCAGCTCTCCAGCCACACATCCGAAAAGCCGCGCCGCTCGCAGAGGCCGGCGAGATATTTCTCGATGCGGCGCACGCGCTCGGCGTTGGCCTGCGTGCCCGGCGCGTAATCCTTGGGATTATTGTTGGTCGCGACCAGCGAGAGAAACTCGTCGTCGTCGAGCTCCGCCAGCTTCTTGCCGAACCATTTTTGCGATGCGGGCTCGAATCCGTTCACATCGATGAAAGCGGCGAGCTGCGCATTCTTGGACGTCAGCGGCGCGACCGCGAATTGCGCGATCAGCGTCTGCCGGATCTTCGAGAAGCCCTTTTGGAAATTCTCGAAATAGAGCCGCTTCACCACGGATTGCGTGACGGTGGTGGTGGTGAGCGGCGCGCTCCAATCGACGCCGCCATGCGTCCAGAAGCTCGGATCCTGCACTTTGAGCAGCGTCTCGATTCGCTCGCGGGACAGCCCCGCGGGCAGGGAGGCGCCATTGTCGGTCTCCGCCTCATAGCGTGCGAAAATCTCCGGCGTGGCGACGCGGGCGAACGCGACGGAGACCGCCTCATAGCCGAAGAGACCGAGAAACGCCGCGACGGCGACCGCCACGACGACGAAAAAAATTCTGCGCTTTATGTCAGCCATGTGAAGAAATCCTCTCGAGAACTTGAACATGCTGATCTTTGCAGGGAAAATGGGCGCCGACCCGGCGATCCCACGGCCACTCTGAGGCGGGCGGCGAAGATGCGCTTTAGCCGAGAATGAGCTATGAACCGAAGAGCCGAACCCATTCCGACGAGATCTCGAACATGACCCTCGCCTCCTCGATTCGCACGATTCCCGATTATCCCAAGCCGGGCATCATGTTCCGCGACATCACCACCCTGCTCGGCGACGCAAGGGCGTTTCGCCGCGCGGTGGATGAATTGGTGCAGCCCTGGGCCGGCACGAAGATCGACAAGGTGGCGGGCATGGAGGCGCGCGGCTTCATTCTGGGCGGCGCGGTGGCGCATCAATTGTCGGCCGGCTTCGTGCCCGTGCGCAAGAAGGGCAAGCTGCCGCATGCCACCGTCTCCATCGCCTATTCGCTGGAATATGGCGTGGACGAGATGGAGGTGCACGAGGACGCCGTGGTGAAGGGCGAGCGCGTCATTCTCGTCGACGATCTCATCGCCACCGGCGGCACGGCGGAAGGCGCCGTCAAGCTGCTGCAGAAGATCGGCGCCGAGGTCATCGCCGCCTGCTTCGTCATCGATCTGCCGGAGCTCGGCGGCGCCGAGAAGATCGAGGCGCTCGGCGTGCCGGTGCGTCGGCTCGTCACCTTCGAAGGGCATTGATTTTTCAGCGGCCGGGCGCGCTTTTGGCCGCGCCTCGGCCGTTCCTTCGCCAATATCGCGTTTCGTAATGCGTTTTCACTGATTCCGTAACGACCCCATGCCGTCGAAACCGTCGCGCCCCATCCTCCTCGCCGCCGCGCTGGCTCTGAGCCTCGTCGAGATCGGCGTTTTCGTCGCCTTCGCCTCGCGCGGCCCGGCGGGGTCGGCGACGACGCGCGCGGCCGTCGCGGAAAGACGCTCCAATCCCTTCGGCGCGCTGGTGCAAAATCTGCGCGGCGCCATTGTCGAGACCGCGCGGCAGGAGGAGCCGGCGCCGAGCGAGGAGCCGCCGCCGGCGATCGCCGCTGCGCCGACCGCGCCGAGCGCGCGTCCGCCCTCCTTCCTCGCGGCGCTGCCTCCCCTGCGTCCCGCGGAGCCGGAGGCGGCGCTCGCCCTGCCGCCCGTCGATGCGCCGCTGCCGCCGGCGCGGCCGCGCAATCTCGCCGCCGTCGAGCCCGCGACCGCCGTGACGCCCGCGGAGGCGACCACTGCGCTGCCGCCGGTCGCCGTCTCGCCGCCGGCGCCGACACAGGCGCTCGCCCTCGCCGCCACGCCGCCGGCCAATGAGCTGCCGCCGCTCACCCGCCGCGACGACGGGAACTTCCGCATGGGCTCTGCGGTCTATGTCCGCATCTTCAAGAAGGAAGGCGAGCTCGAGCTCTGGCGCCGGCAGAGCGGCCATTTCACGCTCTACCGGACCTATCCCATCTGCAAATGGTCCGGCCATCTCGGACCCAAGCTGAAATCCGGCGATTATCAATCGCCCGAGGGCTTCTACAGCGTCTCGGCGCGCCAGCTCAATCCGAACTCCCATTATCACCGCGCCTTCGATGTCGGCTTTCCCAACGCCTACGACAAGCAGAACGGCCGCACCGGCGGCGCGCTGATGGTCCATGGCGCCTGCAAATCGGTCGGCTGCTTCGCCATGACCGACAGAGTGATCGAGGAAATCTACGGCCTGGTGGAAGCAGCGCTGCGCGGCGGCCAGCATGAGGTGCCGGTCCACATCTTCCCATTCCGCATGACCGATATGGCCTTGGCCAAGGAGACGCAGGGCGATTGGACCAATCTCTGGTCGGCGCCGCCGGAGCACCAGCAATGGAGCGGCTTCTGGCAGAATTTGAAAGAGGGCTACGACCTCTTCGAGCAGACCGGCGAGCCGCCGACCGCCTATGCCTGCGGATCGCGCTACGCCTTCGGCGCCGCCGGCGGCTCCTGCCGCCGCATCGCCGGCTGGTAATCGATCCTTCGGGCCACGCGCCGACGCGCAGAATAGACCGTCTCTCGCCTGTCGGGGCGAGGCGTCCTGCGCATCGACGCGCTACCGCCGGACTCTTCCCGGCGTCCGGCGGTCAACGGAACAATTGCGACAATTGGTGCATCACGATGAGGAAGAAGGCGAGCACTCCGCCAATTCCCATCAAAGCTTTCACGACGCCCGCGCTGCTCGTCTGCATGGCTCGAGTTCCTCGTTCGGTTGCGACAAAAGCGAGGCTAGCGGAGCGAAAAAGGCGTTAAACCGCCAATATTCGCGCGCTGACGGGTCCAAAGACGCGCGGCGGCTCCGTCACTTGACAGAGCCGGCGCGGCCGGAGGAAGCTGCCGCCGGCCCTACGAAAAGAGCAATAATGCCGAATGGAGGGGTCCAATGTCGCGACCCTTCGCCTATAGCCTGTCGCGCGAGATCGATCCGCGCCGCGGCGCGCCCCTCTATCTGCAGATCGTCCATGCGCTCATTCACGATGTGAGGAGCGGACGGCTCGCGCCGGGCGCGGCGCTGCCCAGCAGCCGCGAGCTCGCCGAATCGCTCGGCGTCAATCGCAAGACCATCGTGCTCGCCTATGACGAGCTGGTCGCCCAGGGCTGGTTCACCACCCATGGCACGCGCGGCACTTTCGTCTCCGCCGAGCTGCCGGAGACGCTGCCGGCGCCGCGCAAAGCCTCCGCCGATCCGCGCACGCCAGGCTTTCCCTTCCGCGCGACGCCCGACCCCGCCTTTGTGCCGGCCGGCGAGGGGCTGGCCATAGACGACGGGCTTCCCGATGCGCGGCTCTTCTCGATCGACACTCTGCTCGGCGCCTATCGCGACGCCGGACGGCGCGCCGCGCGCTGCGGCGGGCTCGGCTATGGCGATCCGCGCGGAATCGGCGAGCTGCGCCGCGCCATAGCGGCCATGCTGGCCTCGCATCGCGGGCTGATCGTGGACGCGGAGGATGTGTGCGTCACGCGCGGCAGCCAGATGGGCATTTTTCTCGCCGCGCGCATTCTCGTCGCGCCGGGCGACGTCGTGCTGGTGGAAGGCCTCGGCTATTCGGCGGCGCGCGCCGCCTTCGCCGCCGCCGGCGCCGAGGTGATCGGCGTCCGCCTGGACGAGGACGGCGTCGATGTCGAGGATGTCGAGCGCCTCTGCCACGGGCGGCCCGTGCGCGCGATCTATGTGACGCCGCACCATCAGTTTCCGACCACTGTTCCGCTGACGCCGGAACGGCGGCTGCGCCTCTTGGACCTTTCCGCCAAATATGAGTTCGCGATCATCGAGGACGATTACGATCACGAATATCATTTCGAGCGCCAGCCGCTGCTGCCCATGGCGAGCTATGCGCCGGGGCGCGTGATCTATGTCGGGTCCATGTCCAAGCTGCTGCTGCCGGGATTGCGCATCGGCTATGTCGTCGCGCCGCCGCCGGTGGTGCGATCCATGGCCAACGCCGCCGCCGGCGTCGATCGCCAAGGCAATGCGCTGACCGAGCTCGCCGTCGCCGCTCTCGTCGATTCCGGCGAGCTGCGCCGCCATGTGCGCAAGGCGCGCCAAATCTATGCGCAGAGGCGCGACGCTTTCGGCGCGTCGCTCGCCCGCGCCTTCGGCGACGCCATCCGCTTCCGCACGCCTGCGGGCGGCCTCGCCTTTTGGACGACCTTCCGCGACGAGGCGACGCTCGACGCGCTGGAGCGCGACGCCGCCGCCAATGGCCTGCGCTTCTTGCCGTCGACCTGCTTCGCGGCGCCGCCGCAGCGCGGGCGCGGGCTGCGGCTCGGCTTCGGCAGCCTCGACTCCGGCGAGGCGGAGCGCGTCATCGGGCGGCTGCGCCGCGCCGCCGGCGCGCAAAGCGCGCTACCCTGCTGATCGTTCGGCCGATCTGGACGAAGCCGGCCGCTCGAGCCAAATTGAGGACCTTCGAATGAGGAGACGCCCGATGGGAGCGACGCAGGAAAATAGCCGCGCGATCGTCGCCGACGCCACGGGTCGCGACGCGCTGTGGGAGCATATCCTCCGCGAGGCCGAGGATATGCTGGCGCGCGAGCCGGCGATGGCGAGCCTGGCGCTGACCTTCGTCCTCAATCGCCGCTCCTTCGAGGATGCGGTGGCGCGGCGTTGCGCGGCGCGTCTCGGCGGCGCGGTGACGGAAGATCTGCTCTTCGACGCCTTCGCCCGCGCGCTGGACGCCGATCCTGCGATCGGCGACGCCTTTCGCGCCGACATAAAGGCCGTCGTCGAGCGCGACGCCGCCTGCGGACGGCTGATCGAGCCGCTGCTCTTCTTCAAAGGCTTTCACGCGATCGAGACGCATCGGCTGGCGCATTGGCTGTGGACCAATGGCCAGACCGATCTCGCACTCTATCTGCAGAGCCGCTCCTCCGACGCGTTTCAGACCGACATTCATCCGGCGGCGCGCTTCGGCCGCGGCATATTCCTCGATCACGCCACCGGCCTCGTCGTCGGCGCGACGGCGGTGGTGGAGGACGATGTCTCCATTCTGCAGAGCGTGACGCTGGGCGGCACCGGCAAGGAGAGCGGCGACCGCCACCCCAAGGTGCGGCGCGGCGTGATGATCGCCGCCGGCGCGAAGATTCTCGGCAACATCGAAATCGGCGCCTGCTCGCGCGTCGCGGCGGGCTCTGTCGTTCTGCATCCCGTGCCGCGCAATTCCACCGTGGCCGGCGTGCCGGCGAAGGTGGTGGGAACCGCCGGCTGCGCCGAGCCGGCGCGCGACATGGATCAGTTTCTGAACGGCCTGTCCTACGATTCGTTCAGCTATTCCATTTGACCGGCGCGCATTTACCCCAATGGGCCTTCCTTCTCGCCTCCGCGACGTCATGGCCGGGCTTGTCCCGGCCATCCACGCCAACACGCCGCGTCGTCTCGGAGGCTTAGCGTGCATGATGCCGAAACTCCGGCAGTGTCCGTCGTGAGACGAAACCCATCGATGGCAGGCGCTTTCCTTCTGTTTCTCAGCGGCTTGGCGTGGATGGCCGGGACAAGCCCGGCCATGACGGCTGTAGCGTCTCGTGATGTGTGCATCCGATAGCCCGGCGAGAGGAAAAGTGGCGCCCCTCACTGTGGCGGCGTCTCTCGTCATGGCGTCTCTTGGCCGACGCGCCCGGCGAGCTGCGCGAAGGAGAAGCCTTCTCCCGCCGCCGATTCGCGCAGAGCGAGACGCAGCAGCCGCGCCGGAAAGCAGATCGCCTCCACATTGGAGTCGCGCATGTCGCGCGGCCGCAGCGGATCATTGGCGAGCGAAAGCTCGACATCGACGAGCAGAGCGTCGATCTCCTCCTGTCCGAGCGCGCCCTTGTCGCGCAATGCGCCGAACAGCGCCGCGAGTATGGCGTAGACGCCTTCCAGCTGAAGATTGGCCGTGTTCATATGTCGCCTCCGGCGCCCCTTCAGCGTAACCGCCGGCGGGAGGATTCGATCCATCGGCGCGAGAATAATTCGCGCGCGGCAGTCACAGCGAGGAGTGAAGCGACAAAGCGATCCAGGAAACAACGAGGCGTCATCACGCGCGCTCCTTCTCCCGCAAGCGGGAGAAGGGCGCGCCCATGTCTTCAGTTTCGCCTTCAGTTCCGCGGTCTCGGCGAAGGGGAGCAATCAGCCCGCGCTCCAGCGCAGCACGGGCTTGCGCGCGGCGGCGGCCTCGTCGAGGCGACGGCGCGGGGCGTAGCGCGGCGCCTCGGTGAAACGGCGCGTCTCGCCTCGCTTCGCGCTGGCGATGAGATCGCGCAATGTCGCGACGAAGAGATCGAGCGAGCGTTTCGATTCCGATTCCGTCGGCTCGATCAGCATGGCGCCGTGAACGACGAGCGGGAAATAAATCGTCATCGGATGATAGCCCTCGTCGATCATCGCCTTGGCGAAATCGAGCGTGGCGACTCCCGTCCCCTCGAGGAAGCTATCGTCGAACAAGACCTCATGCATGCAGAGGCGATCACCGAAAGGCTGCGTCATCACATCGCGCAGCGCTGCGCGCAGATAATTGGCCGAGAGCACGGCGTCGCGCGACGCCTGCGCGAGCCCGTCCGCGCCATGCGACAAAATATAGGCGAGCGCGCGCACGAAAGTTCCGAACTGACCATGAAAGGCGCTCAGCCGGCCGAAGCTCTGCGCTCCATCGCCATGCTCGACGAGACGCAAAGTCTCGCCCTCGCGCAGCAGAAACGGAACCGGCGCGAAAGGCGCGAGACGTTCGGAAAAGACGACCGGACCAGAGCCCGGCCCGCCGCCGCCATGCGGAGTCGAGAAGGTTTTGTGCAGATTGAGATGCATGGCGTCGACGCCCAAATCGCCGGGCCGCGCCACGCCGGCGATGGCGTTGAAATTGGCGCCGTCGCAATAGAAATAGCCGCCCGCCTCATGCACGCGCCGCGCAATGGCGACGATATTGCGCTCGAACAATCCGCACGTATTGGGATTGGTGAGCATGATGGCCGCGACATCGGGGCCGAGCGTTTTAACAACAGCTTCCTCGCTCACCACGCCGTCTGCGCCGGCCTCGATCACGCGCGGCTGAAAGCCGAGCAGAGCGGCGCTCGCCGGATTTGTGCCATGCGCCGATTGCGGAATGAGAACCACCTTGCGCGTCGCCGCTTCGCCGCGCGCTTCCAACGCCGCCTCTATGGCCATGAGGCCGCAGAGCTCGCCATGCGCGCCGGCTTTCGGCGAAAGCGCTATGGCGCTCATTCCCGTGAGCGTCAGCAGCCAGCGCGACAGCTCCTCCATCAGCGCCAGCGCGCCCTGCGCCGTCGATTGCGGCTGCAGCGGATGCAGATCGGCGAAGCCCGCGAGCCGCGCGACTTTCTCATTGAGACGCGGATTATGCTTCATCGTGCAGGAGCCGAGCGGATAGAGGCCCGCGTCGATCGAATAATTCTTGCGCGACAGACGCACATAATGGCGCATCGCCTCCGGCTCCGAGAGGCCGGGCAGGCCGATCGGCCCTTTGCGCTCGAGCGCGCCGAGACGCGGCTCCAAATGCGCCGGCTCTTCGATATCGACGCCGCTCGTATCCGTGCGGCCGATCTCGAAGATGGGCGGCTCCTCCTGATCGAGCCCGCGATTTCCCGAGAAGGTCTCGAAAGCAGAATCTTTCGGATGATCGAGCATCAGAGCGCTCCTCTCATTGCGGCGACGAAAGCCTCGCGATCTTCCACCGTATCGACCTCGGTGCTGGCGACGATGAGGAGATCATCGAGCCCCGCTTGCGGCAGCAGGCGCGAGACCGGAACGCCCGCGAGCACGCCCTGCTCTGCCATGGCCTCGACAAGACGCGCGGCGTCGCCCGGAACGCGCAAGGTGAATTCGTTGAAGAAGCTCTCATTGAGCGTTTCGACTCCGGCAACGCCCGCGAGCCGGTCGACGAGATCGATAGCGCTCGCATGATTGGCGCGCGCGAGACGGCGCAGGCCCGCTTCGCCGAGCAGGCTCAAATGAATGCTGAAGGCGAGCGCGCAGAGATTGGAGTTGGTGCATATGTTGGACGTCGCCTTGTCGCGACGAATATGCTGCTCGCGCGCCGAGAGCGTCGCGACATAGCCGCGGCGTCCATCGGCGTCGACGGTCTCGCCGATGAGACGCCCCGGCGTCTGCCGCAAATAGGAGTGCCGCGTCGCGAGCAGGCCGAGATAAGGGCCGCCGAAGGAGAGCGGATTGCCGAGCGACTGGCCCTCGCCGACGACGATATCCGCGCCCATCTCGCCGGGAGACTTCAGCAGGCCGAGCGAGACGACCTCGGTGAAGACGGCGACGAGCAGAGCGCCATGTCGATGGCAGGCCTCGGCTATGGGCGTGAGATCGCGCAGATTGCCGAAGACATCCGGCGTCTGCACGATGACGCAGGAGACGCTGTCGTCGATCGCCGATGCAATATCTTCCCGCGCGCGCACATCCGGCGCCAGCGCGACGATCTCATCGCCGGCGAAATGCGAGATGGTGCGCAGCACATCGGCATAGTGCGGATGCAGTCCGCCGGAGAGAATCGCCTTGCGCCGCTTGGTGATTCGATGCGCCATCAGCGCCGCCTCGGCGCAGGCGGTGGAGCCGTCATACATAGACGCATTGGCGATCTCCATGCCGGTGAGCATGGCGACCTGCGTCTGGAACTCGAAGAGATATTGCAGCGTGCCTTGCGATATCTCCGGCTGATAGGGCGTGTAGCTCGTCAGAAATTCCGAGCGCTGAATCAGATGATCGACGCTCGCGGGAATATGATGGCGATAGGCGCCGGCGCCGATGAAGAAAGGCGCGCTCGCGGCCGAGAGATTGCGCTTCGCCATGGCGGAGAGCAGACGCTCCACCTCCATCTCCGATTTGGCGCGCGGGAGATCGAGCGGGCGATCGAGCAGCAGCTCAGACGGCACATCGGCATAGAGCGCCGCGAAATCGGCGACGCCGATCGCATCGCGCATGTCTTTGCGATCGACATCCGTCAAGGGCAGATAGCGCATGGCTCATCCCTCGCTTTCCAGAAAGGCGCGATAGGCGTCCTCGTCCATCAGCTCTTCGAGCTCGGCGGCGTCGTCGATGCGCAAGGTCAGCAGCCAGCCTTCGCCGAGCGGCTCCTTATTGACGAGATCGGGCGATGATTCGAGGCGGTCATTGATCGCCACCACCTCGCCGGAGATCGGCGCATAGATTTCGCTCGCCGCCTTCACGCTCTCGATCGTCGCCAGCTGCTCGCCCTTGGCGACGCGCTTGCCCGGCGAGGGCAGCTCGACAAAAACGATGTCGCCGAGCTGCGACTGCGCAAAATCGGTGATGCCGATGATCGCAATGTCGCCTTCGACGCGCAGGAAGTCATGGTCCTTGGTGTAGCGCTCGCCGCTCATGATCTGTCCTTTCCGGCTGTGCCGCGGAAAAAGCGATGGGGAACGAAAGGCAAAGGCGCGACCTCCACCGCGACGGGCCTGTCGCGAAGGCGGCTCTCCAGCATGACGCCGGGCGTGGCGAAGGATTTTTCGACATAGCCCATGGCGATGGGACGCGAGAGCGTCGGCGAATGGCCGCCGGATGTGATTCGGCCGATGATTCGGCCATCCGGCGCCGCCAGCGCCGCGCCCTCGCGCAAGGGCGCGCGGCCTTCCGGCAGCAGGCCGACGCGCAGGCGCGTGGGGCCATGCTCCAGAGCGGCGCGGATGCGCTCATAACCGGGGAAGCCGCCCTGCTCGCGCCGACGCTTGCCGATGGACCAGGCGAGGCCCGCCTCGACCGGATCGGTCGTCGCGTCGAGATCATGGCCATAGAGGCAGAGGCCCGCCTCGAGCCGCAACGAATCGCGCGCGGCGAGGCCGGCGGGCGCGACATCGGGATGGGCCAGCAGAGCCTCCGCCAGCGGCTCGGCGAGATGATTGGGAACAGAAATCTCGAAGCCATCCTCGCCCGTGTAGCCGGAGCGCGACACGAACAGGCCGGCGCCGCGAAACTCTGCGGCGCGCCAGCCCATGAAGGGCATGTCCTCGAGCTCCGGCAGGACCGTCGCGAGCGCGGCGGCGGCGCGCGGCCCTTGCAGCGCGATCAGCGCGCGGCCGGTGAGAACCGAAAGAGCGAGCTGCGGCAGCTCCTGGCGCAGAAGCGCGAAATCTTGGGCCTTGGCCGCGGCGTTGACGATGAGCAGCAGCCGCTCGTCGCGGCCCGGCAGGCGCGTGATCATCAGATCGTCGAGAACCCCGCCGTCCTCCGCGAGCAGCTGGCTATAGCGCGTGCGCTCGGGCGGCAGCTCCGCTATGGCGGCGGGGACGAGAGATTCGATGCGCTCCGCGGCGCCGCGGCCGGCGAGGATCGCCTGGCCCATATGCGAGACGTCGAAGAGGCTCGCCTTCTCGCGGGTGTGAATGTGCTCGGCGACGACGCCGGCCGGGTAATGCAGCGGCAGCTCATAGCCCGCGAATGGAGTCATTCGCGCGCCGAGAGCGCGATGCAGCGCATCGAGCGGCGTCTTTTCGAGCGGCGTGGGAATGCGTGGGGCGAAGCTTTCGCTCAAAGGGCGCTCCCGACAGATCGGCGTTCCGCATTGGGCGGATCGCTCCGCCCGGCTCGCGCCCCCTCTGTCTGGAGACCTGAGAGATTTCCCTGCAGCGCAGGTTACGCCCTTCGGTGGGCGCGGATGGGCCGCGCCGCTTTCCAGAGTGTCTCTTTCCTCGCGGTCCTTTTGCCTGAGCGTTTCCGGGGCGGTTGCGCCTTCGGCTCCGGCGCGAGCGCCGGCCTCTCCCGCGAAGATCGTCGAGACACTTCAAAAGATGAGATCGAAACGCGCGGTCGTCAAGCCTTACCGGCGACGAGAGCCTGCGTCGGTCGGTCGCGCCCCGAAAGGGGCGGCCTCATTCTTCGCAGTCGGTGGACAAGACGACCTCGTCGGGCAGTCCCGCCATGACGCTTTTTTCCAAATTCACCCCGACGAGACGGGCCAAGGCTCCGTCTCCCTCGAGGATCACCACGGCTTCGCTCGGCATGTCCTTCAGCACTTCGATCAATTGCGCGACCGTCATCGAACATCCTCGCGTCCATTTTCCGACGCGCCGACGCGCGGCGCGTCGGTCGCTCTCAGCCGAATTTGAACAGCACGCCATAG
Organism: Methylosinus sp. PW1; assembly: GCF_000745215.1. Classification (NCBI taxonomy): domain Bacteria; kingdom Pseudomonadati; phylum Pseudomonadota; class Alphaproteobacteria; order Hyphomicrobiales; family Methylocystaceae; genus Methylosinus; species Methylosinus sp. PW1. The sequence continues at coordinate 1,429,106 of NZ_JQNK01000009.1, forward strand.
CCGCCGCGCGGATAATTCCACACGATATCGCCCTGCGGCTCACAGAGAACACGACAAGTGCCGCATTCCAGACAACCGTCCGGCGTGATCTCGACCTGGCCCGAGGCGTTCTGCTCATAGCAGCCGGCCGGGCAGATCTTGGTCATCGCCACGAGATTCTTGGACGGCGTCGTGTGCGGCTGCACGACGATATGGGGTTTTCCTTGGTCGACGAGATAGCGGTTCTGGAACAGCTTCTCCTCGACTCGCGCAGCTTGCGTCGACATCGCGATTCCTCCTCTCAGCGCCAGGCGCGCGCCAGACGCCATGCATCTCCGAACAATCCCGTCAGCGAGCGCTTCTCACGGAAAGCGCGGACCGACGCCTTTTCCTTCTCGATCTTCGGCGTGCCGTCGACGCGTAGGAAATTCTCCATCGCCTTCGACACGAGTGTCGGATAGGTGAGGAAGAAATTCTGCGCCTGCGTGTGCAGCAACGCCGGCATATCCTTGTATTTCTTCAGATCCTTCATGACGAAGCTGTCATCGAGGAATTTTTTGTAGAGCGCCAGATTCTGCTTCGTCATCGGATCGCGGCGGGACTTCACTTGGAAAATCGCCTCGCCCGCGAGCCTGCCGGACGTCATAGCAAGATTCGAGCCTTCTCTATGGATGGCGTTGTTGAGCTGCGCCGCGTCGCCGACGACGACCCAACCATCGCCGAACAGCTCGGGAATCGTGTTGAAGCCGCCCTCGGGAATGAGATGCGCGGCATATTCCTTGACTTCCGAGCCCTCGAGCAGCGGCGCGATCGACGGATGCTTCTTGAAGTTCTCCAGCATGCCGTACGGCGTCTCCTGGTTTTCGGCGAAATCCGACACCAGGCAGCCAAAGCCGACAGAAATGCTCTCTTTGTTCGTGTAGACGAAGCCCATGCCGGTCATCCCCTTGGAGATGGTGCCGGCCGCCTCGATCACGACGCCCTCGTCGCCATGCAGATTGAAGCGGGCCTCGAGCGTCTCGCGCGGCAGGAAGTGCATTTCCTTCACCGCGAGCGCGACATGCTCGGGCCGGGGCGTCGGCCGCAGCCCGGCGCGCGCGCCGAGCAGTCCGTTGACGCCCTCCGCCAGCACGACGACATCGGCGAAGACCGTGCCGCCGGCGCGATCCGTGCGCACGCCGATCACCTTGCCGTAAGCGTCGCTGACCAGCTCGGTGACGGTCGTCTCGCTGATGACGATCGCGCCCGCGCCCTGCACCTGCTTGTTGAACCAGCGATCGAACTGCGAGCGGATGATCGTGTAGCGGTTCGGCTTCTCCTCGTTGAAGTCGTCCGAACGATATTGCATGCCCGTATGCGAGCGATCCGTCATCATCCAGAACCGCTGCTCGATGAGATGCCGCTCGAGCGGCGCCTCCTCGCGGAAATCCGGGATGATCTTCTCCAGCATGTCGGCATAGAGAATGCCGCCCTGCACATTCTTGGAGCCGGCGTATTCGCCGCGCTCCAGCTGCAGGACGTTCAGACCGCGCGAGGCCATCGTATAGGCTGCAGCGTTGCCGGCCATGCCGGCCCCGATGACGATCGCGTCGAATTTTTCTTCGATCATGATGATCTCCTCGGGTTAGCCGGCGAGCCGGTCTGCGTTCTCGGGCGAGAGACGTTTGCGGAAAGCTTCGGTCAGCGCCGGAAGCAGACGAATGGCGTCGGTCACTATGCCGATATGCGCGAAATCGAAGATCGGCGCATTCTTGTCGGTGTTGATCGCGACGATGCAATCGGCGCCTTCGACGCCGACGCGATGCTGAATCGCGCCGGAAATGCCGGCGGCGATATAGAGCTTGGGACGGATCGACTTGCCGGTCTGGCCGATCTGACGATCGGAGCTGATCCAGCCCTTCTGCACCAGAGGACGTGAGCCGCCGAACTCGGCGCCGAGCACGGTCGCGAGATTGCGCACCAGCTGATAATTCTCCGCGCTCTGCAGGCCGAGCCCGCCGGCGACGACGACATCGGCGAAAGCGAGATTGCTCTTCGCCGACTCGCGGTCGGGGATGAACTTCAGCAGCTTGGTGATGATCGTGTCTTCGTCGAGATCGGCTTTGAACTCGATCACGCGGCCTGTGCGCGATTCATCGCGCACAGGGGTCGGCAGCTGACGCGGACGCACGGTCGCCATCTGCGGCCGATAGTTCAACGTATAGATCGTGCACAGCAGCGAGCCGCCGAAGGTCGGACGCGTCGCCGCCAGCGAGCCGTCGGCGTCGACCGCGAGCTCGGTGCAATCGGCGGTGAGGCCGGTGAGCAGAGTCGTCGCCACGGAGCCGGCGAGATCGCGACCGAGCGTCGTCGCGCCGAGCAGCAGGATCTCCGGCTTATGCGTGTTGACCAGCTGCGTGACGGCCTTCGAATAAGGCTCGTTGCGATAATCGCCGAGGATCGGATCCTCGACGAGATAGGCGAGATCCGCTCCGTAGAAGAAGGATTCGTTGACGGCCTTGCGCGTGGCTTCGCCGGGCGCGCCGAGCACGACGGCGGCGAGATCGACCTTCAGCTGATCCGCGAGCTTGCGGCCGGCGCCGAGCAGCTCCCAGGACACCGGATGCACCTCGCCGCGCTCCAGCTCGACGAACACCCAGACGTGCTTGTAGCCGCGGAAATGCTCCGGGAGCTCCTTTTTCGCGCTGGCGCGGCTCTGCTGCGGCGCGGCGGGGGCGGGCTTGTCGGACATTTTCGCTTCTCCTTTAGAACCCACTGGCCAGTTTCGTCATGTCTTCCTCGAGCGCAGGGTGGCGCTTGAAGATCGCCTCGATCAGCACGTCGGCGGAATCGCCCGCGTTCTTGCCCGGCTCCACAAAGGCGGCGCGATCGGTGCGCTGCGGCGGCGCGAAGACCTTCTTCACGATCGTCGGCGATCCTTTCAGCCCGCATTTGCCGAGGTCTTCGATCTCGGCGTCCTTCGCGCTCCAGGTGATGATCTCGGCGCGAGCGGCGCGCAGCGAATCCGAGATGGAGCCGCGACGCACCTCGTTCGTACCCTCGAGCATGGCGATGAGGCAGGGCATTTTCGTCTTGAGGACTTGCGTGCCGCCTTCCGCGCGACGCTCGATCACGACCTCGCGCTTCTCCTCATCGGCTTCGACGATTTTGGAGACATAAGTCAATTGCAGAAGGTTGAGACGCTTCGCCACACCCGGACCGACCTGCGCCGTGTCGCCGTCGATCGTCTGCTTGCCGGTGAAGACGAGATCGAGATCGCCCCAGGTCTTCTGAATCTTGCCGATCGCCTGCGCGAGCGCATAGGTGGTCGCCAGAGTGTCCGCGCCGGCGAAGAAACGATCGGTGAGCAGAATCGCGCGATCGGCGCCGATCGCCAACGTCTTGCGCAGCGCGTCGGCGGCCATGGGCGGACCCATGGTCAAGGTCGTGACCTCGCCGCCGAATTTGTCGCGCAGCTTCAGCGCTTCCTCCAGCGAGAAGAGGTCATAGGGATTGATGATCGTCGGCACGCCCTGCCGCATGATCGTGTTGGTGACGGGATGCACGCGGATCTGGGCGCTGTCGGGAACCTGCTTGATGCAGACCAGTATCTTCATGTGTCTCTTCCTCTCGCCATCCCGACTGGTGTTTCGATCTTCATCCGTTCGACGTCGTGACCGTTGTGAGCGGCACGAAGGGCTTCTTCGGCTCTTCCTTCGGCTTTACCGCGTCCTTGTGCACTTTGAAAAGCCGTTCTTCGATCGGAGACGATTTCGTGAAGTCCTGATAGGCCTTCGCGAGAAACTCACGGCAGGCTTCGCGCACCTCGTCGTCGGACGCGCCCTCGGGCGCCGCCTTGTGAAGATACTCGCCCATGCGTCGCAGAATATGCAGACGTGAGTGCCGCACGATGTTGGGGTCGTATTCGACGCCGAGAAGGTCGAAGAATTCCTCGGCCGCCGACAATTTGCGCAGATCGTCCAATATGCTCATGGCTTGTTGTCTCCGACTTGCCGATGGGAGCCTTCGCTGACGCGCACTTGTAGATGTGCGAGCCGTGCTTCGAGAAAATCGATGCGGTCGATGAGCACGGAGATCGCGTCGCCGACCGGATCGGGAATGAGGTGATGCTCGAGATCGATGCGGCCATCCACGCCCGAGCGGCGTCGCTGCTCGCGCACCACGCGGCCCGGAATGCCGACGACCGTCATCTCCGGCGGCACATCCTCGATGACCACCGAATTGGCGCCGATGCGCGCGCGCGGGCCGACGCTGATCGGCCCGAGAATCTTGGCGCCGGCGCCGATCAGCACGCCATCGCCGACCGTCGGATGGCGCCGGCCCGCGGACCAGGAGGTGCCGCCGAGAGTGACGCCATGATACATGGTCACATCATCGCCGATGGTCGCCGTCTCGCCGATGACGACGCCTGCGCCGTGATCGATGAAGAAGCGCACGCCGATCGTCGCGCCGGGATGAATGTCGATATTGGTGACGAGACGCCCGAACCACGAGAGCGCGCGCGCCGAAAACTTATGACCGTTGCGCCACAGGCGATTGGCGATGCGATGCCATATCAGCGCGTGCACGCCCGGATAGAGCAGCACCACCTCGAGCGTGCTGCGCGCCGCCGGATCGCGCTGCGCGACGCAGCCGACATCCTCCCGAATCTGCGCGAGCAGACCTTTGCTAGGCGCGACGCGCGGCGTGTCGACGATCGAAATGGGACTCATGACACGCCTCCGACATCATGCCGCGCCGCCAGCGCCGCTTCCGCCTGCGCACGATCGACGAGGCGAATGAGCTCGCCGCGATTGACCGGACGCTTCTGGTCCAGCGCGCGGCGCTTGACGTGAGCGAGCAGGCGCGCGGCCGTCTCGCGGTCGAGATCGACGCCGATCTCGGCGCATTTCTTCTGAATCGCGCTCAAGCCCGAATGCTTGGCGATGACGATGCGGTGCCGTCGCCCCAGCCGCGCGGGATCGAGGCCCTGATAGGTGCGGACATCCTTCATCAGCGCCGCGACATGAATGCCCGATTCGTGCGTGAATATGTCGGAGCCGACCACCGCCTTGGCGCGGCCGATCTTGCGGCGCGCCGCCGCCGCCACGAGCCGCGCGACGCCTTGCAGGCGCTTGAGATCGATATTGGTGCGCCCATGCGCGACATGGCCGAGCGCCAGAGCGACCTCCTCGAGCGCCGCATTGCCGGCGCGCTCGCCGAGGCCGAGCATGGTGACGGAGGCATGCGTCGCGCCGCCGCGCACCGCGGCGAGCGTGTTGGCGGTGGCGAGGCCGACATCGTCATGGCCGTGAAACTCGATCGGTAGATCGGTCTCCTCGCGCACGCGACGTATCGACTCGTAGGTGGCGAAAGGATCGAGCGTTCCGAGCGTGTCGGCGAAACGGAAACGCGTCGCGCCGGCCGCCGCCGCGGCGCGGGCGATGCAGCCGATGTCGCGCGGATCGGCGCGCGAGGAATCTTCGCCGCCGAGCGCGACGGTCAGCCCCTTCGATCGCGCATAGGCCACGACGCGCTGCACCCGCGCCGCGGTGCCATCGACATCTGTCGACAGCTTGACGCCGATCTGCAAGCGCGACATGGGCGACGACACATTCACATGCGCGACATTGGCCGCGAGCGCCGCGTCGACGTCGCTCTCGCTCAACCGGCACCAGGCCATCACTCGGCACGGCAGGCCATCGCCGGCGATAGCGGCGATCGAATCGATCTCGTCCCGGCCCATGGCCGGCGTCCCCGCCTCGATCTCATCGACGCCGAGAGCCGCCAGCGCGCGCGCGATCGCGAGCTTTTCCGCAGCGGTGAAGGCGACTCCCGGCGCCTGCTCGCCGTCGCGGAGCGTCGTGTCATTGATGAAGATGCGGGGTTGGTCGCCGTTCACGGGAGCCGCCTGTCACGCAAAAACGGGCTTGGAGTCGTTGGTCTTCTTCTCTGCATCCGCCCAGAAAGGCGACATCTCGCGCAGCTTCTCGACAATCCCCGGCAGCGCTTCGACGACGCGATCGACATCCTCCGAGACATTGTCCCGCGAGAAGGAGAAGCGCACCGCGCCATGCAGCGCGGCCTCGGGGATAGCCATCGCCTTCAGCACATGGCTCGGCTCCATGGAGCCGGAGGTGCAGGCCGAGCCCGAGGAAGCGGCGACGCCCCCGCGATTGAGATGCAGCAGGATCGCTTCGCTCTCGACATATTCGAACGCGATATTGGTGGTGTTGGGCAGACGGTCATGGCGATCGCCGTTGACGATGCAATTGGGAACGCGCTGCAGAACCGCTTTCTCCAGCCTATCGCGCAGCTCTTTCACGCGGCCCTGCTCCTCCGCCATATGCTGAAGCGCGAGCTCCGCCGCCTTGCCGAGACCGATGATCGCCGGCACATTCTCAGTGCCGCCGCGACGCGCGCGCTCCTGATGGCCGCCGCGGATCAGCGGCTTGAAACGCGCGCCCTTCTTCACATAGAGCGCGCCGATTCCCTTCGGACCATGCAGCTTGTGGCCCGACAGCGACAACATGTCGATCGCGCTGTCCTTGAGCGAGATCGGGGTCTTGCCGACAGCTTGCACTGCGTCGGTGTGGAACAGAGCGCCATGCTCCTTGGCGAGCTCGGCGAGGCCTTCGACCGGGAAAATCGTGCCCGTCTCGTTATTGGCCCACATCAACGAAACGACGGCCACCTTGTCCGACAGGGCGGCGCGATAGGCTTCTATGTCGAGCTGGCCAGAGCCGTCGACGCCGATGAAGTGAACCTTGGCGCGGCCGGTCTTCTCGAGATGCTCGCAGAGCGACAAAATTGCCGGATGCTCGACCTTGGACGTCACGATCTCGTTGCGATCCGGAAGCGCCTCGAGCGCCGACAAAATCGCGGCGTTGTCGCTCTCCGTTCCGCCGGAAGTGTAGATGATCTCGTGATCATGCGTCGCGCCGAGCAGCTGCTGAAGCTGCTGCCGCGCGGCTTTCACCGCGGTCCCGACTTCCGCCCCGAAAGAGTGAGCCGAAGAGGCGTTGCCGAAATGCTCCGTGAAGAAGGGGAGCATCGCATCCACCACCGACGGATCGGTTCGGGTGGTCGCGTTATTGTCGAGATAAATCGCCTTCATGACGCACTCCTCAATGAGCGTTGCGACCGACGGGGATCACGCGGATCGGCACGCCCAATTTGGCCATGAGCCGCTCTTGAATTCCCGAGACGGTGACGCTCGCCATTTGACAGCCGACGCAGGCCCCCGTGAGGCTGACGAGCACATTGGAGCCGTCGACGTCGATCAGCTCGCAGTCGCCGCCGTCCTTGCGCAGATAGACGCGGAGGTCCTCGATCGTTTCCTCGATCAGACGAATCTTCTTCAGATTCGTCATCCCGGCCGAAGGCGGAGGAAGGGGCGAGGCAGGGGAGAGCGGCGAAGATTCCGCGGCTGGCCGCACGATCGGCTTCGCCGGAGCCGGAGCCGGAGCCGGCGCCGTCGACGCGGCCCGCACGGCGGCGCTGAACAGATTGAGCGAGCCCGGCCGAGGCGCGACCGGAGCCGGAGCGGCCGCCACCGTCTCTGGACGTGCGACTTCCGCCACCTGCGGAGCCGCCGAAGCGGCAGCCGCGGCCGCAGCCTCGGTCGCTACCCGCAGCAAGATATCCTCGATCTGCTCATAGCAGGTCGTGCAGCCGGTGCCCGCCATGGTAAAGGCGCCGACCTGTTCGACCGTCGACAGACCATTGTCGCGGATCGCGCGCTCGATCGCCCGCGCATCGACGCCGTGACATTTGCAGACGAGCGCCGCCTCCTCATGCTCCGGCCGCCAGACCTCGCCACGAAAATCGGCGATCGCCGCTTGAAGCGCCTCATGCCCCATCACCGCGCAATGCATTTTCTCCGGCGGAAGGCCGCCGAGAAAATCCGCAATGTCGCGATTGGTGAGCGCCCGCGCCTGCTCGAGCGTCTTGCCGATGACGAGCTCGGTCAGAGCCGAGGAGGAAGCGATCGAAGAGCCGCAGCCATAGGTCTGGAACTTGGCTTCGAGAACGATCTCCGTCACAGGGTCGATATGGAGCATCAGCTTGAGCGCATCCCCGCAGGACAGTGCGCCGACCTCGCCGACCGCATTGGCGCCGTCGAGAACGCCTGCGTTCTTCGGGTTGAAGAAATGCTCCTGGACCTTGTCGGAATATTCCCACATCGCCGCTCTCCCCGTAAGACGATCAGCCGAACGACTTGCCGCAGGAACAGCTGGATTTGGCCTGGGGATTGTCGAAGGTGAAACCCGCGCCCTCGAGACCGCTGACAAAATCGACGCGCGTGCCGTCGAGATAGGCGAGCGAGCCCTCCTCCACGAAAACCTTCACGCCGTCGCGCTCGAAGACATGATCCGCAGGGTTGCTCTCATTGACGAGACCCATCGTATACTGGAAACCTGCGCAGCCGCCCGCTTCGACCATGATGCGCAGACCCTCGACCTCCTGCCCGGCGCCCGAAATTGCCGAACGCACCGCGTTCAGCGCGTTGTCTGTGAGTTCGATCATTTGCTTAACCTCTTCCCGGAAAACTATCCGTCACAGAGGAAGCAACCGCTATGCCACACGAGTTTGCCATCGTGAATCAGTCGATTCGAACGGCTCGCGGCTGTTCGCATTCCCACATTGTCAGAGTTCCGACACGGATGGCGATTGTGCTTCTATTTGCACGAAATTCCGCGATTTCAGCGGCCTTTCTCGCAGAAAGACGGCGCCAAACCTCGAGATCGTTCAGGAATTCGAGGGCTTGCCGTGGGACAACCGAGCCAAGGCGCTCTCGCCACTCTCGTCGCCGAAACAGTCGTGGAAATCGCTGCACTCCCGGCATGTCGGCGCCGCGCAGAGGACGAAGCCTTCCATCTCGCACAAGGAACGATAAAGGAACTTTTTCCATTTCATATGATTGACGTTGCGCGATGCGAGGCTCGGAAAGCGTTCCTGCATCAGACGGCCGAGCTCGTCTCTTTTGGCGAGACCGAGATCCTGCCACAAATGCCGCGGCGACATAGCGCGCTTGGCGAGGATAGCGGCTAGCCAAGCGGACTCGTCCGACGAGTCACCGCGAAACCTCAGCAATAATTCTCGAATTTGATCTTCTTCATCGTCCAGCTCGATCGCCTCGGGCTCTGACGCGAGATCGAGCAGGGAATGCGCCTCGGGCGCCCATCGCTCGATCAGACACGTCAAATCCTCGCGCCCGAGCGCAAGCGACTGAGCGAGCCAACCGGGCCGCCCTGCCGCCTCGCTCAAACCGAGAGCCAGCACGCAGCAGAACATATGCGCAGTAAAAGGGTCGTCGCGTCCGAAATCGCTCGGACGCGACCGCAAGCGTACGTAAATGTCAGTCACATCCAGGTCGGGCTGCGGAAGCCCGCTCTCCGCTCGACGATCCTCGGAGAGAAAGGCCATCGGATCAGCCGACCAGCTCGTCCACAGGGACGTGCGTCTGGCAGTCCTTCGGACAGACCTTGGAACACGCCGAGCAGCCGATGCAGTCCTGCTCTCGTTCGACCTTCATGATCTTGCGATTGAGCTCGCCGTCGAAATCATCATCGTCGTCGTCGGTGACGATTCCGAGGATGGTCCCCTCCGCGTCGACGCCGTAGAGCGCCATCACGTCCTGCGGACAAACCTTGAAGCAACGTCCGCAACCGATGCAGGTCGCGGGGTTGATGTTGGTGAGGTAGGACGGCGTCCAATCGGCGCCGCCTCTGGTCTTGAACGCCCCCATCACGCCGTCTCCAATTCCTTGAGCTTCTGGCGCGCGGCCTCCAGAGCCGAATACGCCTCATAGGTCTCCTGCGCGACGGTGAGAATCGTGCCCCAATTGATAGGCAGCTCTTCCGAGAGGTCGTGCAGATTCATCTTCATATTCGTCGCTTTGGCGGAGAGCTTCTTGATCTCGGCCTTCAGCTCGTCGACGGAGCTCATTTTCCACTCTCCTTCGAAATCAGTAACGGGCGACTTCGGGGAATTTCTCCACCATCTCGACGCCGGCGTTGACGAGCTTGGTGCCTTCCTCGGCGAGCTTGTCGAGATTGTCGAAGCCGAAACGATGAACGTCGCGCAGCTGCTTGTTGACGACGATGAGGCGTCCCGCGATCAGAACCTGACGGCCGAAGCCCTCATGGCTCATCTTGATCATCGGCTGAACCATCACGCCGGTCGCGCGCTCGATCGACAGAGCGATCGCGTTGTAGAACAGCTCGACGCGCCAGAGGATCTCGGGGTCGGGATCGCCGATCAGCGGCAGAGCCTTACGCGCTTCCTTGTCCACGATATACGGCTTGATGAGATCGAGATCTTTCTTGTTCTCCCAGGTGCCGTGCGTATCCTGCGCGCGCCACTGCTTGATGAGCTCCTTGATGAAGATGCTCTCGGCGGCATTAGTCGCCGTAATCGTCTCGGTCTCAGCCATTTGCAGCCTCTTCTTCGAAATCGAAGGTACGTTCCTGCCCCTTCGTGATCACCTTGCGCAGCCACGGCGGCGGCGCGCCCTGCAGGACAACCTTGAGCTTCTCCAGCAGATCGACGATGTTCTCGGGCTGCGGCACCTTCATCGGATGAATGCCAGACGCCACCACACGCGCAGCGCCCGAGCCGCCGATCGCCGCGATGTAGAGAATCGCGCAATCCTTGATCGCCTCTAGCTTGGGCTGAAGCTTGTCTTCGTTTCCGTCTTCCTGCAGATCGCCCTGGAACTGAATCGTCTCGACCAAGCTATAGCCATCGGCCGTCAGCTCGTAGATCGCGATATTCTTCGCCCAACCGAAATGGGCGTCGACTCGTTCGAGGTCTTGGGTGGCGAATGCGACTTTCATGCTGCCTCCTCGTGGTCAGGCCATCGCGGTAAGTTGGACCAGCTCGGGGGCCGGCTCCCCCCCGAAATGCGTGACATTCTCTTCCTCGCGGCGCCAGGTGTCGGGACCCGGCTCGTGCGCCTGTGAGATGAACATATTGCCGATGTTGAAGATCAGCGTCCGTGTGCCTCTGTAGCCGACCGTCAGCTCATGACCGGCGCCGAGACGATCGAACGTCGGAAGGCCGAGTCTGAAGAGCGGCACGCCGAGACGTTCCGACGCTTGGCGCCCATGCGAATGCGTCATGATCAGATCGGCGCCCTTGGAACGATTTTCCAAATCTTCGAGATCGCCGATCAGAACCTCGTCGATCGCCAGCTTTTCCAGCACCGCGGAATGCGTCGTCGTCACCGCGGCCGTGACGTCCGCACCCATCTCGATCAGCCATGAACCGATCGCAAAGAGAAGATCGGGCTCGGCGCCGATGGTCACCTTTTTGGCGCCGAAATGGAAATGTCCGTCGAGCATCGCGTCGACCAGCTGCCCTCTCTGCCGCTTGAACTTCAACGGCACAGGACGGCCGCTGATGCGAGAGAGAAACTCGATAAGCTCATCATTGGGCGCAAGGCCTGTGAGGCGATCGAAGAGAACAAAAGGCACCCCGGCGCGACGCTCCAAAGCCGTCGCCGCAAGGCGCATCTGCTCTCCCACCGCGATCGTCCAAGCGGCGGAGCCCATTTGGGCCATAGCTTCCCGAGACGTGCCGCCGAGCGTTGTCGGCGTGAAGTCCTCGGGCAGGTGTCCGTCGAGCGAGCCCGAGAGATCGGGCAGAAAGGTCGGCTCGAGCCCGAAGCTCTCGATAATGTCGCGCAGCTCGTCGATATCGCCGGGCGTGAGGTGGCAGCCGGGCAGAACGTTCACCCGCTGCGACGCACGCTGAGATGGTGTCTCATTCGCAGGCACGAAAGCCTCGATGAGCTTTGCGACCGTCTTGCCCCAACCGTCCTGGAACGCGTCCTTGAAGTCCGGCGTCGACACATAGACGATGCCCATATGATCGAGTTCGGGATGACGCTGGCGGATGAGCTGAATGTATCCGTCGACGTCGTCGCCTTTGGTCTCGGTCACGCCCGTCGAGCAGATGCCGATGATCTCTGGCTTGGCGCGCTTCGCGATATTGACGACCGCCTCCTCGACATTCTCCAAACCACCCAACACAGTGGCGACTTCACTCATCGCGGTCGTCTGAAGTGGGATGGCTTCGCGAAAATGTCGAACAAACAGCACAAGCCCAAAAGATGTGCACCCCTGAGACCCGTGCAGCAGCGGCATGCATCCCTGGACACCCATGAAGGCGAGCGCGCCGCCGATCGGCTGGCTCATCTTCAAGGGATTGACCGCGCAGGCCTTTTTTGAAACTTCGACTCTAGCCATCGGAGCGCCTCACGCCGCTTTCGATGCAGGAACCGCGCCACCGGCGTTGGCTGCTTCGATCATCTGTTCCATTGTGTCGCGGCATCCGCCGCAACCCGTGCCTGCGTGGGTCGCCTCTGCCAGCGCGTCGACTGTCGTTAACGAACCCGCCGCAATCGCATCCTCGAGCGCCCCGACATTCACGTTGTGGCATTTGCAGACGCGTTTCTCGCGACGAACCTGCTCGGCCTTGACTGGATCGGCCGCCAGCTCGGCCGCTTCGGCCGCAATCGCCTCATTCGCGCGCTCTTCCCAGGTTTTTTCCTGCCACGGCGGCGGGCGACGAACCTGCTCCCAAACCGGATTGAAGAGCGCCTTGTCGATCTCGTGCACGAGCTCGACCATGCCTTCATAACCGGCATAGGCGTGATGACGCTCCTGGTTGATGTCGAGCCAGGGCATCTTCGCCTTGAGCGCAATGAACTGCGAGCGGCCGCCCGACAACATGATATCCGCCTGCGCGTCTTTGAGCATTTTATACATTTCGCGCGGCGTCATATCGTCGATCATATGGGCGTCCTGACCCATCAGCTCCTTGATGCGCTCCTTGTCCTCCTTGGTGGACTTCTTGACGCTGGTGCCGACGAGCTCCATGCCGGCCTCTTGCAGCGCGGCGACGACGGACCACGATTTGACGCCGCCCGTGATGAGCAGAACCTTCTTGCCCGTGAGGCGCTCCTTATAGGGCGCGATACGCGCCCAGGCGCGCGCTTCCTCGCGCTCGATCACGGCTTCGGTGCGGTCTTTCAGCTCAGCCGGAGCGCCACGCTCGACGAGCAGGCGCGCGATCTCGCGAAGCGAGTCGCTCATATCGCCGATGCCGTAGAATGACCCCTCGAAGAAGGGAATGTCGTAGCGCTCCTCCATCTTGCGGGCGACATTGATCATGGCTTTTGAGCAAACCATCATCGACGCTTTGGCGCGATGGGAATAGGCGACCTCATTATATTTGCCATCGCCGGAAATGCAGGACAGGATGCGAATGCCGAGCTCGTCGAGCAACGGCTTCACCTGCCACAGCTCGCCGGCGAGATTATATTCGCCAATGATGTTGATATCATAAGGCGTCGTATATTCCGGCTCCTGCGTCCCGATCACATGTTCGAGAATCGCCTCGCCCGCGAGCTTGTTGCCGAGATTCTTCGGCCCGACGAACCCGGGCGAGTTCACCGGAATAACAGGCTTGTTGAATTTTTTCGCAGCGGCCTTGCAGACCGCTTCGATATCATCGCCGATCATCGCCGGAACGCAAGTCTGATAGACGAAGACCGCTGGCGGATCGTATTTGTCGATGATCTCTTTGATCGATTTGTAGAGGCGCTTCTCACCGCCGAAGACGACGTCGGTCTCGCCGATATCCGTCGTGAAGCCGGTGCGGTAGAGGCTGGAGCCGGATGTCTTGGCTCCGCGATTGTCCCAGGAATTGCCTTCGCAGGCTATGGGACCATGAACGAGATGGGCGACGTCGGTAATGGGCTGGAGAGCGATCTTGGCGCCGTCGAAAGCGCATCCACCGGCTGCGGCGCCTGGCGCCAATTGCTTCGTGCAGCCTTTCTTTCGCTCTTTCTCAGATTTGCCCTTGTTCTTGTCGCAACCGGGCTCGTTGAAAACTTCTTGAACTTTTGCGGCCAGCGTGCTCATCCGCGCCTCCTGCAATGGCCATCGCCTCCCACTCGGCGCACTCATTGCGCTGGCGCGGCGATCGACCCGACGGATCAGGCTCTTGTTGTTCCGCCGGGTCGATTGCGACCCGGCGGAAGCTCGTGAATGTCAGCGAATAATGTCGAAGCTGTAGTCCGACTTCGCGACGACGTTGGTGTTGCGATCGATCTCGTCGAAGACCTTGTCGAGCAGCCACACCAGGACGTTCAGGCCGCCCTGATAACCCCACACCGGATAGCGGTGATAGTGGTGGCGATCAAAGACCGGGAAGCCGATGCGGATCAGCGGCGTGCCGGTGTCGCGCTCGAGATACTTGCCGTAGGTGTTGCCGATCAGGAAGTCGACCGGCTCCGTGAACAGCAGCGAACGCATGTGCCAGAGATCCTTTCCAGGATAGGCCGTGCAGTTCTTGCCGAAGGGCGAGCTGGCGAAGAGAGCGTTCATCTTCTCTTCCCACAGCTTGCCGCCGTTGCTGGCGAGCACGGTGATCGGCTCGGCGCCCAGCTCCATCAGGAAGGCGGCGAGGCCGTAGCAGAGATCCGGATCGCCGTAGATCGCGAAACGCTTGCCGTGCAGATGCGCGGACGAGTCGGCGATCGCATCGACGAGGCGGCCGCGCTCGCGCGTCAGCTCCTTGGAGATCGGCTTGCCGGTGACTTCCGAGACCTTCATCAGGAACTCGTCGGTCGCGCGAACGCCGATCGGATGATGGAAAGAATAGGTCTCCTGGCCGCTCGCGGCGATCAGCGGCAGCGTCTTCTCGGTGGAGAAATGCTGCATCGAGAAGGTAGCCTTCGCGTTGATCGCATTGGCCGCGTCCTCGAGCTTCGTCCCGCCGTCATACATGCGGAACTCGCCATCGGTGGGCGTATCCCACACATCGCTCGGATCGCCGAAGATCGTGTATTCGACGCCCATGGAGTCGAATATGCGCTTCACTTCACGAATGTTGCCGACCACATAGCCGTCGAAGCCGCCGATGAAGTTGATCGAATTGTTCGGAACGCGCTCGAGCTTGGGAGCCGTGCCCGCCTTGCCGTTCCAGAAATGCTCGACAATGCCCTTCATCACATTGTCGTAGCCGGTGACATGGCTGCCGACGAAGGCCGGAGTGTGAGCGAACGGAACGTCGTAATCGGCCGGGACCGAGCCCTTTTCCTTCGACGTCTTGATGAAGGCGTTGAGGTCGTCGCCGATGACTTCCGCCATGCAGGTGGTGGAGACGGAGATCATCTTCGGCTTATACATATTATAGGTGTTGGCGAGGCCGTCGATCATGTTGTTGAGGCCGCCGAACACCGCCGCGTCTTCCGTCATCGAGGAGGAGACGCAAGAGGTCGGCTCCTTGAAGTGACGCGAGAAGTGCGAACGATAATAGGCCACGCAGCCCTGCGAGCCATGGACGAACGGAATCGTCTGCTCGAAACCGAGCGAGGCGAACACCGCGCCGAGCGGCTGGCAGGCCTTCGCCGGATTGACGGTCAGAGCTTCGCGAGCGAAGTTCTTTTCCTGATACTCTTTCGTCTTGGCCCACTCGCGGACGCGCTCGACTTCGGCGTCGGGGTGATGATTCTCGAACTCTTTCTTCTTCTTCTCGAACATCTCGAGATATTCCGGCTGGCGGAATAGGTTGAAATGGTCGAGGACGTTATCTGCATTCTGTGGCATGTCGATTCCCCTCGTTGTCCGCGAGCGCCCGCCCTCTCGGACCGAGGCGGCGACCCGGCCTCGGTCTCTCGAACGCGAACGGGGAAAACCCCGTTCGCGAAGAGAGCGTTTGCAACTCAGTCGATCAAGCCGCCCACGGCGCCTTGGCGAATTTCCAGACCGGCGAGTTGATCGCCATGTCCATGTCGCGAGCGAAGATCGCGAAGCCGTCATAGCCGTGATACGGGCCGGAGTAGTCCCAGCTGTGCATCTGGCGGAAAGGAACGCCCATCTTCTGGAAGACGTACTTTTCCTTGATGCCGGAGCCGACCAGGTCGGGCTGGATCTTCTCGACGAACTTCTCGAACTCGTAGCCGGTCACGTCGTCATAGATCAGCGTGCCGTCCTTCACATAGTGAGTCGTGCGCTGATAGTCGTCGTTGTGGCCGAACTCATAGCCGGTGCCGACGATCTCCATGCCGAGATCCTCGTAGGCGCCGATCACGTGACGCGGGCGGAGACCGCCGACGAACAGCATGACCTTCTTGCCTTCGAGGCGCGGACGGTACTTGGCGATCACAGCGTCCATCAGCGGACGATATTTGGCGATGACGCGCTCGGCGCCTTCCTTGATCTTGTCGTCGAAGTGGCTGGCGATCTTGCGCAGCGACTCTTCGATCTTCGACGGACCAAAGAAGTTGTACTCGACCCACGGAACCCCGTACTTTTCTTCCATGTGACGGGAGATGTAGTTCATCGAGCGATAGCAGTGCAGCACGTTGAGCTTCGCGCGAGGCGTCGCCTCGAGCTCGGCGATGGTGCCGTCACCCGACCACTGCGCAACGACGCGGAGGCCCATCTCCTCGAGCAGAATGCGCGAAGACCAGGCGTCGCCGCCGATGTTGTAGTCGCCGATGATCGCAACGTCGTAAGGCGTCGATTCGAAGAGAGCGGGCTTGCCCTCCATTTTGTCGAACACCCAGTCGCGGATCGCATCGTTGGCCAGATGGTGGCCGAGCGACTGCGACACGCCGCGGAAGCCTTCGCAGCGAACCGGGACGATCGTATGGCCGTTGTACTCCTTGGTTTTTGCCTTGGAGACGGCCTCGATGTCGTCGCCGATCAGGCCGATCGGGCACTCGGACTGGACGGAGATGCCCTTGTTGAGGGGGAACAGCTCCTGGATTTCGTCGATCAGCTTGGCGAGCTTCTTGTCGCCGCCGAACACGATGTCCTTCTCCTGGAAGTCCGAGGTGAACTGCATCGTGCCGAAGGTGTCGATGCCCGTCACGCCGATGTAGTAGTTACGACGAGACGCCCAGGAATACTGACCACAGCCGACCGGGCCGTGGCTGATGTGGATCATGTCCTTGATCGGGCCCCACACGACGCCCTTCGAACCGGCGTAAGCGCAGCCACGGATCGTCATCACGCCGGGGATCGACTTGATGTTGGACTTAACGCCGCAGTCCGGCTTGCCATCCTCGAACGTGCCGAGGTGTTTCGCGCGGCGCTTGGCGGTCTTCTCAGGATAAACTTCGAGAACCTCTTTGATCAGCGCCTTATTGCGCGCCTTGAGGTCTTCGATGGATTCGGGTTGAGCCAGGCTCATGACGCCATCCCTTTCTGATTAGCCTTTGTCTGAAAGATCGGCCCGGCCCCGTGCGAGGCCGGGCCGCTAGCTTTCAAACGGATTACGCGATCGCGGCGAGCTCAGCGGCGCTCTTGCCGACCTGCGACTCGTCGACGGCCTTCATGACGCCATGCTCCATGAGCAGGTCTTCGAGCTCGTCCATGGTGATCGGGGTCGGGATGATGCCATTGCCCTTGTTGGCATGGACCTTCTCGGCCAGCGAACGATAGTGACCGGCCTGCACGGAATCGGGCGCATACTCGATGACCGTCATGCGGCGCAGCTCGGCGTGCTGAACGATATTGTCGCGCGGCACGAAGTAGATCAGCTGGGTGCCGAGCTTCTTGGCCAGGGACTCGGCCAGCTCGTACTCCTTGTCGGTCTGGCGCTCGTTGCAGACCAGCCCGCCCAGGCGCACGCCGCCGGAGTTGGCATACTTCAGAATGCCCTTGGAGATGTTGTTGCCAGCATACATGGCCATCATCTCGCCGGACATGACGATGTAGATCTCCTGAGCCTTGTTCTCACGGATCGGCATCGCGAAGCCGCCGCAGACCACGTCGCCGAGCACGTCATAAGAAACGTAGTCGACGCCGTCGTAAGCGCCCTGCTCCTCGAGGAAGTTGATCGAGGTGATAACGCCACGGCCAGCGCAGCCAACTCCCGGCTCCGGACCACCGGACTCGACGCAACGGATGTCCTCGAAGCCGACCTTCATGACGTCTTCGAGCTCGAGATCCTCGACCGAACCGGCCTCGGCGGCCAGGGAGAGGATGGTGTCCTGAGCCTTGGCGTGAAGGATCAGACGGGTCGAGTCGGCCTTGGGATCGCAGCCGACGATCAGGATTTTCTTGCCCTGCTGGGCGAGAGCCGCGAGAGTGTTCTGGGAGGTGGTGGACTTGCCAATACCGCCCTTGCCGTAGAACGCGATCTGTCGAAGTTCTGACATTTCTGTCTCCTTAAGATACCGTTTCATTGCGATCGGCGCGCACGGTGCGCAGGCCGAAGTCGTCTTTACCGACCGAGCCCGGCGCCGGTTGCTTGATCGCCCCCTTGGTGATCGGGGCCGCCCAATCCGCAGCCACTCGCCTTGCGGACCCTGTCTCGCAAGCGGCGTGCCAGACTTTCCGGACGGCGTTATATTGCGTGAATTCAATTGCTTAAAGAGGACAACCGCGCCCCCGAATGGGGGTGTGTCAAAGCCGACAGTCATGCGCGGAATCGGACGAAGCGTATTTAGCGACAGGCTGGTTCGGAACTATTGTAAGATTCAGACGCGCATCGACGTCATTGTCGGAATCGGGACGGCATGTCGATTGCTTAGAAAGCGGGCAGTCAAACTACGGAGCAGACGAGATGCAAATCGGCGTCGAAACGTCCAGGGCGGTCGAAAACAAGCGCATTTTCGTCGTCGACGACGACGAGATCATTCGGGCGGCGCTTCAGTTCATGCTGCACGACGAATATGAGACTCATGAGATCGGAAGCCTCGACGCCGCCTTCGACAAGGCCGCCTCGGCAAAGCCCGATCTTTTGATTTTATCGGAAAATGTCGTGAAGGCGGCAGGCCTTCCTATTTTGAAGGAAATTCCGCAACGCATATCCGGCGTGAAGGTGCTGGTGATCGTAGACTCGCTGCAGAGCGGCTTCGGTAAAGAGAGCCAGGCGGCGGGCGCTCACGGCTATATCGTCAAGCCTCTGACGGTCGAGTTCGTGCGGCAGAAAGTGGACGTTCTTCTCGGCCGTCGGCAAGGAGTCGCCATTCCGTTGACGGTTCTCTGACATCGAGCGAACGCATTCACGAGGCCATTCAGGCCGGAGCGCTGGCTCCGGCCTTTTTGCTTTCGGCGTCCATTCCGCGCATGTTACAAACGCAAACGCCCGCGGCGACCGCGGGCGTTTGCGCATTGTCTCGGCGTCGTTGTCAGAGCTGTGGCACGATAATCAAGCGCTCGACAGGATTTCCGTCGATGAAATGCGATTGAACGATTTCATCGATATCCGCCTCCGTCCGCGGCGCATACCAGACGCCTTGCGGATAGACGACCATCAGCGGGCCGGCGCGGCAGAAGCCGAGGCACCCCGTCGCCGTCATCGAGACATCCGGCAAAGGCTGAGCCCCGAGCTTGGCCTGCAGCCGATCCCACAAAGGCTTCGCGCCGGAAGTGGTGCAGCTCCCACGCGGATGTCCCGGCGGACGTTGCTGAAAGCATGTGAACACATGGTATTTGAACACGACCGGAAGTTCTTCGAGCATTTTCTTATCCTGGATTTGACTGATTTCCGACGACGCCGGCGCCGATCAAGCCGCTTCGTCGGCGGTCGAGGCGACGACCGGCTGCCCGGTGAGGCTCGCCACGAATTCGGCGAGCGGCGTCTCGATACGCGTGATGTTCTGCTCGGCGAGGAACTTCGCTTCATTTTTAGTCAGAGGGCCTTCGATCACGGCCCAATGCTGATCGGACGACCGCTTCATGATCTGCCGAGCAAAATTGCGCTCGAGCTGCGTCGTGAAGCGGCATCCGAGGAAGAGGAAATTGCGGCCCTTACGGATCGACTGAACCGATTCAGGAATCGGAGTCTGAATGTCGATTTCTGTCAGCACCTCGACATAGTCGGAGTCTGAGATGACGAAATTCGCGGCCGGCGTGACCGAGCCGATCGGCTGGTAGAGCAGTGTCTCCCACGAAAGAGTCTCTTCGGGAGCCTCGGCGGGGGCCTTGGCGCCGGATCCATCGCGGATGAATTCCTTATTGGGCACGAGCGACGAGTCGGGTCGGAAATAATTCACCCAATAGCCGAAATGTTCGGCTTGCGACACGCCTTGGACAATGCCCCAGCTCTTGCGCCCCGCGAGGGACTTCTGCGGCAGATCGTCGTACCAGGCATTGACCACCAGCGGCAGGCTCGGCTGCTCGGCGATCCAATTGTGCAGCACGCTCGGATCCGGCGACACCTCGAAAGCCTTTTTCATCGCCGCCGAGATTGTTTTGCGATGCTTGAAGTTCTCTATGTATTGAGCCGCAGCGGTGAGATTGTTGCGGATTTTGTGCGGAACGGTCGCAGCTTTGGTCAGCTGCACGACCAGCTCTTCGGGAGAGGCGGGAACCGGGTTCCCGCCTGTCGCCAGCGTCAGCACGCCGGGTCCGAGATAGGGTATCACGAGGCCTCGCTCAAACCCCGTTTTGATTGCGCTCAGCACTTGTGTTTCTCCTCTCGTCGAACCCGGATTGCCTGTACAGTCACTGAAGCGTGGCGCTCTTGGCGACGTCCAGTTTTTCCGGCGTCAGCTTGAAGGCGCCGCGACCGCCCGACAGCGCCATGTAGTCCATGGCGTATGCGTTCGTCAGCTTGGTGAACCACTCCTGACTGGAAAGGCTCGCCGGACGCTCACCGATCTCTTGCACGGTGCCGTCATTGAAAAAGCGGACATGAATGATGACAGATGCGTCGCTCATCTTGATTCCCCTCCGGTTGTCAGCGACCCGAGTCGAAGCCGAGCAGCTCGACCGTGACGTTCTCGGTTCCGAAATTGGCTTGGCAAGCGAGACGCGATTTCGAGCCCACGCCGACGATCGTGTCCAGCTGCTCGTTCTCGGCGCGCGTTGTCTTCGACAAGCTCTTCTTTCCTTCCTGGACGAAAAGATGGCAGGTGCCGCATTTGGCCTCGCCACCGCATTTGCTTTGGATCTTCTCCTCCGCTTTGAGAATCGCGTCCAGGAGTCTGCTGCCCGGCTCAACTTCGATGGTTTTGCCCGACGGCAGAATGGTCAGTACCGGCATGTCGTTCACTCCTCCTTGCCAAAGGTCCTCACGCCTTCTTTCCAGCAAGTTTCGAACCACTCTAAATTTCGTGCAGCTGCGCGCGCGACAGGGCGCATCGCGGGCAAATAGGCGCAGCGTTTTTGGGCATGATGGGGGTTTTCGTTCGCGCGGTTCGGCCACTCTCGGCCACTCGCGCCTCGGGTCACGTCCGTTTCTGGACAATGACGTGCCGGCAATGGACGCGCCGGCGCGAGGCCGGCGCATCTCTCACAGATAAATAGCGGCGCCCGCGCCGATATTGATCGAGGCGTCCTTCATCGTGCCGACAATGAAAGCGATCTGGCTTTCAGTCAGATGAGCATGGAACGGCAGCGCGACCGCGCGATCCGCGACTTTCTCGGTCACGAAGAAATTGCCGCGCCGATAGCCGAGATCGAAATAGTAGCGCTGCAAATGCAGCGGATGCGAATAGGCCGCGGCGTCGATCTTCTCGGTCTGCAGATCTTCGATGATCTGATCACGGCTGGAACGCGAGAAGCGCGTGCCGAGATGCACGACATAGAGGAACCAGTGAACCTCCTCGACGTCGGGCGCGATATAGGGATCTTTGATCCCCTCGAAGGACTTCACATATTGGTAGAACCAGCGCTCGACCCTGGTGCGGCGCGCGAGCAGCAGTTCCAGCCGTCGAAACTGCGCCAGACCGAGCGCCGCGGTGATGTCGCTCATCGCCGCCTGCATCGGGGGATAGGCGCCGAGCACCACCGAGGACCGCTCCGCGATCCGCCGGCTGCGAAGATTACGGATCGCCGAAGCGCGGTCATCGTCGTCCGTGACGATCATGCCTCCCTCGCCGCAGGCGATGACGCCGGGCTGAGAAAAGTCGAACACCGAGCAATCGCCGAAGGAGCCGACCAGCTTGCCCTTGTATATCGAGCCGATGGCCTCGGTCGAATCTTCGATGAGGATCAGCTTCTTCGCTTCGGCGAGCTGGCGAAACGGCTCCCAAGGCGCCGGATGTCCGTTGGAATTGCCGGCGACGATCGCTTTGGTCTTGTCGGTAATGACCGCTTCCGCCTTTTCCGGCGCCAAAGTGCCGGCCCAATAGTCGATGTCCGCGAACACCGGCCGCGCGCCGGAGAGCGCGATCGCATGCGTCGTCTCACGGAAAGAATGGGCGGACGCGACAACCTCGTCGCCCGGGCCAATGCCATAGGCGCGCAAGGTCAGCAAAAGGCCGATCGTCCCGCTGGACACGGCGATCGCATGCTTGCGGCCGAGATATGCGGCGAACTCCGCCTCGAATTCTTCGACTTTCGGTCCCGCGGACAGTCGCGGGGAAGTGATCGTCTCGACGACCGCATCCAGATCACTCTGGGCGAGGTCCGGATCATTCATCGGCAGAAGGGACGTCTGCATGCTCGCTCACCTTTTCGGGGCAACCACCAATCCTGTGGCGACGGTCGGATCCGCAGTGATCTTGACGCAATGATCGCGGGCGTCGATCAGAAACAGGTCGCAATTCTCATAGCTGCGGAACGGCGTCTCGTCCTGAATATCCGCCTTGTCGCATCTCATCGCCGTGAGGCCGGGCGCCACTTGTCTCAGAGCGGAAACGGCCGCCTGATCGGCGGCCGCCGTCGCGAGCGTAGCGTCGATCGTCTCGAGTTGCTCGGTCGCGATCGGCATTTGTCAGTCTCCACTTATTTTCTTGGCTTCGACCGTGATCGGAAGCGACGTCTCCGCCGCCATCTCGGGCAGCTGAAGCACCCAACCATTGGCGAGGGTCACTGTGCCGCCCCACAATTGAGGGCTACCCTGTTCGACGATCGGCTCTTCGAGATCCTTCTTCGGCACATAGGCCGAAAGAATGCCGTCGGAGCCTCTGCGGATCATGACTTTCACACTGCGCCTCGCTGTTAGGTTGACCCTTGTCGTTTAGCAATGTTCATACCGCGAGTCGTGCGAAAAATCAGCGCGTCAAACCGGCTCGATCTCCTCCTCGAAGCAGCCGATCACCGTCTTCTCGCCGAACTCCACGATATAGACGGGCGTATCGCTCTCGACATGCTGGCCGATCTGCACGATCTCGCCAGGATCGCCGGCCTTCACGAGCAGGGCGTCCGGCTCATGCCCCGGATGAGAGCCGTCGTTGAAGAGATCAACGGTGGCGCGCACCCGCATGCCCCAATCATATTTGATCATTGAGCCGCCTCTTGGGTCACGACCTCGACTGGCTCGAGCTCCTTCTTGCGCATCCCGACCTTGTAGCCAGTCTCCACGAACTCGACGCCATAGATGTAGAATTGCTGCAAAAACGTGCCGATGCTCGAGACGTAGCCGATCTCGCCTTTTTTGACGAGAATTTCGCCGACGTCCTTGCCCGGGAAGGTTCCGTCGTTTCGCACCACCTTCTTCGACTTGACTTTCTCACCATAGTTGAAGGCGGGCGGATCGTTCAGCTCGACGGCGCCGTCGTCACGGTTGATATTGCTCATATCCGTTCCTCGATTTGGCTGTGGTTGCGCTCCGAGACTTTCCGGCCGGACGGATCGGGCGTCTCTCCGAGCCGCGCTTCAGCGGTCTCGCGCACGATCGGGTCCTCGTCGGAGAGAAGCAGTCGTATGTCTGTCAGGGCCGCGCGCTGCGCCACCTCGTAGCGCACGCGCCAATCCGGGTCGCCGATCAGCGCGGGAAGCTGCGCGGCGTCGAGCCGCTGCGCCGCCTCGAAGCGGACGGTGGCGTCCGGGTCCGTCGTCATGCGTTTCAGCGCCTGCGGCGCGATGCGCTGCGCGACGACGCGCCGAACCTCGATCTCATCGTCGTCGATCATCAGCACGAGCAAATCGGGCGAAATTCGACGGGCGACGACCTGACGGACATAATAGTCGCGATCCTCGATCATCGGTAAAAGATCGACGGGGTCGAGCCGATGCGCGACCCTGATCCTCACCTCGCGATGCGGATCATTGCGAAGCTTGAGAAGATAGCGATCGGGAAGGCGCCGCGCAGCGCTCCAGCGGACCGTCTCTTCGGGATCGTCCAAAAGCGCCGGCAGGAGGAATATCTCGGCGGCTTTGGCGGCCCAGGCGCGCACCTCGAAATAGGGATGCGCGAGATAAATTCGCGCCAGCTTCGGATTCCAATCGAAGAAGCGATCGATCCGACGCGCATAGCGGTCGAACACGCAGGCGCGCAGCGGCTTGCAGCGGCCCTCGGCCAGAAGCTCGCCGTGAGGACATTGGCCGCAATCGACGGGTGCGCCTTGCCAGTCGATGGCCTCGTCGATCTCGTCAGTCGACATCCTCGGCCTCCCGTTGCGCGAGCACGGTGAGCAGCAAAGTGGCGCCGACCTTGTCGGTCGGGTCGAGCTCGAGGAGCTTTTGCGCGGCCTCTCGTCCCTCTTCATGCTCGCCCATGCGCATCTGCAGATACGCATAGCCTTTGAGCACGAACATGAAGAAGCGCGGCAGCACCGCCTCGTAGTTGGCGAAGTCGGCGTCGCCTTTTCGCACATCGCGCCAGTCGAGCGGCAGCGAATTATCGATCGCCGCCCTTGTCAGGCACGTCTTGGCGATCTCGAGCGTGTCCTCGAGACGGTTCTTGTAGAAGTAAAATCGGTAGAGTCCGATCAGCACCGCCACATGGGTCGGGGCCGCGCGACGCGCCTCGAACAGATGTTGTTCTGCGACGTCGCCGAGGTGGTAGGAAAGCGCCGCTTCGCGGAGATGACGCTCGGCTTCCGCCGGCAATCCGGCGCCGAAGACAGGAGAAGAGAGAATCTCGTCTCCCGTGTCGAAGGCCTCATTGCGTAGAGCGCCATCTCCGTTCAACATGAAGCGTTCCTATCCACTCACGCCACGGGGAGCTCCGGCAGCTCGACGACCGTCTGCGTCGTCGAGGAGCATCCGCAGGCCTTCGCCTTGGGATCGATGAAGGAGAAGCCAGTGGAGGTGGCCGTCTCCTTGAAGTCGATCGTCACGCCATCGAGCAGCAGGCGGCTCTGCGCCGGCAGAAACAGCTTGAAGCTCGGGAAGTCGAACGCCTGCTCGCCTTCGCGCGGAGCCGGCTGAACCGAGAATTCCGCGCTCATGCCCGAGCAGCCGCCCGGGGAGACGTGGAGGCTCAGGCCAAAGCCCGGACCGCCGTCGAACATGACGAGGCGACGGATGAACTTCTCCGCAGCGGGAGTGAATTGAATGTTCATGCCGCGCCCCCGGCAGCCTGATAACGCGGCAGCGAATTGTCGATGACGCAGGTGTCGTCGACCGGGCACACCGCGACGCATTGCGGCACATCGAAATAGCCGATGCACTCGGTGCACTTCTTGGGATTGATGACGAAGGTTCCGTTCTTCTCGGAGATCGCCACATTGGGGCATTCCGCCTCGCACGCCGAGCAGGACGTGCATTGCGAAGCAACGATCTTGTAGGTCATTTGCTTGCTCCTCCATCGAGCCGTCACTGAGCTGAAGAATCGCCGATTCTCTCGAGCTCTAATTCTCCGCGCATCCGCGGTCTTGACTGAAGCGCGGGCCGCTCGGCGGCTCGCGCTTCTTTAGCGGCGAATGCCGATCGCTTCCGTGTCAGGCCGTGATGAAGGCGCCCTGACGGAGAGTCGCGTCACCACGCTCCTTGTGCTCGATCTCGCCGGTCTTCACCTTGTCGAGATAGCGCTTGAAGTAGGTGATCGCCGACTGCTCGATGAACTCGAAGGCGAATTCATCGACCGGATCGATGCCGGCCTTGACCAGATCGTTCTTCGGGCAACCGCCGATCTTCGCGACGAACACGGCCGTGCAATCGTTGATCGCGCGGATGATCGTGTCGAGGCTGTCCTCCTCGCCATAACCGCCCTGGCAATACAGGTCGACACGACGATGACCGACGAACTTCGCGCCATGGGTGCTGAGCTCGTAGATCTGGAACTCCTTGGCGTGGCCAAAGTGCTCGTTGACACGGCCAGAGCCCTTGGTCGCCACGGCGATCAGGATCTTGATGTCGACATTGTCCTCGCCGGCGAGCGTCGCCAGCTCGGCGTTCTTGGCGG
Source organism: Methylosinus sp. PW1 (assembly GCF_000745215.1). Taxonomy (NCBI): domain Bacteria; kingdom Pseudomonadati; phylum Pseudomonadota; class Alphaproteobacteria; order Hyphomicrobiales; family Methylocystaceae; genus Methylosinus; species Methylosinus sp. PW1. The sequence goes on from NZ_JQNK01000009.1 coordinate 1,455,113, forward strand.
CGGCGACCTTCAGGCGCTCTTCCTCGACCTTCGTCTGATAAGCCTTGCGGCTCTCGAGATCATAGGTCACTTCCATGGCCATGATCTTGTCGGTCGTGAACTCGGCGCTGCGATCCTCGCCCAGCAGCCCGACCGCGTCGGCGCGGCACTGGCGGCAATGGCGCATCATGTTCATCTCGCCTTCACAGCTGTCCTGCAGCGCCTTCAGCTCCTGAGCCGTCGGGCCACGCTGGCCGTTGAGGCCGAACACGGTGCCGTGCTCGGGGGAAGAGATGAGCGGCATGATGTTGTGCAGGAACGCCCCGCGCGACTTCACGGCCTTGTTCACCTCGACGAGATGCTTGTCGTTGATGCCCGGGATCATGACCGAGTTGACCTTGCACAGAATGCCGCGCTCGGTCAGCATCTCGAGACCACGCATCTGGTGCTGCGTCAGGATCTCGGCGGCCTCACGGCCATAGATGCGCTTATGCTGCCAGTAGATCCAGGGATAGATCTGAGCGCCGACGTCAGGATCGACCATGTTGATGGTGATGGTGACGTGATCGACGTTATACTTGGCGATCGTGTCGACATGCTCCGGCAGAGCCAGACCATTCGTCGACAGGCAGAGCTTGATGTCCGGCGCGGTCGCGGCGATCAGCTCGAAGGTCTTGAAGGTCTTCTCCGGGTTGGCGAGCGGATCGCCGGGGCCGGCGATGCCGAGAACCGTCATCTGCGGGATCGTCGACGCGACGGCCAGGACCTTCTTGGAGGCCTGCTCGGGCGTCAGCTTCTCCGAGACGACGCCGGGGCGCGACTCGTTGGCGCAATCATATTTGCGATTGCAGTAGTTGCACTGAATGTTGCACGCCGGAGCGACAGCGACGTGCATGCGGGCGTAGTGGTGATGCGCCTCCTCGCTGTAGCAAGGATGGTTCTTGACCTTGTCCCAGATTTCCTGCGGAAGATCGTTCTCGCCAGCCGCCGTGCCGCAGCTCGCCTTGCCGCTGCCGCCGGAGGTGCCGCAGCCCTTGTGCTCGGCAATCTTCTGCATCACGTCATCGATCGATTCAGCCCCGCCGACCTCGACGGTTTCAGTAGATAGAGATTCCATGTTCGGTTCCTCACGATTTGAAGAGTTTCAAACCCTTGCGGAACGCAGTCGCGACATATCCGTCTGCCATTGCGCCGGCGCTGTCGCGGAAGCGGTGTCCGGGCACGAGGTTCGCAACAAGCATGCCATGCCGATGCCTGGCCCTAAGAACCTGAAATTATGAGATAAGCGCTGTTTGTTTGGAACCTGTCCAAATGCCGACACATGTCGGAAAGCGTCAGAAGCAGCTGTCGCGAACGCGACACTTCGCCGCAAAACCCGCGCAAGCCCAACGATAAAGCGGATATCGCCCCCGTCGGGCGCCCTCCCGCTCTGGCTCGGCGGCCGTGGACGTGAGGTCTCCCTTCCTTGCGCCGTCTCGCCCACGGCCGGCATTGGCGCGCAGCTTGCTTGCGGGCGCGTCATGAACGACCTCACCCGTGAAAACGATCTCGTCGACTTCGGCGAGCTTTCGCCCGCCGTCAACGAGCTCTTGCAAAAAGGCGTCCTGGCCTATCGAAGCGATCGGGCGCGCGCGGACGAATTGTTTCGGGAGGCGCTGGAGCTGTCTCCCCACGAGCTGCCCGCCTACTACTGCCTCTATAAGATTCATACTTACATGGGGAATCTGGAGGTCGCTTGGACCGTGGCCAATCAAGGCCTCGCCGAGGCGACCCGGCAGGCGGGCTGGTCGCTCGACCCGCGGAGCTGGCCGCCGAAAGAAACGGCGCCGGGCTCGGCCGAGCGCTTCGCATTGTACACTTTAAAGGCTTTGAGCTTCATTCAGCTGAAGCGCGGCAACAAGGCGGAAGCGATGGAAAACCTGGGGATTTTGAAGGTTCTGGACCCACCCGGCCATGTCGGCTGGACGGTTATCTACGAGCTGGCGCAAGGAGTTGCGTGAGGCGGCCCGAGGCCGGACGCGCGCGCGTCCGCGAGCGGAGCGCAGAACCGTCACGGCGACGGCATGTTAGTTGCTAAGCATTCCAGGGTGAACTATCGAATTCCCGCGGAACGTCAGGCACGTCGATGGGATACGAAGCTGGAAGCAGCATGAACACGGCTCAGGCTCGCGCGTTCGACCCGAGCGAATCTGCTCTCGTCGGAATCTACGAAATTTCGAAATTATTGGCGTCGCCCAACCGGCTCGAGAAGACGCTGGCGGGCGTGCTGGCGCTGCTGTCGAGCTTTCTCGACATGCGCCACGGCCTCATCGCGCTGCTCGACGCGCATGGCGACCCGGAAGTGGTCGTCGGGTCGGGCTGGAGCGAAGGGAACGCCAAGAAGTTTTTCGAGCATCTTCCCGAGCGGGCGGTCGGCCAGATCGTCGCGACCAAAATGCCGCTGGTGGTCGAGAATGTCGCCGCCTCGCCTCTGTTCGAAGGCACGGATCTCTCCGAATGGGGTCCGACCGACGGACAGCCTTTCTCGCTGATCGGCGTGCCGATCAAAGAGGCGGATGCGGTGGTCGGCACATTGACGGTCGATCGCGTCTATAGCGATCGGTCCTCGGTTCGCTTCGATCACGACGTGCGATTCCTGACAATGATCGCCAATCTGGTCGGCCAGACCTTGCGGCTCCACAAGCTGATCGCGCGCGACCGCGATCGGCTGATGCAGGAGAAGGCCCGGCTGGAGAAGGGCGATCGGCCGGCGGCGCATATAGAGGCGCGGCTGGACGGCATCAAAGGGATCGTCGGCGAGAGTCCGGCGGTGCGCGCCGTCGTCGACAAGATCCGCATCGTCGCCAAGGCGAAATCGACCGTGCTGCTGCGCGGCGAGTCGGGCACTGGCAAGGAGCTGTTCGCGGCCGCGATCCACAATCTCTCGCCGCGGCAGAGCAAGCCTTTCGTCAAGCTGAATTGCGCGGCCCTGCCGGAAAGCGTGCTGGAATCCGAGCTGTTCGGCCATGAGCGCGGCGCCTTCACCGGCGCGGCGGCCCTGCGCAAGGGCCGTTTCGAGCTCGCGGACGGCGGCACGCTGTTCCTGGACGAGATCGGCGACATCACGCCCGCTTTTCAGGCCAAGCTGCTGCGCGTGCTGCAGGAGGGCGAGTTCGAGCGCGTCGGCGGCGCCCGCACGATGAAGGTGGATGTGCGCTTCGTCTGCGCCACCAATCGTAATCTCGAGGAAGCGGTGCAGAAGGGCGAGTTCCGCGCCGATCTCTATTACCGCATCAGCGTCGTTCCGATCTTCCTACCGCCGCTACGCGACCGCAGAGGCGATCTGGCTCCGCTGGCCAATGAATTCCTGCGGCGCTTCAACAATGAGCAGAATGTCCATCTGAGCTTCTCCGAGTCGGCGATGGAAGTGCTCAGCGAATGCAATTTCCCGGGCAATATTCGCGAGCTCGAGAATTGCGTTTATCGGACGGCGACGTTGGCGCGCAACGACTCGATCGTGGACAAGGACTTCTCGTGCCGCAATGACGGTTGCCTCTCCTCCGTGCTGTGGAATGGCTCGCGGGAGTCGACGATCGGCGGATTGCATGCGCCGAGCTTCACGCCTCTGCCGATCGTCTCCAAGCCGCAGGCGCCGCCTCCACCGCCGGCGCGTCCTCCCGTGGCGCGTCCGCCGGTCGTCGAGGAGCCCGTCGTTCCCGTCGTCGCGGCGCAACCCGCGGCGGCGTGTCCAGGCGCAGAGAACTGTACCGTCATCGAGACGGATCATCGCTCCGATCGCGACAAGCTCATCGAGGCGATGGAACAGGCCGGATGGGTCAAAGCCAAAGCAGCCCGGCTGCTCGGGCTGACCCCTAGACAAATCGGCTATGCGCTGCAAAAATATGACATCCCGGTAAAGAAGTTTTGATTCCTGGAAAGAAGACGGCTCGCCAATGGCCGCAGAACCGGAAAGAATAAGCGACGATCCGCTCGACTGGCGCGGTCGCCCCATCCGCTGCAGGGAATGCTCCCATGTGGCGCTCAATCTCGAGGGGCTCTGCCGCAAGGGATCCGCCTGTGTGCGCGATCGCCGGGCCAAGCGTGTCGATCTCTTCTTCCGCGGACATCCGCATCTCGCGGATTCCTACCTCGATCACGCCTATTTCGAGGTGCGCGCCCGTGCGGCGCGCTACGCCTCGGTGCTGCGTCTGCCGCCGCTGCTCGACGATCCCGAGCCGGAGGTGCGGGCCACGGTCGCATCGCGCCTGCCGGCGTCGCGCATCGCCCATCTCGCGCATGATCCAGAGCCGCGCGTGCGCATCGTCGCCGCCAATCGGCTCGAAGGCGCCGCGCTCGTCGCAATGTATTCGGACCCGGATTATCTGGTCCGCATCCATGTCGTGCGGCGCATCGCGCCGGATTTGCTGAGCATGGCCGCCCATGACGAGGACCCAGAGGTGCGCCGCTGGGTCGCACGCCGCATTCCGGTGGAGCGGCTGCATCTTCTCGTTAAGGATCCGGAGCCGCTCGTGCGCCTCGTCGTCGCCGAGCGCCTGCCGGAGGATCGCCTCGCCGCCATGAGCAAGGACGAGGATTTGCGCATCCGCTTCACTGTCGCGGAACGCTGCTCAGCGGAACAGCTGCCCTCTTTCCTCGATGACGAGGACGAGCTGGTCCGCGCTTGCGCGCAAGCGCGGCTGGAAGGCAATTGATCATCACTGTCGATCAACGAACCAGGCAGGACGTATTCTGACAATCATGTCGGAATGCGCGCATGCTTTCTCTCGGCTCCGCCGGCGCGTCGCCAGACATAAAAAAAGCAATCCAGAGCCGGTGCGGCCCCTGGATTGCGTGGTCGTGTGCGAGCGTAAGGTCGTGTCAGACCGGACGATTCTCGTTGCGGTTGCGCACCGGACCCATGACTTCCAGGCCCTTCTCGAAGGTGATCTTCTCGAAAGTCTGATCGAAGGCTATGCCCGCATTGGCTACGGCGTCGATCTTGCCGCCGATCGACAGCTTCTTGAGATCGTTCTTCTCGATGTAGAACAGCTCGAGCAGCTCGTTATAGACCGTCGATTCGTCGATCGGCAGCACGTAGAAATTAATGCCGTCGATCTCGACCTGATATTTGCTGAGCAGGTCGATATTGTTGGCGAAGATGAAATATTTGCCATCCGGGGCGAGCAGCCCCTTCAGCACTTCGGCGACGTATCCGAGATGCTCGAAGGAGAGGACCCACTGCGCGAAAAAGTCGAAGGTGGGCTTGCCGGCTTCCGCCACCGCGATGACCTGATCGGAGCAGAGCTCCGGCGGGCGCGCCTCATCGGCGAACTGTTGGGCGAATTTCAGGGCGAGCTTGCCGCGGAAGCCGAAGCGCCCGGCCTTCTCCGTCGGTCCCTTGTGAACCGGGCTGAGCAGCCGCTTCTGCTCTTCCAAAGTCGCAAACGCCGTTTCAGTGATGCTTGTCATGTTGATTATCCGGATCGTTACGTAGCCAATCCGCCAGTTTGGCGAAGTTCTGCTTCAGGGAGTCACGCAGTCTCACATCATCGACCACCTCATCGAGCGCGCCAGTCATGCAGGCCATCCACGCATCGCGCTCGGCGGGTCCGATCGCGAAGCCCATGTGACGCATGCGCAGCCGGGGATGTCCCCGCTGTTCCGAATAGCTCTTCGGTCCGCCCAGCCATTCGGCCAGATAGAGCTTCAGAACCGCCTTGGTGGGGCCGAGATCGATCGCATGCATGGCGCGAATGCCCCGCGCCTGCGGCAGCTCGTCCATATTGCGGTAGAACGTCTCGACCAGACGGTCGATCGCCTCCTGGCCTCCGATGACGTCGAATGCGGTCTTTGTCGATTGCACGGCGTCCATTGTCATGCCTCGCGAGCTAGCAATTCATATGCCGAAGCATGGACCTACCACAGGGCGCGCGGCGGCGCGACGCGCCTGCGGGAAAGCGCGAGAGGCCCGCCCGATTTCGGCCGCCTCATGAGAATAAAGAGGCACGGCAAGGCGCAATTTTATGCATTCGCGCAGTCGGCGCCCGAATTTCAGTAGAACGCGCCCTTGACAGGTCCGGGGTCTGCTTCCTATGTCATCGCCAGCCTGCTGGCACTCGCCCATCATGAGTGCTAATAGGCATTTTATTCAATCTTTCGCCCGCGCGCTCCGGCCGGGCAGCAACGAAGGAAGACGACATGGCGTTCCGTCCCCTCCACGACCGCGTCGTGGTCAAGCGCCTCGAAGGCGAAGACAAGACCAAAGGCGGCATCATCATTCCGGACACCGCGAAAGAGAAGCCCGCCGAGGGCAAGATCATCGCCGTCGGCCCCGGCTCGCGCGACGAGAGCGGCAAGCTCGTCGCCCTCGACGTGAAGGAAGGCGACCGCGTGCTGTTCGGCAAATGGTCCGGCACCGAGGTCAAGATCGACGGGGAAGATCTCCTCATCATCAAGGAAAGCGACATTCTGGGCGTGATCGCCTGAGCCGCTAGACCCTCGCACCTTATTCTCTTCAACGGAGCCGAACGAAAATGGCAGCCAAGGACATTCGTTTTTCCTCCGACGCGCGCGACCGTATCCTGCGCGGCGTCGAAATCCTCGCCAATGCGGTGAAGGTCACTCTCGGCCCCAAGGGCCGCAACGTCGTCATCGAGAAGAGCTTCGGCGCTCCTCGCATCACCAAGGACGGCGTCACCGTCGCCAAGGAGATCGAGCTCGCCGACAAGTTCGAGAATCTCGGCGCGCAGCTCGTTCGTGAGGTCGCCTCCAAGCAGAACGACCTCGCCGGCGACGGCACCACGACGGCGACCGTGCTCGCCGCCGCCATCGCCAAGGAAGGCGCCAAGGCCGTCGCGGCCGGCCTCAACCCGCAGGATCTCAAGCGCGGCATCGACCTCGCGGTCGAGGCGGTCGTCGCTGATCTGAAGAAGAACTCCAAGAAGGTCACCTCCAACGACGAGATCGCCCAGGTCGGCACCATCTCGGCCAATGGCGACAGCTTCATCGGCCAGGAGATCGCCAAGGCGGTGCAGAAGGTCGGCAATGAGGGCGTGATCACGGTGGAAGAGGCCAAGAGCCTCGACTCCGAGACCGTCATCGTCGAGGGCCTGCAGTTCGACCGCGGCTATCTCTCCCCCTATTTCATCACCAACGCCGAGCGTCTCGTCGCGGAGCTCGAGGATCCCTACATCCTCATCCACGAGAAGAAGCTGTCGACGCTGCAGCCGCTGCTGCCGATCCTCGAGGCCGTTGTGCAGACCGGCAAGCCGCTGCTCATCATCGCCGAGGACGTCGAGGGCGAGGCTCTGGCCACGCTCGTCGTCAACAAGCTGCGCGGCGGCCTGAAGATCGCGGCCGTGAAGGCCCCTGGCTTCGGCGATCGTCGCAAGGCGCAGCTCGAGGACATCGCCATCCTCACCGGCGGCCAAGTGGTCTCCGAGGATCTCGGCATCAAGCTCGAGAACGTCACGCTTCCCTTGCTCGGCCGCGCCAAGCGCATCCGCATCGACAAGGAGAACACGACGATCATCGACGGCGCCGGCGAGAAGAAGGACATCGAGGCCCGCGTCGCTCAGATCAAGGCGCAGGTCGAGGAGGTCACCTCGGACTATGACCGTGAGAAGCTGCAGGAGCGTCTCGCCAAGCTCGCGGGCGGCGTCGCGGTGATCCGCGTCGGCGGTGCGACCGAGGTCGAGGTGAAGGAAAAGAAGGACCGCGTCGATGACGCGCTGAACGCCACCCGTGCCGCGGTGCAGGAAGGCATCTCGCCCGGCGGCGGCGTCGCCCTGCTGCGCGCCATCGCCGTGCTCGGCGACGTCAAGGTCGCCAATTCCGACCAGAAGACCGGCGTCGAGATCGTCCGCAAGGCGATCCAGGCTCCGGCTCGTCAGATCGTCGACAACGCCGGCGGCGACGGCGCGGTCGTGGTCGGCAAGCTGCTCGAGGCCACGGACTACAGCTTCGGCTATGACGCTCAGTCCGGCGAATATGGCGATCTGGTGAAGCTCGGCATCATCGACCCGACCAAGGTCGTCCGCACCGCTCTGCAGGACGCGGCCTCCGTCGCGGCGCTGATCGTCACCACCGAGGCGACGATCACCGAGCAGCCGAAGAAGGACGCCGGCCCGGCGCTGCCGCCCGGCGGCCCGGGCGGCGGCTACGACTTCTGATCTCGCTTCCGCGATCGAACGAAGAAGGCCCCGGAGAAATCCGGGGCCTTTTTGCTTCCCGCACCCCTCGACATGTGCGCGGCGGCACAGCAGCAGGACCGAAAATCTTCATATTGGGCAATGTTCAAACGGTCGGACGCCGAAGGGCGCGACGCCAGGAACCAGCAAAAGCGGCATTCGGCCGCAGCTCATTTGAAGAGTTCTCACAATGTTCAAGCGCATGATTTTGACCCTCGGTCTCGTCACCATCGCCGGCTCGGCTTCCGCTGGCGTCCAGTTGAACGGCTTCCAGCCCAACGCGCTCACCCAGAACGCGCTCACAAAGAACGCGCTCACGCAGAACGGCCGCGATCTCAACGCCCTCACGAAGAACGCCCTCGCGAAGAACGCGCTCGTCGACAATGGCGTGAAAGCCAACGCAGCGAGCCTGGAGCCGTCCCACGAGAACGGGCTCAGCGTCATCTCGATCGAGCTGCCGCAGGCGAAGTGATTTTTCGGCGAACCGACGAAAGAGGCCTTACGACGTTCGAGCGCGCCATTTTCACGCTCGGTCTTTTCGCTTTCACCGGCTCCGCGATGGCGGCGGTGTGCACGAGCTGCGGCTACAACACCATCTCGACCAATGGAGTCTCGCTCAACGCGATTGCCGACACCAGCGGGAAGACCGCCGGCGCGAACGGCTGGCGCCTCATCTCGGTCGAGCTGCCGGCCGACGCCTGGACCGCCAAATAATCTTCCGCGATCCTGGGACGGCCGGTTCACGCCGACCGCCTCCACCGCCGATCGAAAGCAAAGGACCATGCACAGCAAGCTCTTCTCCCGGCTGTCGCTCGTCTGCGCCGCGCTTTCCCTCTGCGCGAGCGCGCGAGCCGCCGAATTGCAGTCGCTCGACGTCGTCGGCACGCATTTCAAGGCGACATTGTCGGACGGACGCGTGCTCGACTCCGCGCAGCTGGTCGGCGCGACGCTGACCGTCGCCGGCGCCGCGGGAGGAGCGAAGATTCGCATCGATGCGGTCGAGCCGGATCCCCTCCCCGCGGCGCATTCGGGCGCCGGGCGCGACGCGGTCCTGCTGCATAGCTTCTCCGTCCGAGGCGCCGACGGCGAATGGAGAAATCTATGCGAGGCGGGTCCCGACGGACGCCGCCAGGGCTTTCCCATCGCCGGACGCGCCCGCGGCGACGGCACGATCGCGCCGGCCGAGCCGGGCGTCTTCGAGCTCACCTGCACCGGCGGCGCGCAGGGCAAATGCGTGCGCTTCGGCTATCATCCTTGGGAGACGCGCGCCGGCGGACCCTCCGCGCAGGCTCTCTACGACGCCTGCATACGTCTCGTACGCGCCGATTATTCGGGCGACGGCAAGGGCACGACTCGCAACGGCCAGCCGATCGACATTTATGATTTCCTCGGCGTCCAATCGCCCGGCAATGATCCGGCGCATGATTTCGAGGCCGGCTTCTCGCCCGAGGGGGCCGTCTGCGTGCGCCATGTCCGCGTCAAGGAGAATACGAGCCTCGACGCGCTGGCGACGAGCAGCGCGCGGCTGAAAGGACGAACGGGGGACATCTGCACGGAAGAATTCGCCCGCGCCAATGGCGCGATCCTCTTCGTCCGCTCCCCGCCTTGAGTCGCCTCGCGGCGCGCTCGATCGGCGCTGGAGTTCGGAGCGAATTCCATTGATCGAGCCGGGCCGCCGCAACGCCGACGCGGTCGCGCGGTCGCCATCCCATCCGCGGCGCAGATCACGACCGCGACGATTGCGACATTGCAGGAAGGCGCGCGCTCGTCTAGCATGTCTCCGCTCCGCCCCTCGACGGGTGAAGCGCAAGCGCAAAAGCACGCGGGGGAGAAGCAATGGCCGATCATCACGAGACTTCGTCAGACATTGCGGAGCATCTCGCCACCTATAACGGCTTTCTGACGCTGCTGAAGGTGGGAACGGCGGCCAGCGTCGTCACCCTGGCGCTGCTGTATTTCTTCCTCGCGCGCTGAACATCCGGCGCGTCGTCGCCGACGCGCCGCTCCATGGGTTCCCTCTACAGTTTCTGACCGAATGCGAACCGCGCGGCCATCCGGCCACGCGAAACCGATTCTCCGCAAAATGGAGTTTCGTCAATGCGCATTGCTGTTCAAGCCGAGACTGACAAAAACGAGACGCGCGTCGCTGCGACGCCGGAAACCGTAAAGAAGTTCAAGAACCTCGGCGCGGAAGTCGTGATCCAATCGGGCGCCGGAGCCATATCCGGCTTCTCCGACGCCGATTACGCCGCCGCCGGCGCGGCGATAGCGCCGAGCGCAGCCGCCGCCTCCGACAATGCCGAGGTGGTGCTGCGCGTGCGCCGACCGGCGCCGGGCGAGCTGTCCGGCATAGCGCGCGGCGCCGCAATCGTCGCCATCGCCGACCCTTTCGGACATGAGAAAGAGCTCGCCGCCCTCGCCCAGACCGGCGCGACGCTCTTCGCCATGGAATTCATGCCGCGCATCACCCGCGCGCAGGTCATGGACGTTCTTTCCTCTCAGGCCAATATCGCCGGCTATCGCGCCGTCATCGACGCGGCGGCGGAATATAGCCGCGCCATTCCGATGATGATGACGGCGGCGGGCACCGTCCCGGCCGCCAAGATCTTCATCATGGGCGTCGGCGTCGCCGGCCTGCAGGCGATCGCCACGGCGCGCCGGCTCGGCGGCATCGTCTCGGCCACCGATGTGCGGCCCGCGACCAAGGAGCAGGTGGAATCGCTCGGCGCGAAATTCATCGCCGTCGAGAATGACGAATTCCGCCAGGCAGAGACTTCCGGCGGCTACGCCAAGGAAATGTCGCCGGAATACCAAGCCGCGCAGGCGGAGCTGGTCGCCGCCCATATCGCCAAGCAAGACATTGTGATCACGACGGCGCTGATCCCCGGCCGGCCGGCTCCGAGACTCATTTCGGCGGCGGCGGCGCGATCGATGCGCGCGGGCTCGGTCATCATCGATCTCGCCGCGGAGCGCGGCGGCAATTGCGAGCTGACCAAGCCCGGCGAGACGATCGTCGACAATGGCGTCAAAATCGTCGGCGCGGTCAATCTCGCCGGCCGCCTGCCGGCGACGGCCTCCAGCCTCTACGCAAAAAACCTGCTCGCCTTCGTCGAGACTCTCATCTCCAAAGAGACGAAGACTCTGGCCATCGATTGGAACGACGAATTGGTGAAGGCGACGGCCCTCACCCGCGACGGCGCCGTCATCGATTCGCGATTTGCGGCTTGATCGCGCCGGCCCCGCGAGGGCCGCGCGAAGAAAGGGCGTTGGCACATGGCATCCGACACGACTCAGCAAATGCTCGAAACGGCTCGCCGCGCAGCCGAAGCGACGCGGCAGCTCGCCGATCAGGCGCAATCCTATTCCGACCAGCTGGCGCAAGTGGCGGCGGCGGCCTCCTCGCACGGTCTGACGGGCGGCGTCGATCCGGTCGTCTTCCGCCTCGCGATTTTCGCGCTGGCGGTTTTCGTCGGCTATTATGTCGTCTGGTCGGTGACGCCGGCGCTGCACACGCCGCTGATGTCCGTCACCAACGCCATCTCTTCCGTCATCGTGGTCGGCGCGCTGCTCTCCGTCGGCGTCGATACGGGCGCGGACGCTTCCGGCGGCTCCTCGATCGCACGCTGGCTCGGCTTCATCGCGCTCGCCCTCGTCAGCGTCAACATATTCGGCGGCTTCCTCGTCACCGAGCGAATGCTGTCCATGTATAAGAAGAAGGGCTGAGCCATGAGCGGCAATCTCGCGGTCCTTCTCTATCTCGCCGCCGGCATATTGTTCATTCTTGCGCTGCGCGGTCTCTCCTCGCCCGCGACATCGCGGCAAGGCAATCTCTACGGCATGATCGGCATGGGCGTCGCCGTCGGCACGACTCTGCTGCTGCGCCTGCCGCCGCTCGGCGCGCTGATCCTGATATTGATCGGCGCCGGAGCGGGCGGCGGCGTCGGCGCCTATGTGGCCAAGCATGTCGAGATGACGAAGATGCCGCAGCTCGTGGCCTTCTTCCATTCTCTCGTCGGCCTCGCCGCCGTGCTCGTCGCCGGCAGCGCCTTTTTCGCCCCGCAGGCATTCGGCATAGGCGCGCCCGGCCATATAGAGGGCGGCAGCCTCTTCGAAATGTCGCTCGGCGCGGCGATCGGCGCGATCACCTTCACCGGCTCGGTCATCGCCTTCTTGAAGCTCGACGAGCGCATGAGCGGCAAGCCGATCCTGCTGCCCGAGCGTCACACGATCAATATTCTGCTCGGCCTCGCTCTGCTCGGCTTCATCGTTCTGTTTGCGACGACGGAGAGCGGCTTCTGGCTGTTTCTCATCATTCTCGTCTCGCTCGCGCTCGGCGTGACGCTCATCATTCCCATCGGCGGCGCCGATATGCCGGTCGTCGTGTCCATGCTCAACTCCTATTCGGGCTGGGCGGCGGCGGGCATTGGCTTCACGCTCGGCAATCTCGCGCTCATCATCACCGGCGCGCTGGTCGGCTCCTCGGGCGCGATCCTCTCCTACATAATGTGCAAGGGGATGAACCGCTCCTTCGTCTCCGTCATTCTCGGCGGCTTCGGCGGCGAGACGGCGGTGGCGACGGGCGCGGTGGAGAAGCGCCCGGTCAAGCAGGGCTCGGCGGAGGACGCCGCTTACATCATGCAGAACGCCGGCAAGATCATCATCGTGCCGGGCTATGGCATGGCGGTGGCGCAAGCGCAGCATGCGCTGCGCGAGATGGCGGACCTTCTGAAGAAGGAAGGCGTCGAGGTGAAATACGCCATTCATCCCGTGGCCGGCCGCATGCCCGGCCATATGAATGTTCTGCTCGCCGAGGCCAATGTTCCTTATGACGAGGTCTTCGAGCTCGAGGACATAAATTCGGAATTCGCCCAGGCGGATGTCGCCTTCGTCATCGGCGCCAATGACGTGACCAATCCGTCCGCCAAGACCGATCCGCAATCGCCGATCTATGGCATGCCGATCCTCGATGTCGAGAAGGCGAAGACGGTTCTCTTCCTGAAGCGCGGCATGGGCTCCGGCTATGCGGGCGTCGAGAATGAGCTGTTCTTCCGCCCCAATACGATGATGCTGTTCGGCGACGCGAAGAAGACCGTCGAGCAGATCGTCAAGGCGCTGGCGCATTGATCGAAGGATTGCCCCTCTCGCCTCCCCCGCTTTGCGCTATCGAATTATGCACACATCCTCCTCGCCCCCGCGACGTCATGGCCGGGCTTGTCCCGGCCATCCACGCCAACGCGCCGAGGTGTCTTGGAAGTTTGGCGTGACGCCAAAACGCTGGCGGCGCCCACCGTGGGATGAAATCCGTCGATGGCGAGCGCTTTCCTTCGGTTTCTCTGCTGCTTGGCGTGGATGGCCGGGACAAGCCCGGCCATGACGGCCGCAGCGTCTCGGGATGGGTGAATCCGATAGCGCGAAGCAGAAAGGGTCGTGGGGCGCTCAGCGCCGCCCCGCCTGACTCGCGATGCGCAGCAGCGCGCGTCCCGCCTCCATCTCCGCCAGCGCGGCATTGGCGCGGGCGCGATGATTGGCGTCGCGCAGCGCAGGCAGCAGCGCCGCCACTTTCGCCGCGGACCAGATGCGCAAATGCTGCTCGAGCTGCGGCCGCTGCGAGAAGCCGAAACCGCTGCGCATCAAAATCGTGATCCCAAAATCCGGCCGCCCCTCGCGATCCACGGTGAGCCGCGCGCGGTGCAACGCCATCGCGTAACGCAGCGCGCCATTCAATAGCTGCCCGGCGTCGCCGCCGCCGGCGACCGCTCTGTCGAAGGCTTCGCCAGCGGCGTCGGCCTGCCCCGAGAAAGCGTCCAGCACCAGGCGATCGGAGGCGATATTGGAGGCGTGCGCGACAATATCCTCGACATCGCCGGCCTCGATCGCGCGCGCGCCATGCTTGTAGAGCATCAGCTTGGCGAGCTCGGAACGGCTCATACGGCGATCCTCGCCGAGCGCCGCCTGCAGCAGCAGCCGCGCTTCCGGCGTGACGGAAAAGCCCGCCTCACGCAGGCTATTGTCGATCAGCGCATGCAGATCCTGCTCATCGTCTGGATTGCATTCGATCGCCGCGGCGATCTTGGACGGCTCGATCAGCTTGCGCAGCGGCGCGTCGCGCTTCAGCGCGCCAGCGGTCAGCACGACGGCGCAATCCACAGGCGGCGCGGCGAGCAATTGCTCGAGCGGCGAGACGATGGATTTTCCGCCCGTCTCGACGATGATCGCGCGCCTGCCGCCGAACAGCGGAATCGTATTGGCCTCATCGAGCAGCGACAGCGGATCGGCGGCCACGGCGTCGCCGCTCATCTCCACACATTGGAATGGATCATGCCGATCGTCGACGCGCTGCGCGACAATAGCGAGCGCGCGCTCGCGCACGAGGCCGGCGTCGGCGCCGTGGAGCAGGAACATGAAGATATTGGCCGGCGGCGCCTTCACGAAGCGCTCGGCGTCGCGGGTCTTGATGGCGGTCATGGGCCTGGGCGAGCGAATGGCGAGTAGCTCTATTCGCTATTCGCTACTCGCTATTCCTCTCATTTCGCCAAAGCCGTCGACACCCGCGTGCGGATCATGTCGGAGATGACCTTGGCGTCGCGAATCTCACCGTCGCGCGCGGCGCGCACATTGGCGAGACGATTGCTGAAACGGTCATAGCTGGCGACGCCGAAAGCGACGCCTTTGGTGATGATCTGCTCATCGGCGATATTGATGAGCTTATATTCGGCGTCGACGATCACCGTCGCCGATGTCGCGCGGCCGGTGACAGTATCGAGAATCGGCGTCTGCACGCGCTCCTTCAGCGCGACCATGAGCCGATAGCGCGGCGGAACCTCCGACCCTGTGCCGTTCAGGGCGAAGATCAGCTCGTTGCGGACGTAATGGCCGATGCGGTCGGGAATGGGATCGACCGCGACCGCCTGCAGTTCCGCCGCCAGCGGCGCATCGGTTCCGATGGGGCCATAGAGCGGCTGCACCGTGCAGGCCGAGAGCGCCAGAGCGGCGAAGGCGGCAAGGGCGTAGCTCACCCTCCCCTTCAGGGGGAGGGTCGGACCGCGAAGCGGTCCGGGGTGGGGTCGCTCCCGAGACTCGGGCGTCACCCCCTCCCGAGCGCCTGCGGCGCTCGACCTCCCCCCTCCAGGGGGAGGTGGAAACGCCTCTTCGCCCGAGGCCGCGGACAGGAGCGCGCGTCGCCGTTCAAACGACCACATTGACGATCCTCTTGGGAACGAGAATGAATTTCTTCAACGGCTTGCCTTCCATAGCGCGCAGCACGGCCTCCTGCGTCAGCGCCTCCTCGCGGATCGTCGCCTCATCGGCGTCATGGGCCACGAGAATCTCCGCGCGCTTCTTGCCGTTCACCTGCACCGGCAAGCTTATCATGTCCTGCGCGACGAGAGTAGGATCGGCCTCCGGCCAGGGCGCCAGCGAGACGATCTCGGAATGGCCGAGATCGCTCCAGCACTCTTCCGCCACATGCGGCGTCATCGGCGCTATCAGCTGCACGAAGACATCCGCCGCCTCGCGGAAGGCGAAGGCGAGATCGGCGCCGACCGGAACCGTCTCCACCTTGTCGAGCGCGGCGGTCAGCTCATTGGCGTATTCGCGAATGCGGGCGATCGCCGTGTTGAAGCGCAGGCGCTCGATATTGTCGCCGACGGCGGCGATGGTGCGATGCGTCGCCTTGCGCAATTCGAGAGCATCCGCGCCAAAGTCATTGGGCGTCGCCGCATCGGCCGGCGCCGCGGCATTGGCCAGCTCGCCGGCCAGACGATAGACGCGCTGCACGAAGCGCCAGGCGCCCTGCACGCCCTCCTCCGTCCACACGACATCACGGTCGGGCGGCGAATCGGAGAGCACGAAGAGACGCGCCGTGTCGGCCCCATAGCTGGCGATAATATCGTCCGGATCGACCGTGTTGCGCTTCGACTTGGACATTTTCTCGATCGCGCCGATCGCGACCTCCTCGCCCCCCTCGATGAGGAAAGCGCGGCGGCCCTTGTCGCTGGTCTCGAAACGCAGCTCGCTGGGCGCCACCCATTTGCCGGAGGCGGCGCGATAGGTCTCATGCACCACCATGCCCTGGGTGAAGAGGCCGGCGAAAGGCTCGGCGACGCCGCCATGGCCGGTGTCGCGAATGGCGCGCGAGAAGAAGCGCGAATAGAGGAGATGCAGAATCGCGTGCTCGATCCCGCCTATATACTGATCCACCGGCAGCCAGCGCGCGAGCGCGTCCGGCGCGGCGGGCGCCGACTCATTGTGCGGATCGGTGAAGCGCGCGTAATACCAGGACGAATCGACGAAAGTGTCCATCGTGTCGGTTTCGCGCCGCGCGGCGGCCCCGCATTTCGGACAGGCGACAGTCTTCCATGTCGGATGATGGTCGAGCGGATTGCCCGGTCTGTCGAAAGTCACATCCTCCGGCAGCTTCACGGGGAGATCGGCGTCCGGCACGGGCACGACGCCGCAATCCGGGCAATGGATGATGGGGATCGGACAGCCCCAATAGCGCTGCCGCGAAATGCCCCAATCGCGCAGCTTGTAATTGATCTTGCGCTCGCCCTGCGGACGGCCGTGCAGCTGCGCGGCCTCGAGGCGCTTGGCGACCTCCTCCTTCGCCTCGGCGACGGTGAGCCCGTCGAGAAAGCGCGAATTGACGAGCCGTCCCTCGCCGTCGAAAGCGGTCTCGCCGATGATAAGAGTCGAAGGATCGACGCCCTCCGGGCAGACGACCGGCGTCGCGCCCAGTCCGTAAGCGTTCGCGAAATCGAGATCGCGCTGGTCATGCGCCGGGCAGCCGAAGATCGCGCCCGTGCCGTAATCCATCAGAATGAAATTGGCGACATAGACCGGCAGCGTCCAGGACAGATCGAAGGGGTGAACAACGCGCAGGCCCGTGTCATAGCCCTTCTTCTCGGCGGTCTCGATCGCCGCCACCGACGTGCCGATATGGCGGCATTCTTCCGCAAAGGCTTCGAGCGCCGGGTCGCTCGAAGCCGCCGCGCGCGCGACCGGATGGTCGGGCGCCAGCGCAACGAATTTTGCGCCGAACAAAGTGTCCGGCCGCGTGGTGAAGACCTCGATCTCGCCCGCAGGATCGCCGGCGATGGCGAAGCGCGCCAGCAGGCCTTCCGAGCGGCCGATCCAATTGCGCTGCATCAGCCGCACCTTCTCCGGCCAGCGATCGAGCGTGTCCAGCGATGTGAGAAGATCATCGGCATATTTGCCGATGCGCAGGAACCATTGCGTCAGCTCGCGCTGCTCCACCAGCGCGCCGGAGCGCCAGCCGCGCCCGTCGACGACCTGCTCATTGGCGAGCACGGTCATGTCCACCGGGTCCCAATTGACCTTGGACTGCTTGCGGTCGACGAGGCCGCCGGCCAGAAAATCCAGAAACAGCTTCTGCTGATGCTTGTAATAGGCGGGGTCGCAAGTGGCGATCTCGCGCGACCAGTCCAGCGAGAGCCCCATGGATTTGAGCTGCGTCCGCATCGACGCGATATTGGCGTAGGTCCAGGTCGCGGGATGCGAGCCGCTCTGCTGGGCGGCGTTCTCCGCCGGCAGGCCGAAAGCGTCCCAGCCCATGGGGTGCAGCACGTCGAAGCCCTTGGCGCGCTTGTAGCGGGCGATGACGTCGCCCATAGAGTAATTGCGCACATGGCCGACATGGATGCGCCCCGACGGATAGGGGAACATTTCCAGCACGTAATATTTCGGCTTCTTCGCGTCGCCGGAGGTGAAAACTTGCCGCTCGTCCCAAATCTTTCGCCATTTGGGCTCGGCCGCGGCGAAGTCGTAGCGTTCTGGTCTCATGGGTCCGAGCGGTCCTGATCGAATTGCGGAGTTTCGCCTGTAATGCCGGGCGGGGCGGGGCTTGTCAAAGGCGCCTCTCGCCGCGAAGCGGGGCGCGTGCTATATCCGGGCCATGTCGGCGCAAGTGCTCTTCAACCCCCTCGCCTATATCGATCGCCTCACCCGCGGCGGCTTCTCGCCCGAGCAGGCGCGAGCCTCCGCCGAGGCGCTGGAGACAGCCTTCTCCGAGAGCGTGGCCACAAAGGCGGACGTGGAAGGCTCGAAGCGCGAGCTGTCGAGCGCCATCGAGGGTGTCAGGCGCGAGCTGACAGCGAACATCGAGGGCGCCAGACACGAGTTGTCGGCGAACATCGAGGGCGTCAGGCACGAGCTGTCGGCGAACATCGAAGGCGTCAAGCACGAGCTGACAACGAGCATCGAAGGCGTCAGGCACGAGCTCGACCTCGTCAAAAGAGACGTCGCCGATCTCAAGCGCGAGCTGTCCGAGTCCGAGTCTCGGATCAAGCTCGAGCTGAGAGGAGACATCTCCGAATCGGAGTCGCGCGTCCGGCTCGAGATCGCGCAGTCGAAGAACGAGACGCTGCGCTGGATGTTCGGCTTCGTCATCGTGCTGATCGGCGCAATCTTCACCATGCTGAAATTCGTCCGCTGAGGCCGCATCTTCCATGACCGTCGTCGATCGGCTGAACGCCGCCAAGGACGCCATCTCCTCGCGCGCCCGCGATTGCGGCCGCGACTCGGCCGAGATCACCCTCGTCTGCGTCACCAAGACCTTTCCGGCCGAGGCGGCGGTTCCGCTGCTCGAGGCCGGGCATCGCGTCTATGGGGAGAACAAGGTGCAGGAGGCGCGCGCCAAATGGGGCGAGCTGCGCCAGCGCTTTTCCGGCGTCGAGCTGCATCTCATCGGCCCGCTGCAATCCAATAAGACGCGCGAGGCGGTCGAGACCTTCGACGTCATCGAGAGCGTCGATCGGCCCAAGATCGCCGAGGCCCTCGCCGAGGAGATGCGCCGCCAGGGCAAGCGCTTGCGCTTGCTCGTGCAGGTCAACACGGGCGCGGAGCCGCAAAAGGCCGGCATTTTGCCGCAAGAGGCCGACGCCTTCATCGCCGAGTGCCGGCAGAAGCACGGGCTCGAGATTTCCGGACTCATGTGCGTGCCGCCGGTCGGCGAGCAGGCCTCGCCGCATTTCGCTCTGCTCGCCGAGATCGCCGCCCGCAACGGGCTGAAAGAGCTCTCCATGGGCATGAGCTCCGATTACGAGCTCGCCATTCAGCTCGGCGCCACCCATGTGCGCATCGGCTCGGCCATCATGGGCGAGCGCGACTATTCGAAGCCCTGAGCCACCACGATCCGTACGCCCTTCGCCAGACGCGGCAGCAGCCGCGCCATGTCGCGCGCCCGCAGCGCCACGCAGCCGGCCGTCGGGCCGAGCGTCTCCGTCGCTATATGGAAGAAAATGGCGCTGCCGCGCCCCAGCACGCGCGGGCGGATGTTGTAATCGAGCACGCCGACGACGTCATAGAGATGGTCGGACCGCCAGAGCCGCTCATGGCCGAGCGGCGTCTTCCCCCGCAGCGGCCGATTATAGAGGAAGGACCGGGCGTCGTCGCACCAGAGATCATCCGGGCGCGTGAAGCGCGCCGTGACGAGGCGCGGCGCCGCCGCCCGCCTGCGCCGCAGATAGACGGAGAGCAGCGCAAAGCTCCCGGCCGGCGTCGCGCCATCGCCCTCGCGCTTGCGGCGCGTGATCCCCGAGCGGCCGAGCGCGCAGGGAAGCACGAGATCGCCCGCGATCAGCCGGCCTTCATGCGGGCGGCCGCCGATCCGCCGCGCGACCTTCAGCGTCGACACCCCGCCATGATGGCGGGAAAAACCCTCGATCATGCGCCAATCCTTCCCCGCGCACACGCCTTGAACGGCGCTCGTCCTTGGCCGATCATGGGCGCGAGAGCCCAGTCCCGGAAGCGCCAATGACGGAAGCGTCGACGCCGCGCAATATTTTGCTCCTCGCCGGCGCGGGATTGCGCGCCTCGCTCACGGAGCAGCTCGCCCGCTATCCCGAATTCGCCGTCGCGCCAGCCGCCTCCGCGCAGGAGGCGACGCGCCTGCTGGACGAAGGCGGCTACGACATCATGCTCGCCGAGGCGGAGATCGGCGAGGCTTTCGCCCATGACGTCCGCGAGCGCTTCCATGGCGCGATCCTTCTCATCGGCGCGCCGAGCGTCCCCGGCGCTTGCGATTATATCGCGCGGCCGTTTCGTTTCGCCCATCTTCTCGCGCGGCTGCGGGCGCGGGAGGAGCGCGAGCCGCTCCTTGTCGCCATCGGCGCCTTCCGCTACCGGCCCGGCGCCTTCGAGCTGACCGACGCTGCGCAAAGGCGCCTGCCGCTCACCGAGAAGGAGGCCGAAATATTGACGCGGCTCGCCGCGGCGCGCGGCGCGGTGGTGACGAAAGACATGTTGCTGCGCGAGGTTTGGGGCTATCATCCCGCGGTGACGACGCGCACGCTGGAGACTCATGTCAGCCGGCTGCGCCGCAAGATCGAAACCGACCCCGCCGAGGCCCGCCTTCTTCTCACCGAAAAGAACGGCTATCGGCTGGTCTTCTCCCTCGCGCGCTGACCGCGCGGCGAGACGCCCCGAGGAAAGCAGCCGGGACATGGCTCTCGACGACGATATCGCCAATCTGAGGCGCATTCCCCTGTTCGAGGATTTCGAGGTCGAGGCGCTGCGCCTTCTGACCTTCAGCGCCGAGACGAAACTGCTGCGCGCCGGCGACGCGCTGTTCCGCCGCGGCGAGCCTTCCGACGGCGGCTATATTCTCACCAATGGCTCGATCGCGCTGGAGAAGCACGACGACGGACGCCCCGCCGACAAAGTGCTGCGGCCCTTCGCGCTGATCGGCGAGACCGCGCTGATCACCGAGACGACGCGCCCCGTCACGGCCATAGCGCGCGAGCCGGCGACAATCCTCAAAATCACCCGCGCGCTCTTCCTGCGCATATTGGAGGAATTCCCCACCACGGCGACGCGCGTGCGCGCCCGCGTCGCCACGCGCCTGACGCAGCTGGCGCAGGAGCTGAAATTCGAGGCCTGAGCCGGCCGCTGCGAAAAAAAATCTGTCTCGTGTGTCGTCGTAAGGAGGAGAAAATGCAAAATCCGTTGAAGTCCGGCGTTTTCGCCGCGATCGGCGTGACGATCTCCCTCGTTCTGCTGTCTCCGGCCGATGCGCTCGCCGGCGTCACCAGCGTCGCGAGCAAATCGGTCGTCGCGCCGCCGTCCGCAGTCGAGGCGGCGCATTACAGCAGCCGCCAGCATCGTCACTATGTGCGCTACGCGAATCATCGCCGGCCGATTCGCCGGCATCATGCGCTGCGCTACTACCGCTATGGCTATGATCCCGCGGCGGCAGTGATCACCTCGGCGGCCGCCGGCGTCATCGCCGCGGGAGCCTATTCGCCCTATTACGCCTATCCTTATGACTATGGATATGGATATGGCTACCGCTATCCCTCTTACGGCTATGGATGGGGCGGTGGGCCGGTCGTCTATGGCGGCGGCTGGGGCTATCGTCCGCGCTATTTCGGCGGCTGGGGCGGCGGCTACCATCGCGTCGGCGGATGGGGCGGCGGATTCGGTCACGGCGGCTTCGGCCATGGCGGCTTCGGTCATGGCGGCTTCGGTCATGGCGGATGGGGCGGCGGCGGCTTCCATCACGGCGGGTTTGGCGGCGGCTTCCATGGCGGCGGCTTCCATCATCGCTGACCGGCGACTTTGACGGCGAGGCGGCGACGTCTCGCCTTTTCGTTCGTTTTGTCGCATTCCCGGAACAGCCTCAGCCGCTATTCTCACAGCGATTCGACGAGGCTGGAGCCCGCGCCCGGCGGGACTGCGAGAGAGACGGACAAAATGGCGTCAGACCAGGAGAGCGACGCGCCCATCGTCGGACGCTTGGCCGAGCACGAGGCCCGCGCCGCCGTTCTCGCCGAGCTGCATGCGCGGCCTTTCCTGCCGATCACGCTGCCGCAGCGCGTCTATCATTTCGCCTTCGCCACCAATGAGGAGGAGGCGCGCGCCGACCGCGCCGCCCTCGCCGATCTCTGCCGCGCCCATATGCTGGTGCCGCGCCCCGGAGACGCCAAGTTCCAGCGCCTCTCGATCGGCGATTGGCGGCTGCGCTGGGAACAGCATACCGAATTCACCACCTACACTTGGTCGACGGACAAGGACTCCGGCGAGCCCTTCACCCATCCCGATCCCATCGGGACCGGCGAGATCGCCTTTCGCGCGCCCGGCCGGCTGATCGTCGCCACCCATCTCTGCGCGCTCGAGAGCGGCCATTCGCACGAGCCATTCGTGGGGCTGTTCAACTCGCAGAGCCTCTGCGTCATTCGCGCGGCCAAGGGCGCAGCCCATGTGATGACCGATTTCGCGGTCGATCCTTTCGGCTTCACGCGCCTTTTGGTGAAGGAGAGCGCCATTGGCGCGCTGGAGACCGGGCGGCTGATCCAGCGCGTGCTGGAGATCGAGACCTATCGGACGATGGCGCTGCTCGGCCTGCCGGAGGCGCGTAGCGCCGGGCCGGAGCTGCGCGCCATGGAGCGCGAAATCTCCGACATCACCCAGGCGCTGAGCCAGACGCAGGACATGCGCACCAGCCGCGATCTGCTGAAGCGTCTCAGCGATCTATTGGCGCAGAGCGAGGCGCTGTCGACGCGCACGGCCTTCCGCTTCGGCGCGAGCCGCGCGTACCACGCCATCGTCAAGAACCGCCTCAACCTCCTGCAGGAGGCGAAGGAGAGCCAATATACGACCATATCCGCCTTTTTCAGCGCGCGGCTCGATCCGGCGATCGAGACCTGCAACGCCTTTGAAACGAGGCAGGCGCGCCTCGCCCGGCAGGTGGAGCGCGCCACCGATCTGATGCGCACCGGCATCACCTTCGAGATGGAGCAGCAGAACCGCGATCTGCTCGACGATATGAATCGCCGCGCGCGGCTGCAGATGCGCCTGCAAAAGCTGGTCGGCGGCCTTTCCATCGCGGCGCTCAGCTATTATGTCGCCGGCCTCTCGCTCTATTTCTTCAAGGGCCTGAAGGACGCCGGCGCTCTGCCCTTCGGCTTTACCGGCGAGGAGGCGGCCGCGGCGGCCATGCCCTTCGTCATTCTCGGCGCCTGGTCCTTCTGGCAGCGCGTCAAGCGTCTCTCCGCCAAGGCGCAGGAAGAAGAGAAGGTGAGCTGACGCGCATCAACGCTTCGGCCATTCCCAGCGCGGCCGGAAGCCCTCGCCGGCGTGGCGCGTCTCGCCGAAATCCTTGGTCAGCTCGATCGCGCGCGAGTCCGGCTCGCTTACGAGCAGATCGGCCAGCTCGCGGCAATGCGTCACCACGACGATCTGCGATCGCTGCGCCGCGTCGGCGATGAGCCGCGCCAGAGCGGGAATGAGATCGGGATGCAGGCTCGCCTCGGGCTCGTCCAGCGCCAGCAGCTCCGGCGGACGCGGCGTCAGCAGCGCGGCGATCAGCATCAGATAGCGCAAGGTTCCGTCCGAAAGCTCCGCCGCCTTCAAAGGCCGCAGCAGCCCGTGCTGGCGCATGGAGAGCTCGAACCAGCCGTCGCGCGTCTCGATCTCTATAGCGGCGCCGGGAAAAGCGTCGTCCACGGCCCGCGCGAGCCCGGCCTCATCGCCGATCTCGAGAACGGTCTGCAACGCCGCGGCGATATCCGCGCCATCGTCGGCGAGGATGGGCGTATGCGTGCCGACCTGCGGCCTTCGACAGGGCGCCTCAACATCGGTCCGCAGACAATCATAGAAGCGCCAGGACTGCAGCTTTCGGCGCACGGCGATCATCTCCGGCGCGGCGCGCGGATCGGAGAATTCCGTCATCATGCTTTCGAAATCCGCGATCGGCGTCGGAATCACGCGCCAAGCGCCGCTGTCGTCCACGGCGCGCAGCCCCGGCCCGTGGCGATCGACGAGCAGAGCCGAAGGGCGGAACAAAGGCCCAGACCAGACGCACTCGCGCTTGATCGCCGGATCGAGCAGAAAAGCCGATGTGCTGAGGCCGGGCGGCGGGAAGCCGAGATCGACGGCGTAGGAGAGATCGGCGGCGCCGAAGCCGAGTCGCAAATGCACCGACCTCTTGCGCACCAGCCCCTGCACCGGATGGCTGCCGGCGCGCACGGCCCGACCGACCTGCTCCGGCCCGGCCCAGAGGGTGGACTGTATGCCGCCCTCCCGCGCCAGCGAGCTCACCAGCCGGCCGCGGGCTGTATCGGCGAGAAGGCGCAAAGCACGGTAGAGGCTCGATTTTCCGCTGCCGTTGGCGCCCGTCACGACATTGAGCCGCGCGAGCGGAAGGGTAAGATCCCTCAGCGAGCGATAGCCGGAGACCGCGAGGATCTCGAGCATTGCGCGATCCTCACGTCAGCCGCTCTTCAGAGCGAGCGCGTAAAGCGCAGCACGCCGCCCTTGGCGCCTTTGAGAATGAGGTCGGAGCCCTGCAGGTCCCAGAAGGGGCCGGACAGCATCACCTGCCAGAAATCGCGCTCGATCGCCTGAAGGGCGGGATCGCATTTGGCGTCGGCGACGGCGGGCATGGCCTTGGGTCCGAGCCGATTGCCGCCGACGACAAAGACGCCCGACCAGGATTTGCAGCCGGAGAATCCCGTGCCGCGCATCGTCGTGTCGATGCGAATCCAAATGTCGGCCGGCGGGGCCTTGCCGTTTATGTCCTTGAGATTGAAAATATAATTATGCGGGAACGGCTTATAGTTCGGCGGCGGCTCCTGCGCGGTCGCCTCCTGCTGATCCTTCTCCTTTTGCGCCGGCTTGCCCTTGGCCAGCGCGGGGCCGCAGGCGGCGAGGCCGACCAGAAGCGCGGTCAGAAATCGTCTCATCCTTCGATCCTTGTTGAGAGCGATCCTCGAGCGAATCGCTTCAGGAGAATGGCGCGCGCCTTGTGGTTTTTTTCCGAACAGAAAAACGCCGGAAAACTCCGACGCGCGCGGGGGGGAGGAGCGGAAACGCGCCCTCACAACATGCTGGGCAGAACGCGGTCGGGCGGGCGGTGCCCGTCCATGAAAGTCTTGATGTTGATGATGACTTTCTCGCCCATGTCGACGCGGCCCTCATTGGTGGCCGAGCCCATATGCGGCAGCAGCGTGACCTTGCCGGCCTTGGCCAGCTTGACGAGCTTCGGCGAGACGGCCGGCTCATGCTCGAAGACGTCGAGGCCGGCGCCGGAAATCTCATCGGCCTCCAGCATGCGGATCAGCGCATTCTCGTCCACGATCTCGCCGCGGGCGGTGTTCACGATGATGGCGTGCGGGCGCAGCTGCTTCAGCCGCCGGGCCGAGAGAAGATGATAGGTCGCCGGCGTATGCGGGCAGTGGATCGACAGAATGTCGATGCGCGCCAGCATCTGGTCCAGCGATTCCCAATAGGTCGCCTCGAGCTGATCCTCGATCTCGACCGGCAGGCGGCGGCGGTTGTGATAATGGATGGAGAGGCCGAAAGCGCTGGCGCGACGGGCCAGCGCCTGGCCGATGCGGCCCATGCCGACAATGCCGAGGCGCTTGCCGGTGATGCGATGGCCGAGCATCCAGGTGGGCGACCAGCCGCCCCAGGAGCCGTCTGGAATGGTGCGGGCGCCCTCGACGAGGCGGCGCGCCACGGCCAGGATGAGGCCCATTGTGAGATCGGCCGTGTCCTCGGTGAGAACGCCGGGCGTGTTGGTGACGGTGATGGAGCGGCGCAGCGCCGAGGCGACGTCTATGTGATCGACGCCATTGCCGAAATTGGCGATGAGCTTGAGCTGTTCGCCGGCCTGGCCGATGAGGCCGGAATCGATGCGGTCGGTGATCGTCGGCACCAGCACGTCCGCGGTGCGGACGGCCTCGACGAGCTCCTCATGGGTCGCCGGCCGGTCGCTCACATTGAGGCGCGTGTCGAAAAGCTCGCACATGCGGGTTTCGATCACCTCGGGGAGCCGACGTGTCACCACGACGAGCGGCTTCTTTTTCGCCATCTTCCCCTTCGTCCTCCCGCCTCGCGCGACTAAGCTCTCCGGCGCGCCCGAAGGCCCGTTCCGCCGATCGAGCCTTTGGAGCGGTTTCGACGTCTCTTCAACCAGGTCTTAACGACGATGGATGAAAAGAGCGTTTCGCCGCCCGCGCCCCTTTCCCATCGAACTTCCTAGCAGATGGCGGGACAAAGACAAGACGAGGCGTCGTTCGCATCTGCGAAGGGCGCGCTCTGGGAGAAGAGTAGAAATGGACGCAAAGCCCCTTTTGAGCCGACGCGCGGCCGCCGCGATCCGCCTCGCCGTCGATCTGCTCGCCGTCTCGACGCTGCTCGCCATCGCGCCGGCGAGCGCCGACGCGCAGCAGCAGCTCGGCTCGGCGTCCGGCCTGCCGCTGCCGCGTTATGTCAGCCTCAAATCGGACCGCGTCAATCTGCACGAGGGGCCGAGCAAGGAGCATCCGACGCTCTGGGTCTTCGAGCGCGCCGGCCTGCCGGTTGAAATCACCGCCGAATTCGAGACCTGGCGAAAAATTCGCGATTCGGAAGGAACCGAGGGCTGGGTGCTGCATTCGCTGCTCTCCGGCCGCCGCACCGCCCTCGTCGCGCCCTGGAAGAAGGAGCCGATCCTCGCCTACGCCAGCGATCATGCGACGGCGGTGGCGAAACTCTCGCCCGGCGTCGTCGCCAGCCTGCGCCGCTGCGACGGCGCGTGGTGCCGCGTCTCAGGAGACGGTTTCGACGCTTATGTGAAGCAGGAAGGCCTTTGGGGCGTCTATCCGGGGGAGAAGATAGAGTGAGGACAGTCGCGCCGACGAGGCCGACTCGCCGAAAGGGCGAATTGCACCTCCCCCTCGAGGGGGGAGGTCGAGCGCCGAAGGCGCGCGGGAGGGGGTGACGCCCCGAGTCTTCGGGCGGCTCCCCACCCCGGACGGTTTCACCGTCCGACCCTCCCCCTGAAGGGGAGGGTGAAACGCCCCCCGGATTGTCAGTCCTCGTCCTTGCACAGGCGGACCACCACATCGACGCGGGCGATTCTCATGCCCGGCGGCGGCGGCGGCAGGCTGGCGACGTCCACATGGGCGCCGGGGATATCGACGAGTCCCTCGCCCTCGACCAGGAAATGATGGTGCTCCGACACATTGGTGTCGAAATAGACGCGCGCGCCGTCCACCGCGATCTCGCGCAGCAGGCCGACATCGGTGAATTGATGCAGCGTGTTGTAGACGGTGGCGAGCGAGACCGGCAGATCGTCGGCCAGCGCCTCCTCGAAGAGCTTCTCGGCCGTCACATGGCGGTCGCCCTTGCCGAACAGCAGCCCGCCCAGCGCCACGCGCTGACGCGTCGGCCGCATGCCGGCCGCCATCAAGCGGCTGCGCAGCCGCCGCATGGCGTCGCTCGGCGCCCGCTCGGAGGTTTCGACCGTGAATTGCTCGACCGTCATTCGCCCGTACTTCCCGCCCCGCATCTTGTCTCTTTCGTTACAATAGGGAAGCTCGGCGGCAGAGACAATCTTTTCCTCCCCGGGCCGCTCGGGACCGATGAAAGCGCTCTTGGAGCCGCGCGCCCCCTTTGACCCGGCGGGCGCCTATGTTAACGAATGCGGCTTCCGGTCCGCAGCGCGGCCGGAAATCGTCACGTCAGAGACGCAAGAAGGAACATCATGAGCGAACGGCGCTCGTCTTTCGGATATGAGGATCTGCTCGCCTGCGCGCGGGAAGAGCTTTTCGGCCCGGGCAACGCCCAGCTTCCGCTGCCGCCCATGCTCATGTTCGACCGAATCACGGAAATTTTCGAAGAAGGCGGCGCCCATGGCAAAGGCTATGTGCGCGCCGAGCTCGACATTAATCCGAGCCTCTGGTTCTTCGACTGCCATTTCAAGGGCAATCCGGTGATGCCGGGGTGTCTCGGGGTCGATTCGCTGTGGCAGCTCACCGGCTTTTTTCTGGGCTGGCTGGATCTGCCCGGCCGCGGCATGGCGCTCGGCGTCGGCGAGGTGAAATTCAGCGGCCAGGTGCGGCCGCACAATAAGCTCGTCCGCTACGGCGTCGATTTCAAGCGCGTGTTCAAATCCAAGCTCGTCCTCGGCATCGCCGACGGCTGGGTGGAGGTGGACGGCGAACGTATTTATGAAGCGAAGGACCTGAAGGTCGGTCTCGCCAAGCCCGAAGCCGCGTGACGGCCTGACGGAACGCCGCTCGGGGCGCGCGAGACAATCGCCAAATCCAGACGGGACAGCCAAAGAGCCCGCCGGCGCGAGGGAGTTCGGACATGAGAAGAGTGGTCGTGACCGGCATGGGCGTCGTTTCGTCCATCGGCAACAATACGCAGGAAGTCGTCGCCTCTCTGCATGAGGCGAAGTCGGGCGTCGTCAAGGCGGACAAATATGCCGAGCTCGGCTTCCGCTGCCAGGTGCATGGCGCGCCGACTCTCGACCCGTCGACGATCCTCGACCGCCGCGCCATGCGCTTCCACGCCATGGGCACGGCCTGGAATCATGTCGCCATGGATCAGGCGATTCTCGACTCCGGCCTCGCGCCGGACGAGATCTCCAATGAGCGCACCGGCATCATCATGGGCTCGGGCGGCCCGTCCACCAAAGTGGTCGTCGAATCCGCCGATATCGCCCGCACCAAGGGGCCGAAGAAGGTCGGCCCCTTCGCCGTGCCCAAGGCCATGTCCTCCACCGCCTCGGCGACGCTCGCCACCTGGTTCAAGATCAAGGGCGTCAACTATTCCATCTCCTCGGCCTGCGCGACGTCGAATCATTGCGTCGGCAACGCCTATGAGATGATCCAATGGGGCAAGCAGGACATTATGTTCGCCGGCGGCTGCGAGGAGCTCGAATGGGAGCTCTCCGTCCTGTTCGACGCCATGGGCGCCATGTCCTCCTCCTATAACGACCGCCCGGCGACCGCCTCGCGCGCCTATGACAAGAACCGCGACGGCTTCGTCATCGCCGGCGGCGCCGGCGTGCTGGTGCTGGAAGAGTATGAGCGGGCCAAGGCGCGCGGCGCGAAAATCTACGCCGAGATCGCCGGCTATGGCGCGACCTCGGACGGCCATGACATGGTCGCCCCTTCCGGCGAAGGCGCGATGCGTTGCATGCGCCAGGCGCTGGCCGGCGTGAGGACGCCGATCGACTACATCAATCCACACGCCACCTCGACGCCCGTCGGCGATCTGAAAGAGATCGAGGCGATTCGCGAGGTCTTCGGCCGCGGCGACAAATGCCCGCCGATCTCGGCGACGAAATCGCTGACCGGCCATTCGCTCGGCGCGACCGGCGTGCAGGAGGCGATCTATTCGCTGCTGATGATGCAGAACGGCTTCATCTGCGAGAGCGCCAATATCGAGGAGCTCGATCCCGAATTCGCCGATATGCCGATCCTGCGCGAGCGGCGCGACAATGTCGCTCTGCGCGCCGTGCTCTCCAACTCCTTCGGTTTCGGCGGCACCAATGCGTCGCTGGTGTTCAAGCACCCGGACGCCTGACGAGAATAGGACCATCCAAAGATGACGGTTTCAACGGGCCTCATGCAGGGCAAACGCGGCCTTGTCATGGGAGTCGCGAATGATCATTCCATCGC
Organism: Methylosinus sp. PW1; assembly: GCF_000745215.1. Lineage (NCBI taxonomy): Bacteria > Pseudomonadati > Pseudomonadota > Alphaproteobacteria > Hyphomicrobiales > Methylocystaceae > Methylosinus > Methylosinus sp. PW1. The sequence continues at coordinate 1,484,673 of NZ_JQNK01000009.1, forward strand.
CTATGGCATAGCGCGAGCGCTGGCGCCGCATGGGGCCTCGCTCGCCTTCACCTATCAGGGCGAGGCGCTCGGCAAGCGCGTCCGCCCGATCGCCGAGGAGCTCGGCTCCAATCTGGTGATCCCCTGCGATGTGGAAGATATCGCGTCCCTCGATTCCGTCTTCGCGCGGCTGCAGGAGGAATGGGGCGAGCTGGATTTTCTGGTCCATTCGCTCGCCTATTCCGACAAGAGCGAGCTGAAAGGCCTCTACGCGGACACATCGCGCGAGAATTTCATCCGCACCATGGTCATCTCCTGCTTCTCCTTCACCGAGGCGGCGAAACGCGCCGCGGCGATGATGAGGAATGGCGGGACCATGCTCACCGTCTCCTTCGGCGGCGGCACGCATGTGATGCCCAATTACAACGTCATGGGCGTCGCCAAGGCGGCGCTCGATTCCTCCGTGCGCTATCTCGCGGCCGATTATGGCGCGCGCGGCATTCGCGTGAACGCCATCTCGCCCGGCCCTGTTCGCACGATGGCCGGCGCCGGCATCACCGGCGCGCGCGCCATGGGCGCGTTCCAAAAGGCGCATGCGCCTTTGCGCCGCATGATAACGCTGGACGAGATCGGCGGCTCGGCGCTCTATTTCCTGTCGGAGCTGTCGGGCGGCGTGACCGGCGAGATTCACGTCGTCGACGCCGGCTACAACATCATGCTGCAGCCGCGCCCCGAAGATTTGAACGGCGGCGCCGCATCGGCGGATTAGGCTCGCGTCCTTCGCTCGCCTTGACGCTGGCGGCGATCACCGAGAGCCGCGCCAGCTCGACCAGCGTGCCGATATTGGCCTTGGCCATGATATTGGCGCGGTGCAGCTCCACCGTGCGCAATTCGAGGCCGAGCCCTTCCGCTATGTCGCGGCTCGGCCTTCCTTTGGCGACGCCGGCCAGCACGCGCCGCTCATCCTCGCTCAGCCCGCCGAATCGCGCGAGCGCGGCGCGAGTCTCTGCGTCGATGTCGCCCTCGCCACGCCGCGCCGCCAGCGCGCGCCGCACGGAGGCGAGCAGCGCCTCGTCGTCGAAGGGCTTTTCCAGAAGATCGCTGGCGCCGGCCGCCATCGCCTCCACCGCGAGAGAAGCGCCGGCGCAAGCCGTGATGATGACCACGGGCGGCGTCGCCCCGGAGGCGCGCAGGCGCCGCGTCAGCTCGACGCCGGTCATGTCCGGCAGCCGCATATCGGCGACGATGCATCCCGATGTCTTCGGCCCCGCCTCGGCGAGACATTCCTCCGCCGCGCGATAGGCGCGCGAGCGAAAGCCCCGCGAGCGGAACATCAGCGTCAGCGCGTCGCGGATCGCCGGATCATCGTCCACGAGGTGCACGAGCGGCGCTGGTCTCATAGGCTGGCCCTTTCCGCGAGAGGAAGCGTGAAGCTGAAAATCGCGCCGCCGCGCGGATTGGGCTCGGCCCAAATGCGTCCGCCATGCGCCTCGACAATGGAGCGGGAAATCGAAAGCCCTATGCCCATTCCGCTCGCCTTGCTGCTGCGGAAGGGCTGAAACAGCGCGCTGGCGCCGTCCTTCAGACCATGGCCGGTGTCGGCAACGTCGAGCCGCGCATAGCCGTCGGCGGCGGAGGTGGAGAGCGACAGCTCCCGCCGCGGCGCGCCGTCCATCGCCTCGACGGCGTTGCGCATGAGATTGACGATGACCTGCTGGATCTGCACGCGATCGGCGAGAACCTCGTCATTCTCGGCCTTGGCGGCGACGCTGATCTGCGCGCCGACCTGGCGCGCGCTGGCGACGCCCAGCGATTTCGCCTCCTCGACCAGAGCGCTGAGGCTCTGCACCGTCTTCACCGATTCGCCGCGGGTGACGAACTCGCGCAAGCGGCGCACGATGTCGCCGGCGCGCATCGCCTGCGCCCCCGCCTTGTCCAGAATATCCTCGACCTCGCCGCTCTGCTTGGGCTTGCGCTGCAGCAGCCAGCGCGCGGTGCGGACATAGGTGGCGATGGCGGAAAAGGGCTGGTTGATCTCATGCGCCAGCGCGGCGGCCAGCTCGCCCATCGCGGCGAGCCGCCCGGCATAAGCGAGTTCCGAACGCAGCTCGCAGAGCAGCGCCTCGGCGGCGCGCTCCTCGGTGAGATCGCGAATGACGGCGATGCGCTGTCGAACGGCGCCGCGCGTCTCATTAACGGCGAGCGAGATCGGGAAGGTCGAGCCGTCGTCGCGGCGAGCGAGGCCGTCCGACCGCCGCTCCCCCGCCGCGATACGGCTCTGGGGCAGCAGAAGCGCGGCCTCGCGGCCGAGCAGCGCCTCGGCGGAGCAGCGAAACAGCGAGCCCGCGGCGCCATTGACGCCGACCACCACGCCCTTGTCGTCGATCGACAAGACAGCATCCGACAGACATGCGAGGACGGCCTCCAGCTGCGCCGCCTCGGCGTGGCGCAAATCGTCCCCGCCCCCCGCGGCGCGGCGCGAAGGCCGCGTCGTCGCAGAAGTCTCTCGGAGCTCGGCGTGCGAATCGCTCGACGATCGGTCCATCGGCGAGTTCCCTCGAAACCCATTCGCTCTCGAAAAAGCCGGCGCGCCGCCAAACCATCGCCACGGTCGCCGCCCCGGAGTATTCTCCTCTTCCAGCGGGTTTCAATTCCGCAATCACGCGCAATACACAGAATTCAGATGTGAATTGCTCCGCTCATGCTTTCTTTCCACCCGCCGAGTAGAGAAATGGCGCCTCGCTACGTATTTTCCATAGCCCCTGGCGCCCCCTTTCTGGGCGCCTTCACGCGGGCTCTGCTGGATGGCGCGCTCATCCCCGGCCTCTCGCGCGAGAGCGGGCCGCTGGCTCTGGCCGCCACCACCATTTATGTGCCGACACAGCGCGCCGCGCGGGCTTTGGCGGCGCAATTCTCCACCGCGATCGAGGCGCCGGCGGCGCTGCTGCCGCGCATCTTGCCGCTCGGCGATCTCGACGAGCAGGAGGCCGCCGCGCTGTTCCATGTCGATCTCGACTCCGGCGAGGCGGCGCAGGAGCAGGCGCTGGCGCCGGCGATAGAGGAGCTGGACCGGCGGCTGATCCTGGCCGAGCTGGTGCTGCAATGGGCGCGCGCCCTGCGCCACGCCATCGTCTCCATCGATTCGACCGGCGCAGTCGAGCACGACCCGCGCGAGATGCTGCTGATCGCCCCCTCCCCCGCCAGCGCCTATGCGCTCTCCGGCGAGCTGGCGCGGCTGATCGACGAATTCGCGATCGAGAAGCTGGAGGCGAGCGCGCTCGCCGGCCTCGCGGAGGAGGCCTATGACCGCTTCTTCGCGATCACCGCCAATTTTCTGAAAATCGCGCTCGAGGATTGGCCGAATATTCTCGGCGCCCGCGGCCTCATCGACCGCGCCGCGCGGCAGACCGCGCTGATCGAGGCGCAGATCGCGCATTTGGAGCGCGGCGGCGCGCGCGGCCCGGTGATCGCGCTCGGCTCCACCGGCGCACATCCGGCGACGGCGCGCCTTTTGGCGGCGATCGCCCGGCTGGAGCGCGGCGCGGTGATCCTGCCCGGCCTCGATCTCGAGCTGGACGAAGCCGCTTGGCGCAGGGTCGGCGACGATGGCGAGAGCGAGCGCGACGAGCCGAGCTTCACCCATCCGCAGACCCTGCTGAAGCGTCTCCTCTCCACGATCGGCGTCACGCGCGAGGAGGTCAGCCCCATCGGCTCCGCTCCGCCAGTGCTGCAGGCGCGGACGCGGCTGCTGGCCGAGGCGCTGCGCCCCGCCGATTGCACCGATTATTGGCGCGATTTCCGCGCCGCCGCGGCCGAGGGCTTCGCCGAAGCGCTCGCCGGCGTCTCCTTCATCGAGGCGGCGGACGAGCGCGAGGAGGCGCTGGCGCTCGCCCTTTCCATGCGCGAGGCGCTGGAGACGCCCGGCCGCACGGCGGCGCTCATCACGCCCGACCGCGACATCGCCCGCCGCGTCTGCGCCGAGCTGGCGCGCTGGGGCGTGGAGGTCGACGATTCGGCCGGCCGACCGTTGGGCGCGACGCCGATCGGCGCTCTGGCCCGGCTCATCGCCGCCACGGCGGAGGACGGCGCCTCGGCCATCGACGCCGCCGCTCTGCTCGCCCATCCGCTGACGCGCTTCGGCCTCGAGCGCGCGGAGATCGATCGCCTCGCCCCGCTGGTCGAGATCGCCGTGCTGCGCAATGTCGAGAGCGGCGGCAGCTTCGCCGCAATGGCCGCGCCGGCGCGCCGGCTCGCCGAGGAGACGCACGCCCATCCGGCGCTGAAGCGCATCAACGAGGAGGATTGGCGCGCGATCGAGGATCTGCTCGCTCGTCTCGACGAAGCGCTTCTTCCCCTCGCCGCGCTCACGCCGGAGGCGCGCCTCGCCGAGCGCGCGCGCGCCCATGCGCTGGCGCTGGAGCAAATCGCCGGCGAAACGCCCGCCGGCGAGGGCGTCGAGCAATTGCTGCAGCTCTTCGACGCTCTGGAGGCGTCGGACAGCGGGCTCGTCTTCGACGCAGCAGGCTACGCCTCCTTCTTCGATCGCCTCGCCTTCGAGGCGAGCGCGCCCAGCCCGCGCCACGCGCATCCGCGCCTCAAGATTCTCGGCCTGCTGGAGGCGCGCCTGCTCGACGCCGATCTCGCACTGCTGGCCGGGCTCGACGAGACGATCTGGCCGCCGCAGGCCGAATCCGGCGCCTTTCTCAATCGCGCCATGCGCCGGCAATTGGGCCTCTCGCCGCCGGAGCGCCGCATCGGCCAGACGGCGCATGACTTCGCCATGGCCTTCGGCGCGGCGGAAGTCGTCGTCAGCCGCGCGAAAAAGCGCGATGGCGCGCCGACCGTGGCGTCTCGCCTCATCGCGCGATTGGCGGCGCTCTCGGGCGAGGCTTTCGCCGCCTGCAAGGCGCGCGGCGATGAAAAATGCGCGCTCGCCGCCGCGCTGGATCGCCCGCAGGAGATTCGCGCCATATCGCGCCCGCTGCCGCGCCCGCCCGTGGAGCTGCGGCCGACGCGGCTCAGCGTCACGCGCATCGAAAAGCTGCGCCGCGATCCTTATTCCGTCTTCGCCGAATCTATTCTGCGCCTGCCGCCCTTGGCGCCGCTCGGCGCGCCCAAGGGCGTGCGCGAGATCGGCGTCGCGATCCATGCGGCGCTGGCGAAATTCCAGGAGGCGCATCCCAAAGGCCCACTGCCGGAAGACGCGCGCGCGCTGCTCGTCGAGATCGCGCGCGCGGAGCTCGGCGAGTTCCTGGACGATCCATCCTTTCTCGCCTTCGATTGGCCGCGCATAGAGGCCGGGCTCGATCACGCGCTCGCATTCGAGCGCGAGCGCCGCGAGCAGGCGCGCGAGATTTACATCGAGAAAGGCGCCGGCTGGAAGCTGACGCTCGCCGACGGCAGCGTCTTCACCCTCTCCTGCGTCGCCGATCGCATAGAGGTGAATGCGAGCGGCGAAGCTTTCGTCTTCGATTACAAGACCGGCAATCCGCCGACCGCCTCACAGGTCGGCGCCGGCTTCTCGCCGCAGCTCACATTGGAGGCGGCGATGATCGAGGCCGGCGCCTTCGACTCCATCGGCGCGCCGCGCGTCGCCGGCGCCGCCTATGTGCGGCTCGGCGGCAAGACCGGCGGCGAAACGCAATGGCTGAAATTCAAGGACAAGGGTTTCGGCGACGTCGTCGCCGAGCATCGCGCCAATCTCTTCGTGCTGCTGAATCAGTTTCGTCTCGCCGACACGCCCTATCCCTCGCGGCCATGGGTGGAGTTCGCCTCGCGCTACAGCGATTACGACCATCTCGCGCGCGTGAAGGAATGGTCGCGCGAGGGCGGCGGCGGAGAGGAGTGACGCTTCGCCGCGAAGCTGCGAAGCGTTCACCCTGTTCTTTGACGCTTCGGCAAGGAGTCGGCGGCCGATTTTCGGCGCTCCCGATTCGGACGCGGTTTGTGCGCCTCTCGTGCCGCAATTCCATTTTCGGGACCACGCGAAGAGGCCGACGATTCACCACTCGCTAAGCCTATGAAGACGATGATGGGCCGAGCCGCGAAGACACCGCATTTACGAAGCCTTCGCCATGATGATTGACGCTTCGGCAAGGAATCGGCTGCCAATTTTCGGCGCTCCCGATTCGGACGCGGTTTGTGCGCGTCTCGTGCCGCAATTCCAGTTTCGGGACCACGCGAAACGGCCGACGATTCACCACTCGCTAAGCCTGTGAAGGCGGCGACGCGCCGAGCCGCGAAGACATCGCATTTACGAAGCCTTCGCCATGATGATTGACGCTTCGGCAAGGAACCGACGCCCCATTTTCGGCGCTCCCGATTCGGACAGGGTTTGTGCGCCTCTCGTGCCGCAATTCCATTTTCGGGACCACGCGAAGAGGCCGACGATTCATTACTCGCTAAGCCTATGAAGGCGGCGACGCGCCGAGCCGCGAAGAGACGGCATTTACGAAGCCTTCGCCATGAAGATTGACGCTTCGGCAAGGAATGGACGCACCATTTTCGGCGCTCCCGATTCGGACAGGGTTTGTGCGCGTCTCGTGCTGCAATTCCACTTTCGGGACGGCGGAAGCGGCGCCGCATTCACTTTTCGCTGAGCCCATCGACGCGACATGCCGCGCCTCGCGCGCGCCGGCGATGCCGGACACGGGGGCGTCGCGCCGCTTCCAATGCCCCAAAATGACGCTTGCGCCGTCCCTTGGGTCATAGATTAGACCCGAGAAACAGGAGGGCTCGTCCAGTGAGAGAGTCGAAGCGCAAGGACGTGTTGCTGACCGCGGCGGAATGCGCGGAGCGCATCGGCGTCACCGTTCGCGGTCTCAGAACCTATGAGCAGCGCGGCCTGCTGACGCCGGCCCGCTCGGCGAAGGGCTGGAGGCTGTACGGCGAAAAGGAGATCGCCCGTCTCCACGAAGTGCTCGCTCTGAAGCGCTTCGGCCTCAGCCTCTCGCGCATTGCCGCGCTGCTCGAGGGGCGCGCGGTCGATCTCGATCGAACACTGGAAATGCAGCAGTCGGCGCTCGCCGAACAACGCCAGCGCATCGACGAGAAGCTGGCGCTCGTCGATGCCGCCCGAACGAAGCTCTCCAAGGGCGGGACGCTCTCGCTCGACGAACTCATAACGCTCGCAAAGGAGACGACCATGACGCAGACATCGCTCGACCTGATCGCGCAGCGCCGCTACGAGCAGGCGCGCCCGCGCAAGACGACACCCGTAAATCCAGAAATCTATGATCGCTATGTCGGCGCCTATCGCTTCGACGCCATCGGGGGCGGGATAAAAATCACGCGCGTCGCCGACCGGCTCTTCGGTCAGGTGACCGGGCAGGCCGCCTATGAGATTTTTCCAGAAAGCGAGACCGAGTTCTTTCTCAAGATCATCCCGGCTCAGCTCGTCTTTTCCATAGACAGCGACCAATCAGTGAATGCGCTGACGATCCATCAGAACGGCGTCGAGCTGGTCGCGCGGCGGATCGACGAAGCGGAGGCCGAGCGTGCGGCGGAGGAGCTGACGCGCAGAATCCGCGATAATCGGCCGCAGCCGGACAGCGAAGAGGCGATCCGCCGAACGATCGACGAAGCCCGGCGCGGAGAGATCGACTCCGCGCGCATGACGGAGCCGCTCGCCACATTGGCGCGCGAGCGAGCGGAGGCGGTCGCGGAGGAGCTCTCGGCGAAAGGCGCGCTCGGGGAGATTCGCTTCGTCGGCGTCGGCGTGGACGGCTGGGACGTCTATCGCGCGCAATTCGAAAAAAGCGAGACCGAATGGCGCATCGACCTCGCCCCGGACGGCCGGGTCAGAGGTCTTTTCTTCCGCAATGCGCCTTGAGAGGCCCCCGAGCCGCGCCGCCAGGGCGGGCTCCGGCGCGACCACGGCGACAGCGGCGTGGCCGCGGCCGCGACGCGGCGTTCACCATGATGATTGACGCTTCGGCAAGGAATCGGCGGCCGATTTTCGACGCTCCCGATTCGGAATTGTATTGTTCTCGTCTCGTGCCGCCGCTCTCATTTCGGGACGACGGAAACGGTCATCGGATTCACTTTCGGCTAAGCCTATCGACGCGGCTTCCCGCGCATCGCGCATGGCGACGAGTGAAAATCGAGGACACGAAGTCTTCACCACACTTCTTGACGTTTCGGCAAGGAATCGGCCGCCGATTTTCGGCGCCCCCGATTCGGACGGGCTTTGTCCACCTCTCGTGCCATTCTTCCCGCTTCGGGACGACGCCGCGCAGCCGAAGATTCACGTCTCGCTAAGCAAAAGATCGGAGCCGGGGGCGGCGACCGCCTTCGATAGCGGTCAAACTACATTTCTTGTATGGTTTCCCGAAACGGCCTTCGATCCTCATAAACGCCGGATCGACGCGCAGCATTCGAACATTGGCGAGGAATTTGAAAATGGCTCTCGAAGGGTCGGATAAAAGCTATCGCAATCGCATCATCTTCGCGAGCCTCGTCGGCACGACGATCGAATTCTTCGATTTCTACATCTACGCCACCGCCGCCGTGTCGGTGTTTCCGCTCTTGTTCTTCCCCGCCGGCGCAGGCAGCGCGGCGCTGCTCGCCTCCATGGCGACATTCGGCGTCGCCTTTGTCGCGCGGCCGATCGGCTCGGTCCTCTTCGGCCATTTCGGCGATCGCGTGGGGCGCAAGGCGACGCTCGTCGGCTCGCTGCTGCTGATGGGTCTCGCCACTTTCGCCATCGGCCTTCTGCCGACCTATCATCAGATCGGCCTGTTCGCGCCGGTCCTGCTCACTATTTTCCGCTTCAGCCAGGGCGTCGGCCTCGGCGGCGAATGGTCCGGCGCCGCTCTGCTCGCCACCGAGACGGCCGACAAGGGCAAGCGCGCCTGGGCGGCCATGTGGCCGCAGCTCGGCGCGCCTTTCGGATTCATTCTCGCCAATGGATTCTTCCTGACGCTCACCATTCTCTTCGCCTTCGATTCCACACGCGCGACGCCGGACGAGCATTTCCTCGCCTGGGGCTGGCGGCTGCCCTTTCTGCTCTCCATTCTGCTCGTCACGCTCGGCCTCTATGTGCGCTTGAAGCTGCATGAGACGCCGGTCTTCGCGCGCGCATTGGAGCGCGGCGAGAAATTGAAATCGCCGCTCGCCCATGTGTTTCGCAACAATGCGAAAGAGCTTCTGCTCGGCACTTTCATCATGGTCGCGACCTATGGTCTCTTCTATCTGATGACGACGTGGATTCTCTCCTATGGCATAGGCAAGATCGCGCTCGGCAATCTCGGCATAGGCTATCGCGATTTTCTCGTGCTGCAGCTCATTTCCGTGCTGTTCTTCGCCGGCTTCATCCCTGTCTCGGGGCATCTCGCCGACAGGATCGGCCGCCGCAAGCTGCTGCTGATCGTGACGAGTGGCATTGTGCTGTTCGGCCTCTCCTTCCGCTTCTTCCTCTCCAAGGATCTCATCGGCACAGGCGAGAGCGCCAATCACGGACTCATTCTCGTCTTCCTCAGCATAGGCATGTCGCTGATGGGCCTCACCTTCGGGCCGATGTCGGCCATATTGCCGGAGCTTTTCCCCACCAACACGCGCTATACGGGCTCGGGCGTCTCCTATAATCTCGCGTCCATCCTCGGCGCGGCGCTGACGCCCTTTGTGGCGACATGGATCGCGCAAAATTACGGAGCGGAATCGGTCGGCCTCTATCTCGCCGCGCTCGGCGCCTCGACGATCATCGCGCTCCTCTTCACCAAGGAGACGAAGGCGACCGATCTCGACAGCATGATCGACGAGGCAATCGCCGAGAATATCGAGAAGACATCGCCTTGAGAGCGAGAGATGAGCGACAGACGCCCCATCGCCAAGGACACGCGGGAGCGGCAGCGGACCGCTTCCGACCCCGCGCAATCGGCCTGGGTGGCGGCCCATGCGGGCTCGGGCAAGACGCATGTTCTCTCGCAGCGCGTGGTGCGTCTGCTGCTGGCCGGCGCGCCGCCGTCGCGCATTCTCTGCCTCACCTACACAAAGGCCGCAGCCGCCAATATGGCGGCGCGCATTTTCGATATTCTCGCCGGCTGGGCGCTGCTCGACGATGAAGCGCTGACCGCCGCCATTCTCGCCACCGGCGCGCCGCAGCCCTCGCGCGCGGAGCTCGTCTTCGCGCGGCGCCTGTTCGCGCGCACGGTGGAGACGCCGGGCGGGCTGAAGATTCAGACGATCCACGCCTTTTGCGAGAGGATTCTGCATCTCTTTCCCTTCGAGGCCAATGTCGCGGCGTCCTTCCGCGTGCTCGACGATCTCGAGCGCGCCGAGCTTTTGGAGCGCGCGCGGCGCCAAACGCTCGCCCGCGCCGTGCTGGACGAAGGCGAATTGCGCGCGGCGCTGGAGACGGTGTCGCGGCTCTGCTCCGGCGGCGGCTTCGACGAGCTGATCGCGGAGCTGCTTGGCCATCGCGCGGCGCATCGCAATCTCTCGTCCGGCGATTATGCGGAATTGCTGCGCGAACGCTTAGGGCTGCGCGAAAGCGAGACGCTCGAGGCGGTGGAGCGGGCGATTATCGAGGGCGGGATAGCGCCGCGCGATTGGAATGGAATTGCGCAAGCGCTGAGCGGCGGCGGCGCGAATGATGGGAAGCTCGCGACGCAATTGACGATCGCCGCGGGGCTCATAGGCCCCCTCCCCGGCCCTCCCCCGCTGCGCGGGAGAGGGGGTGCCAACGATCAGCTCAGCGCATGCGTCGAAGAATATCTCGCGGTCTTCTTCAAAAAGGACGGCGAGCCGCGCGGGCTCGGCAAGCAGAAGATCATTTCCGCCGCGCTTCAAAAGCAGCAGCCCGCATTGCTCGCGCGGCTCGAGGAGGAGCGCGATCGGCTCGTCGCGCTGGTGGAGAAACGCAAGGCCGCGGCCGCCTTCGATCGCTCCATGGCGCTGGCGCGGATCGGCGACGCCATTCTCTCCGCCTATGAGCGGATGAAGAGCAATCGCGGCCTCTTCGATTTCGACGATCTCATCGAGCGCACGCGCCGGCTGTTTCAAAGCTCGAGCCCGTCCTGGGTGCTCTACAAGCTCGACTCGCGCATCGATCATATTCTCGTCGACGAGGCGCAGGACACGAGCGCGGCGCAATGGGACATATTGGCCGCGCTCGCCGATGAATTCTGCGCCGGCGCCGGCGCCACGCGGCGCATCCGCACCTTCTTCGCCGTGGGCGACGAGAAGCAGTCGATCTTCTCCTTTCAAGGCGCCGCGCCGGAGAAATTCGACGCCATGCGCCGCGATTTCGAGCGCCGTTTCCGCGACGCCGAGCTCCGCTTCCAGCCTGTGCGGCTGACGCGCTCCTTCCGCTCCTCGCCGCAAGTGCTCGGCGCGGTGGATATTGTCTTCTCGGTCGAGGAGAACAGGCGCGGCCTTTCGGCGGACCGCGAGGAGCCCGCGCCCGTGCACGAAGCGTGGAAGAGCGACGTGTCCGGCCTCGTCGAAATATGGGAGCCGGAATCGTCCCAGGGCGCGGAGACGCCGGAGGATTGGCGCCTGCCGCTCGATTATGTGAACGAGGCCGGCCCGCCGGCGCGGCTCGCGCGCAAGATCGCGCGCAAGGTGAAGGCGCTGCTCGCGCCGCAGAATGGCGAATGCGTCGAGGACAGAGGCGCGATGCGCCCCGTGCGGCCCGGCGACGTGATGATATTGGTGCGCAAGCGCGACGCTTTTTTCGAAGGCGTCATTCGCGCGCTGAAGGCGGAGGCGATTCCCGTCGCCGGAGCCGATCGTCTCGATCTCTCCGGCCATATTGCGGTGATGGATCTCGTCGCGCTCGGCCGCGTCGCGCTGCTGCGCGAGGATGATCTCACCTTGGCGACGCTGCTGAAATCGCCGCTCTTCGGCTTCACCGATGATGATCTCATCGCCCTCGCGCCCAAGCGCGAAGGCGCGCTCATCGATGCGCTCGCCGCCTCGCCGGAGCCGGCGCATAGAGAGGCGGCGGCGCGCGTCGAAGCCTGGGCGCGCGAGGCGCGCATACGCGCGCCATTCGATTTCTACAGCCATATTCTCAGCGCCGGCGGCGGGCGCGAGAGACTGGTCGGGCGGCTCGGCCAGGAGGCCAATGACGCGATCGATGAGTTTTTGCGCCTCGCGCTCACCTTCGAGCGCGAGCAGGCGCAGGGCCTCGCCGGATTTTTGGCGAGCGTCGAGAGCCTGCAGCTCTCCGTCAAGCGCGACATGGAGGCGGCCGGCGACGCCGTGCGCGTGATGACCGTGCACGCCTCCAAAGGGCTGGAGGCGAAGATCGTCTTTTTGCCGGACACTTGCGGCGGCCCCTCCGGCCGGCATGATCCGAAGATCTTTCGGCTCGGCGAGGAGGATGGCGCGACGCTGGTCTGGTCCAGCGCTATGGCCGCCGATCCGCCCGCCGTGGCCAGCGCGCGCGAGGCGCTGCGCGAGGCGGCGCGAGAGGAGCATCGCAGGCTGCTCTATGTGGCGCTGACGCGCGCCGAGGAACGGCTCTATGTCGGCGGCTTCCACGGGCCGGCGGGGCGCGGCGCCGGCTGCTGGTACGACGCGATCCGCAACGCGCTCGAGCCCGCCTGCGACAGCGCGCCGGACGCGCTGGACGAGACGAAGCAGATTTTGCGCTATGGCGTCACGGCGCATGGCGCGACGGCGGCGAACGAGACGCGAGAGGCCGCGGCGACCATCGTCCCGCTTTATGCGCGCACGCCGGCGCCGGAGGAGCGCGCGCCGGCCCCGCCCTTGCGGCCGGCGACGGCGCTGGCGGCTGCCGATCCTTTCGCCGGCGAGGAGACCGCAGCGCCGACGCGGCGCGACCGCGAGCGTCTGCTGGTCGGCCGGCTCACCCATACGCTGCTGCAACGCCTGCCGGACACGCCGCCGGAGCGGCGCGTCGAGGCGGCGCTGCGCTTTCTGGAGCTGCGCGCCGCCCCGCTCGACGCCGCGCAGCGCCAGGGGCTCGTCGCCGCCGTGCTCGCGGTGATCGGCCACGCCTCGCTCGCGCCTTTGTTCGGGCCGGGCTCGGCGCCGGAGGTGGAGATCGTCGCGAAGCTCGACAGCCCGCGCGGCGAGATCGCCATTTGCGGCCGCATCGACCGGCTCGCCGAGACAGAAACCGACGTCATCGTCGCCGATTTCAAGACCGGCGCGCCGCGCCATCCGGCGACGCCCGCGCAATTGCGCCAGCTCGCCGTCTATCGCGCCGCGGCGCGACGGCTCTATCCGCACAAAAATGTGCGCTGCGCGCTGATCTTCACGCAGAGCGCCACGATAGAGGAGCCGGAGCCGGAGGCGCTCGACGCCGCGCTGGAGGAGATTTTGCGGGAGGTTTGAGACGAGGGAAAAGCCGGACGCGCTTTCGCCGCGATTTCACGCTAGCTTTCGTCACAATTGTCGACGCGCGCATTGGGACGATAGACCATGGAGATCGACCGCGGGGATCGCATCGCCCCGCCGCCTTCGCCGGAAAGAAGCCGCGTCTGGATCGGCGCGCTCGTCGCGATTTTGGCCGCGCTCGGGCTCGCTGTCGTCATCGCGCCGGAGCTCGGCGACTTTCTGCGCCGCGAGGCCTATGCGGCGGCGAGCGCTGTCGGCGCGCCGACCCCGGCCGACGAATATGCGCCCGTCTACGCCCGGCTCGAGATGGAGCCGCTGCGGGCCGGCCTCGTCGCCTCGCCCAAAATTTCCGCGCCACTCGCCAAGCTGCTGCGCGAGCCCTGCGACAAGCGCGCGATCACGGCTCTCGCCGAGGCGCTGATCGTCGAAGGCGAGGAGCGCGTCGCCGCGCGCGGCTACAGCGGCTTCGCCGCGGCCTGCCCGGACAGCGCGATCGAGAAGGGCCGCGCCGGCGAATTGTTCCTGCGCATAGGCGATGCGGAGGGCGCGCTGAAAATCGCCGATGCGCTGATCTCAGAGCAGCCGATCCAGCCGGATTTCCATTATCTGCGCGGGCGGACGCTCTTCGCCGCCAAGCGCTATGACGCGGCGATCGGCGAATATAAGACGGCGATCGAATTGTTCCACGATCGCGCCAAAGTGCATGAGCGACTGTTCGTCGAGCTGGCCAACGCCTATGTCGCCGTGGGCAAGCCTTGCGACGCGGCCTTCACGCTGTTTTCCTGGATCGCGCTCGATCCGACGCGGCGCGGCACGCCGGGCGCGCGCAAGCGCGTCGAGGAATATGGCGCGCTCGGCTGCCGCAATCTGCCCGCCTTCGACGAGCCGAAGAAATTGTAAGGGATTTCGGACCCGGGAACGATCGAAATGAAATTTCCCTCATGCTGAGCGCCTGAAAGGCGCGTCTCGAAGCGCGAGGGAAATTTCACGCGGCGGCTTCTGGAGCCCCCCCCTCGCGCTTCGAGACGGCCACTTCGCGACCTCCTCAGCATGAGGGCGAGAGCGTTGCTTTGTTTACAGCTTGCCGACGACGACGAGGCGCTTGATCTCGCCGCGCTCGAAAGCGCGCAGGAAAGCGGCGTAATTCTTGAACGACACGCAGCCATTGGAGTCGCCGCGCGCGCCGAGCATGTAAGTATGCGCGAGCAGGCCGGCGCGGCCGAAGATCGCGCCCTCGCCGCCGACCGGCGTCAAGCGAATCGCGCGCACGCCATGGAACAGGCTCTCGCGGAAGGTGAGATCGTAAGTATGCGGCGGCGTGACGCCGCGCATGCGCACATGGGCGAAGCGCGGATCGTCGAATTTGTCGCCGAGGCCCGAATGCGCCTCGAGACGCGTGCCGTCCGGCAGATAGACCGTATGCGCGCTGATGTCGTAGACGGCGGTCTGATTGTCATAGGCCGTCGTCGGATTGCCGCGCGTCACATTGCGCAGGCCGTCGAAGAGCCCGGTCTCCGGCGCCGCATAGGCGAGCGCCTTGCCGGTGGGCTGCAGCGGGCCGAAGACTTTCTCGAAGAAGGAGGGGCTGCTCTCCTCTTCCCCGGACGGCGCGGAGGCGGTCTTTCGCGCGCTGCGAATGGTCGGCAGATGGACGCGCAGGCCGAATTCGGAGGGGCGCGGCGGCGGCAGCGGCGCGCTGTCTTCTTCCGCTTCCGCGACCTGCTGCTCGAGGCCCGCGTCCTTGCGGGCGGGCGGCGTCGGCGCGGCCACGGGCGCCAGCGGAGGCGTCGGCAGGGATTGCGGCGCCTCGAGCGCGGCGACGACCGTCTTGGGCGCCGCATGGGAGCGCAGATCGCCGACCAGCACTCCGAAGGGAATGGAGAAGGAGGGCGACTCGATCGAGGCCGTCGTCTCCTCGGGGCTGTCTATCGTGAGCGCGGCGGCCGCGGACGGCTCGGGCTTCTGCTCGGCGCTGCGCATCGCGAGACCCGCCAGTCCGCCCACGGTGAGGGCGCCGGCGAGAAAAAGAGTCGAGAACAGAATGCGGCGAGAGATTTCACGGCGAGGCAATGAATTGGAAGAGCATCGTTCACCGGGATTCTTACGCATCCACCCCCACTTTCGGAAGGACTTCCGTTACACACACTGTCGAAGCGTCTCTATGAGCGAGCCGCTCGACTACGCCACACGCGCCCGGAATGAAGCTTCTTCTCTCCGATCCCGAGCATTGTTCGAGAAACTGAAGTTACAATTTGGCGGTTTTTTGTCCGCGCTACGTAGCTTCAGCGCAAGTATTCGCAAGCTCGACTTCTCGGACCTTTCGGTTCGACCAACGCGAGCTTCACTGACCATGGAGGTGAATTACGCCGCAATATAGTAAACATTTTCGTAAATCCTTCGCATAATCTCGGCGACCGAAATGCGACGCAGGAACGCGTGCGCCGGGCGCGCTTTCCCTCTATAGTCTCGGCGACAAAGGGAGCTTCGCATGAGCGGAGACAGCGCCAATTCGCATTTGGCCAATTCGCATTTGGACCGCGTGCGCTCGGTGGTCGCGGACGAGACCGCGCCGGCGCGCTCGGCGGTCGCCGCCTCCTGGCGCCGCTGCGTCACGCTGCATAAGCTCGATCCGGCGGCGAGCCTCGCGCCCGCCATTCTCACCGCCGCGGAATTGCGCGAGTCGCGCGAGAGGCTGGAGCCGCTGGCGCGCGTCGCGCAGAGCGTGATGGAACGGCTCTCGGCCGCCATCGGCGATCTCGGCTGCTGCGTTCTTCTGGCCGATGCGCGCGGCGTTCCGCTGGAACGCCGCGGCGCCCCTGCGGACGCCGAGATTTTCGACCGACGCGGATTGCGGACCGGCGCGCGATGGAGCGAGGCGCATCAGGGCACCAACGCCATCGGCGCCTGCATCGTCGAGGAGCGCGCGCTGACGATCCATCGCGACCAGCATTTTCACGCCCAGAACACCGGGCTGAGCTGCACGGCCGCGCCGATCTTCGATCATTTGGGACGGCTGGCGGCGGCGCTCGACGTCTCCTCCTGCCGCGAGACCTTGGCCGACGGGCTGACCAATCTACTCTCCGTCGCCGTCGTCGACGCCGCGCGCACGATAGAGGCGCTGAACTTCCGCCGCGCTTTCGCCGAGGCGCGCATTCTGCTCTCGCCGCAGGCCGATCGAAACGCCGCCTCGCTGATCGCCGTCGACCGGCACGATCTCGTCATCGGCGCGACGCGCGCGGCGCGGCTCGAGCTCGGCGTCACCGATGCGCGCATAGCGGCGCAGCTGCCGGCCGCCGATCTGCTGAGCGGCGCCGGCGAGACCGAGCCGCAGAACGGAGAGCCGCAGCGAAGCGAGCTGGAAGACGCCGAGCGCGGCGCCATTCGCCGCGCCCTCGCCCGCGCCAATGGCAATGTGACCGCCGCCGCGCGCCTGCTCGGCGTCAGCCGCGCCACTCTGCATCGCAAGCTCGGGCGGCTCGGATTGTCGCAGGGACCGGGGTGAGAGCTATTTCATCTCGAACACGTAACGCACGCATAGCCTGACGAGCACATAAAAGAAAACAAAAACCGGTAAAAACAGCGCCAAGAGCGACACGTCCGCATAAACCGACAGAAGCACCCACGATACGAAATTGAGCGCCGTCGCGCCCATGTAGAATGTGGTGCGGTCGACTTCTATTTTTTTCAAATCACATCTCCCAATATTTTTTGATGCTATTCGGGTCTATTTCGGTGAACGCTTTTGAAAAAAGCTCGTTGCTGATTTGACCATTCTGAAATTTATCCAAGATGACGATCTTTATCTTGCGCATTTCCTCGAGCAGCGAAACATACAATGCGGTCGCTGCGGTGACGATCAAGAACAGCGCGACGCCCCCGCCCACAGGAAGCTTGCCGTATCGCGCTTCGATGCCCTCGAATATCGCGCCTTTTCCCGACATGCGGCTCAAGGTCGTCTTGGCCCCGGCTTTGGCCATCTCGGCGCCTCCCTTCGCCTTGAGCGCCTCTTTCATACCGGCGGCGATGGCCCCGGATCCCGCGCCCACCCCGATGAACTTCAGCGCGGTGACGACGCGCTGCATGCTCTGATATGAACGAATGAGCTCTTCGGGCGATCGCGCCATTTCCGCGTACCAGGAGCGGAATTCTTGAATCTCGATCACACGGGCTGATATGAGCGCGAAAAATTGCGACGACTTTTGTTCCGACGACGGAAAAT
Organism: Methylosinus sp. PW1; assembly: GCF_000745215.1. Lineage (NCBI taxonomy): Bacteria > Pseudomonadati > Pseudomonadota > Alphaproteobacteria > Hyphomicrobiales > Methylocystaceae > Methylosinus > Methylosinus sp. PW1. Next base: position 1,502,179 of record NZ_JQNK01000009.1, read on the forward strand.
GCGCATGGGCGCTCTGTAAAATCTGATTGCCGAAGCGGCGCCGCTCGAAATGATCCGCGATGACGGGCATCGAATAAAGGCATGTCGTGACCGACAATGCGCCGGGAGGATTGTCCTCCGTGAGGCGGAAGTCGATCGAAAACAAATTGCACAGATTCCGCAATCTCGCGGCTTCGCCTGGGTTCAAAGGCATGATCGCCTCCCCTCGAAAATCGACGTTGAAAATCTCGTCCCGCATCTTCCCGGATCATTCGCGGTCACGCCGAAGACGCGTCCGCCAGCCTCGCCGAGAGGGGAACAACTAATCAAAACAATGTGAACTTTTGAGGCGCGGCGGCATGGCTCCGATACGGGCTTTCCCTGTCGCCTCGCGCGTGGAATTCGGGCCAGAGCCGTCGCTGTGACGTCTTCGCCCGCCCCGATTGTCGCAAATCTGCGACACCTCGGGCCGGTTCATGCGTTCTCCCTCTGGCGCCGCCGGCGGCGCGGGCGGATGATCTCCCCCGACGCCGCAAAGGCGCAGAGACACTAAAGGGGAAACGTCATGACGAGGCCCGAATTCCTCCGCTCCACGACGCCGAAGTTCGAGGCGCGCTACGAGAATTTCATCGGCGGCCGCTGGGTCGCTCCGCGCGCCGGCCGCTATTTCGAGAATGTGACTCCGGTCAATGGACAGATTCTCTGCGAGGTCCCGCGTTCCGACGCGACCGACATAGAGCTCGCGCTCGACGCCGCCCATGCCGCCAAGGACGCTTGGGGCCGCGCCAGCGTCGGCGAGCGTGCGCGCGTTCTCCTCGCCGTCGCCGATCGCATGGAGCAAAATCTCGCAGCGCTCGCGGAAGCCGAGAGCTGGGACAATGGCAAGCCGATCCGCGAGACGACGGCTGCCGACATTCCGCTCGCCATCGATCATTTCCGCTATTTCGCCTCGGCGATCCGCGCGCAGGAAGGCGGCATATCGGAAATCGACCACGACACGGTCGCCTATCATTTCCACGAGCCGCTCGGCGTCGTCGGCCAGATCATCCCGTGGAATTTTCCCTTGCTGATGGCGGCGTGGAAGCTCGCTCCCGCGATCGCGGCGGGCAATTGCGTGGTGCTGAAACCGGCCGAGCAGACGCCGGCCTCCATACTCGTATGGGCGAAGATCGTCGGCGATCTGCTGCCGGCCGGCGTCGTCAATATCGTCAATGGCTTCGGCCTCGAGGCGGGCAAGCCGCTCGCCTCCTCGCCGCGCATCGCCAAGATCGCCTTCACCGGCGAGACCAGCACGGGACGGCTGATCGGCGAATATGCCGCGCGCAATCTCATCCCCACGACATTGGAGCTCGGCGGCAAATCGCCGAACATCTTCTTCGCCGATGTGGCGGCGGAGGACGACGCTTTCCTCGACAAAGCGCTCGAAGGCTTCGCCATGTTCGCGCTCAATCAGGGCGAGGTCTGCACCTGCCCGAGCCGCGCTCTGGTGCAGCGGAGCATCTACGACAAATTCATCGAGAAGGCGGTGAAGCGCGTCGGCGCCATCGTGCAGGGCGACCCGCTCGACGCCAAGACGATGATCGGCGCGCAAGCCTCCAAGGAGCAGATGGAAAAGATCCTCGGCTATATCGACATCGGCCAGAAGGAAGGCGCGGATATATTGATCGGCGGCGGACGCGCCGAGCTCGGCGGCGATCTTTCCGGCGGCTATTATGTGAAGCCCACAGTGCTCGCCGGCAATAATAAGATGCGCGTGTTCCAGGAGGAGATCTTCGGACCCGTCGTGTCGGTGACGGTGTTCGACACGGATGAAGAGGCGGTGGCGATCGCCAATGACACGATCTTCGGCCTCGGCGCCGGCGTGTGGACGCGCGACATCAACCGCGCCTATCGCGTCGGCCGCGCCGTGCAGGCGGGACGCGTGTGGACCAATTGCTATCACGCCTATCCGGCGCATGCGGCCTTCGGCGGCTACAAGCAGTCCGGCATCGGCCGCGAGAATCATCGCATGATGCTCGATCACTACCAGCAGACGAAGAATCTGCTGGTCAGCTATAGCCCGGACAAGCTCGGCTTCTTCTGAGCGTCCGGCCGGGGCGGCCGTTTCCCTCCCTGCGGTCGCCCCGCTCCCTTTGACCTCGCTGCTCCTACGGCGGAACGCCAAAAGCATAGGTAATTATGCACAGATAGACTGCTTGCGCTATTCGTTCGAATGTCATCAATAGATCGCCATCGACTTTTCTTTTAAGGCGATCATGCTCACCGACAGCCGCGAGATCATCCGTCGTCTGGAACGCGAAGGCTGGCTGCTCGTCCGCTCCAAGGGCTCGCATCGGCAATACAAGCATCCGAGCATAGTCGGACGCGTCACCGTCGCTCATCCGAAGAAGAATATTCCGCCCAAGACCGCCGCCGACATTTATCGTCAGGCCGGCTGGCCGAAGGACTGATTATTCCGCTGCGCGCGAGAGCCTGTCCCAAGGGGCTTCGATGGCGATGATGAAGGCGGCTCCTTCGAAGCTCTCCGCCCATTCTGGATCGTCTCTCAATTTCGACAGCTCGCGCGGCTCGGGGATCGGCGCGCCGTCCTCGCGCATGCCGTCCGCCCAAAGCTCCAGCGCCTCGGTCGCCATAACGAAGAGATCGTCGAGCTCGTCGGCTGCCGAGAAGCAGCCTGGCGCGTCGGGAAAGCTCACGCCATAGGCGCTGCCCTCTTCCTGATGGACGATCGCGATATAGGGTTTCATGGTCGGCCTGCTTTCGAAATCGTCGACAATATAGCTCATACGCCGAATTTGGCCACGCCCTTGCGACGCCAGCAGGGTCTTGACCGCGCCCTCCGCGCGACTTAACAGCCTGACGCGAGGGGGAGGCTCGGATCGAGCATATTGGGCGCGCCGGCCCGCTCCGTCCGCCGTTGCGAGGACGGAAATGAGACGCTGGCTCCTGCTCGTCCTGCTGATCCCCATCACGCTCGGCCTATGGCGGATGCGCGGCGACGCCTATGGCTCCGGCGCCTTCCTCGGCTATGTCGAGGGCGAGCTTCTCTATATCGGCCCGGTGGAGGGCGAGCGTCTCGCCCGGCTCGACGTCGAGGCCGGCAGCGCGGTGACGGAGGGCGAGCCGCTCTTCTCCATGGCCACCCCCGTGCTCGATCGCCAGCGCGCCGAGGCCGCCGCGCGGCTGGCGCAAATGCAGGCGCAGCTCGAGAATCTGCGCGCCTCCATGAATCGTCCGCAGCAGATCGCCGTGCTGCAGGCCGCCGTCGAGCGCGCCCGCGCCTCGCTCGCGCTCTCGGCCGCCGAATATGAGCGCAAGCGCATTCTCTCTTCGCATGGCAATGCGCCGAAATCGGCGCTCGATCAGGCCGTGATGACGCGGGATCGCGACAAGGCCACGCTCGCCGAGGCGGAGCGCCAGATCGAGGTCGCGCGCCTGCCGAGCCGCAATCAGGAGATCGAGGCCGCGCAATCGGCGATCGTCATGGCGCGCGCGCAGATCGAGCAGCTCGACACGCGCATCGCGCGACAAAAGGTCGTCGCGCCGGCGGCTGGCGTCGTGCAGGATATTTTCTTCCGCGCCGGCGAGATGGTCGTCGCCGGCCAGCCGGCGCTCTCCCTGCTGCCGCCGGAGAATCGCAAGGTGCGCTTCTATGTTCCGCAGGCGCGGCTCGTCGAGGCGCGGCTCGGCGCGCGCGTCGCCATCGAATGCGACGGCTGCGAGAAGGGCCTTTCGGGCCGCATCAGCTTCATCGCGCAGCGCGAGGAATATACGCCGCCCGTCATCTTCAGCGATCAGGAGCGCGCCAAGCTCGTCTTCAAGGCGGAGGCGCGGCTCGAGGACAGAACGCTGCTGCTGCCGCTCGGCCTTCCCGTGCGCGTGCGCCTTTCCGCCGAGAGCGCGTCGCCGTGAGCGGCGTCGAGATCGCCATCGAGGCCGAGGGGCTCACCAAATCCTTCGGCGCTCGCAAGGTGGTCGACAATCTCACCATGCGCGTCGAGCGCGGCCGCATTCATGGGTTTCTCGGCCCCAATGGCAGCGGCAAGACGACGACGATCCGCATGCTCTGCGGATTGCTGACGCCCGATTCCGGCCGCGGCTCCTGTCTCGGCTATGACATTCGCACGCAGCAAAACGAGATCAAGCGCCAGGTCGGCTATATGACGCAGCGCTTCTCGCTCTACGCCGATCTCTCGATCCGCGAGAATCTCGAATTCGTCGCGCGCATCTACGGCCTCGCGCGGCCTGTGGAGATGGCGCGGGAAGCCATCATTCGCTTAGGGTTGGAGAAACGCGCCGAGCAGCTCGCCGGCGAGCTCTCCGGCGGCTGGAAGCAGCGGCTGGCGCTCGCCGCCTGCATATTGCCCGGACCTGCGCTGCTGCTGCTCGACGAGCCGACGGCGGGCGTCGACCCCAAGGCGCGGCGCGATTTCTGGGACGAGATTCATTCGCTCGCCGCGCAAGGCCTCACCGTGCTCGTCTCCACCCACTACATGGACGAGGCGGAGCGCTGTCACGAGATCGCCTATATCGCCGACGGCCGCCTTTTGGCGCAGGGGACGATCGCCGAGATCGTCGCCCGCTCCGGCCTCTCGACTTACGTCGTGACCGGCCCCGATCTCGGCGCGCTCGCCATGCGGCTGAAAGCGACGAAGGGCGTCGATATGGTCGCGCCCTTCGGCATGGCGCTGCATGTCGCCGGCCGCGACGCCGCGCGCCTCGCCGCGATCGTGCGCGAGTTCGGCGAGAGCGCGCCGCAGCAATGGACGCGCGGCGAGCCCTCGCTCGAGGATGTGTTCATCGATCTCATGACTCACATAGAGGCGCGACGATGATGTTCACGCCGAACATGCGCGCCTCGCTCGCGCGCATCTATGCGATGTTCGTGAAGGAGCTGATTCAGCTGCGCCGCGATCGCGTGACGCTGGCGATGATCGTCGGCATTCCGCTCATTCAGCTGCTGCTGTTCGGCTACGCCATCAACGCCGATCCCAAGCATCTCGCCACGGCGCTGCTGGTGCAGGACGACGGGCCGCTGGCGCGCTCCTTCGTCGCAGCGCTGCGCACGACCGATTATTTCGACATCATCGCCGCAGCGACGGACGAGAGCGACGCCGAGAAGCTGATCCTCTCCAATCGCGTGCAATTCGTCATAGAGGTGCCGCCCGATTTCGGCCGGCGCGTCATTCGCGGCGAGCGGCCTCCCGTGCTCGTCGTCGCCGACGCCACCGATCCCACGGCGACCGGCGGCGCCGTCTCCGCCGTGACGGCCGCGGCCGCGAGCGCGCTGGACCGCGAGCTGACCGGCCCGCTCGCGCATCTCGCGCAAGGACCGCCGCCTTTCGAGGTGCGCGTGCATCGCCGCTACAATGCGGCTGGCGAGACGCGCCGAAACATCGTGCCCGGACTCGTCGGCACGATTCTCACAATGACCATGCTGATCTACACCGCGCTGTCGGTGACGCGCGAGATCGAGCGCGGCACGATGGAGGCGCTGCTCGCAATGCCGGTGCGGCCGACCGAGATCATGCTCGGCAAGATCGCGCCTTATGTCGTGGTCGGCGGCGTGCAGATGGGCATTATCCTCATCGTCGCGACACTATTGTTCGGCGTGCCGATCGTCGGCTCGCTGCTCGCGCTGGCGCCGCTGACGCTCTTGTTCATCACCGCCAATCTCTCGGTCGGCTACACATTCTCGACGATCGCCGTCAATCAATTGCAGGCGATCCAGATGACCTTCTTCTTCTTCCTGCCCAATATGCTGCTCTCTGGCTTCTTCTTCCCCTTCCGCGGCATGCCGCAATGGGCGCAATATGTCGGCGAGGCGCTGCCGCTCACCCATTATCTGCGCATCGTGCGCTCGATCATGCTGAAAGGCTCGAGCTTCGGCGATCTGACCAGCGACACGCTCGCGCTCGGCGTCTTCACCCTGGTGGCGATGAGCGTCGCGGTGATGCGCTTCCGCCAGACTTTGGACTGACGGGAACGCGCTTGACCCCGCCATACGCAAGCGCCAGGATGACAGGGCGGAAGGCGTCGGGCCGCATCGGCGCGAAAGGGCGATCATGAACGCTTTTAGTCGCAACATGCTGCTCGCGTTGGGCGTCGCAGGCTTCGGCTATTTTCTGTGGTCGATCTTCGTCGCCAGTCGCTATCAGGCGCTTTGCGAAATCTCCTATTGGTCCGCGACCGAGGCGCAATTGCGCGCCTGCGACGAGATGCGCTCCTCCCTGCCGAGAAATTGACGAGGCCGCGCCGCGCGCGCATTGCGGAAAATGGAATGAACGCCTCACTCTACACTTTTGCGGCCCTGGCGCTGCTGGTCGCGCCGCACGCCCTCGCCTCGGAAATTCATCTCGATTGCGGGCGCACGAATCGGACGGTCGCGATCGACATCGACACCGGCCGGCGCTTCGTGCAGCTCATTTGGGAGGACGGCGTCGCCGAGGAATATCGCGATGGCGATTCCTATGTCTCCGGCGCGAGCGGCTCCAGCGAGACGCAAAAGGTCACTTATGCGGTCAGCGTCGACAAGGATGCGGTGAGCTTCGGCCAGGACCGCGTCTGCGTCGCCGCGAGCGGCAAATGCCGAGACCAGCATATTCGCAACCTGCTCGACGTGGCCGCGGGCACGTTGAAATATGACGATGGCGGCGTCATCGCCGTGCTGAAATGCGCGCCCGCGCCGCCGGGCCGCAAATTCTAGAGACGTCGCCCCCAAAGAAACGCATCGCTCCGCTCCACCTTGCGCCGGGGCGGCGCGGTCGCCTAAGAGAGCGCATCCCGATGCGCGGCTCTCGCGCGCGGCGTTCAATCGAAAAGAGGTTTGCGTGGCCGACGACGAAGACTATGTCTATGACGAAGCGAGCGGCGAATGGGTTCCGGCGTCGCAGCTCGCCGCGGCGGCGGCGCAGGCGAAGGTCGTGAAGGATTCGGCCGGCAATGCGCTCGCCGACGGCGACTCGGTCATCCTCATCAAGGATCTGAAGGTGAAGGGCGCCAATCAGACCTTGAAGCAGGGCACGGTGATCAAATCGATCCGCCTCACCGACGATCCCGAGGAGATCGACTGCCGGCACGACGCCATCAAAGGATTGGTGCTGCGCACGGAATTCGTGAAGAAGCGCTGAGCCGGTCTTCCGGCTCGCTCGTCAATGCGCCTCCTCGTCGTGGTTTTTTCCATGGCCGCCGGCGAGGCGCTCCGACAGAGCGAAGGCCAGCGTCGAGACGACGAAGACCATATGAATGCCGAGATAGAAATACAGATCCCGGTCATTCATATGCGGCACGTCCATGAAGGCCTCGAGCAGCTTGATCGCCGAGATGGCGACGATGGTCGAGAGCAGCTTCAGCTTCAGCTCGGAGAAATCGATCGAGCCCATCCAGTCCGGCCAGCCGGGCTGGCTGTCCGTGTCGACCCTGGAGACGAAATTCTCATAGACCGATAGCATGACCGTCACCACCAGAGCGCCGGTCAGCGTCATGTCGATGAGGTCCAGCACCAGCAGGGTCATGTCGGATTCGGCGGCGGTGAGGAGATGCGCCGTCGCCTCGTAGAGATGTACGCCCGCTTTATAGAGCAGCTCCAAGAGCCCCACCGCCAGCATGACGAAGAAGGGCGCGAGCAGCCAGCGCGACATGAACAGGAAGGATTCGAAAAAGCGCTTCATCTTCGACTCGTTCTGGTAGGGGAGGCGACGGAGCCGTACACGAATTCGCCGCGCCGGCCAAGCTCAGGAGACCGGCGCTCGCGCCGATCGCCCTTCTGCCCGCGGAATCGCCTTGACCCCTGCGGTCGTCTCCCGTAACGTCTGCTCCGTTATTTCACCTGGAGCGGGCCGTGAAGGGCATTCTTCTCGTAGGCAGGGCGCTGGAGACGGAGCGGGTCTGAACCCGAGCTTCCGCCGCTGGCGCTTATCCGAGGCCCTCCAGGGGGCCTTTTTTATTGCCTATGGGGGCGCGCCCGCGCGGTCCTATGTCTCGAGGGTCGAGAAAAGCGGAGCTGGAGAGAATGGCGAAGCAGATGACCGGAGCGGAAATGGTGGTCGAGGCCCTGAAGGATCAGGGCGTCGAAGTGCTTTTCGGCTATCCCGGCGGCGCCGTCCTTCCGATCTATGATGTTCTCTTCCACCAGGAGAAGGTGCGGCATATTCTCGTGCGCCACGAGCAGGGCGCGGCGCACGCCGCCGAGGGTTACGCCCGCTCCTCCGGCAAGCCGGGCGTGCTGCTCGTGACCTCCGGCCCCGGCGCCACCAACACCATCACCGGCCTCACCGATGCGCTGATGGACTCCATTCCGCTGGTCTGCATCACCGGCCAGGTGCCGACGCATCTCATCGGCTCCGACGCTTTTCAGGAATGCGACACGGTCGGCATCACCCGCCACTGCACCAAGCATAATTATCTGGTGAAGAATATCGCCGATCTGCCGCGCATCCTGCACGAGGCTTTCTATGTCGCCTCCAGCGGGCGACCGGGGCCGGTGGTCATCGATATTCCGAAGGATGTGCAATTCGCGTCGGGGACCTATACCGGCCCGCGCAATGTGCATCACAAGACCTATCAGCCCAAGCTCGACGCCGACACGGACGCCATTCGCCGCGCGGTGACGATGATGGCCGCCGCCAAGCGGCCGATCTTCTATACGGGCGGCGGCGTCATCAATTCCGGCCCGGCGGCCTCGACGCTGCTGCGCGAATTGGTGTCGCTCACCGGCTTCCCGATCACCTCCACGCTGATGGGCCTCGGCGCCTATCCGGGCTCCGGCCCCAATTGGCTCGGCATGCTCGGCATGCACGGCACTTTCGAGGCCAATAACGCCATGCACGACTGCGATCTGATGATCGCCGTCGGCTCGCGCTTCGACGATCGCATCACCGGACGGCTCGACGCCTTCTCGCCCGGCTCGAAGAAAATCCACATCGATATCGACCGCTCCTCGATCAATAAGAATGTGAAGGTCGATCTGCCGATCGTCGGCGATTGCGGCCATGTGCTCGAGAGCATGGTGCGCATCTGGCGCGCCGAGGCGATGCACGCCGAGAAGCAGCCGCTCGACGCCTGGTGGAAGAAGATCGACGAATGGCGCGACCGCAAGTCGCTGGCCTTCCGCAATTCCGACAAGGTCATCAAGCCGCAATATGCCGTGCAGCGGCTCTATGCGCTGACCAAGGATCGCGATCCTTACGTCACCACCGAGGTCGGCCAGCATCAGATGTGGGCCGCGCAGCATTATCATTTCGACGAGCCCAATCGCTGGATGACCTCCGGCGGGCTCGGCACAATGGGCTATGGCCTGCCGGCGGCGATCGGCGCGCAGCTCGCGCATCCCAAATCGCTGGTCGTCGATATCGCCGGCGAGGCGTCCATTCTGATGAACATTCAGGAGATGTCGACGGCGATCCAATATCGGCTGCCGGTCAAGATCTTCATCCTGAACAATGAATATATGGGCATGGTGCGCCAGTGGCAGGAGCTGCTGCACGGCGGACGCTACTCGCACTCCTATTCCGAGGCGCTGCCCGATTTCGTGAAGCTCGCCGAGGCCTTCGGCGCCAAGGGCATTCGCTGCTCCGACCCCGCCGATCTCGATCGCGCCATTCAGGAAATGATCGACTATGACGGGCCGGTGATCTTCGACTGCCTCGTCGAGAAGGGCGAAAATTGCTTCCCGATGATCCCCTCGGGCAAGGCGCATAACGACATGCTGCTCGCCGATCTCTCCGACGACGCCGGAATCGAGCTCGGCTCGATCATCGACGAAAAGGGCAAGATGCTGGTGTGAGACGAGCGAATAGCGAGTAGCGAATAGAGCTGCTCCGCTTTCGACTATTCGCTACTCGCTAACCGCTGGAAACGGACACATGAACGCTCCCCTCTCCCCGCCCTCGCCCTATTCCTCGCCGACGTCGCGCTCCAATGTGGAGACGCATACGCTCGCCGTGCTGGTCGACAATGAGCCGGGCGTGCTGGCGCGCGTCGTCGGCCTGTTCTCGGGCCGCGGCTATAATATCGAGAGCCTGACGGTGGCCGAGGTCGCGCATGGCGAACATCTCTCGCGCATCACCGTCGTCACCTCCGGCACGCCGGAGACGATCGAGCAGATTCAGCATCAGCTCGAGCGGCTGGTGCCGGTCCATAAGGTCACCGATCTCACCGTCTCCGCCCGCTCGCTGGAGCGCGAGCTGGCCATGGTGAAAGTCAAGGGCAAGGGCGAGGAGCGCAACGCCGCTCTGCAGCTGGCCGAGGCTTTCCGCGCCCGCGTCGTCGACGCCACCATCGAGAGCTTCATCTTCGAGCTGACCGGAAAGCCCGACAAGATCGACGAATTCGTCGATCTGATGCGCCCGATCGGCCTCGTCGAGGTCTCGCGCACGGGCGTGGCGGCGATCTCGCGCGGGCCGGACCCGATCTGACCGCGCAAATCCTTAATTTTTGACCTTCGCGCGCGGGACGCGTAGAAAGGTCTACGAAATGCGCTCTCGTCCTGCGGTTCTTCCCGAGACGAGAGAAAAGCCACGTAAAATCAATCAGGAAACCGACTCTGCCGGCGCGACCGGCGGTTGCGGAACTCTTGAAGACTAGCGACGGCCGACTGTCGTCCTGCGGGGGAAAGCGAGAATATGCGCGTCTATTACGATCGGGATGCCGACATCAATCTGATCAAGGGCAAGAAGGTCGCTGTGGTCGGCTATGGCAGCCAGGGCCACGCCCATGTCCTGAACCTCAAGGATTCCGGCGTCACCGAGGTCGCGGTCGCGCTGCGCAAGGGCTCCGCCTCCGCCAAGAAGGCCGAGGGCGCCGGCGTCAAGGTGCTGGAGGTGGCCGAGGCCGCCAAATGGGCCGATGTCGTCATGATGCTGACGCCGGACGAGCTGCAGGGCGAGATCTACGCCGCCGAGCTCGAGCCGAATCTGAAGCCCGGCGCGGCGCTGTTCTTCGCCCATGGCCTCAACATCCACTTCAACCTCATCGAGCCGCGCAAGGATCTCGACGTCATCATGGTCGCGCCCAAGGGTCCCGGCCATACGGTGCGCGGCGAATATCTGAAGGGCGGCGGCGTGCCCTGCCTCATCGCCGTGCATCAGAACGCCTCCGGCAATGCGCTCGAGCTCGGCCTCTCCTACGCTTCGGCGATCGGCGGCGGCCGCGCCGGCGTCATCGAGACGAGCTTCCGCGAGGAATGCGAGACCGATCTCTTCGGCGAGCAGGTCGTGCTCTGCGGCGGTCTCGTCGAGCTGATCCGCAATGGCTTCGAGACTTTGGTCGAGGCCGGATATGCGCCGGAAATGGCCTATTTCGAGTGCCTTCACGAGGTGAAGCTGATCGTCGACCTCATCTATGAGGGCGGCATCGCCAATATGAACTACTCGGTCTCCAACACGGCCGAATATGGCGAATATGTCACCGGCCCGCGCATCGTCACCAAGGACACCAAGGCGGAGATGAAGCGCGTGCTCGAAGACATTCAGTCCGGCAAGTTCACCCGCGACTGGATGCTCGAGAACAAGGTGAGCCAGACGTCGTTCAAGGCCACGCGCGCCCGCAACGCCGCCCATCCGATCGAGGAGGTCGGCGGACGCCTGCGCGCGATGATGCCCTGGATCGGCAAGAACCGGCTGGTCGACAAGGACCGCAACTAGAGCGCTTCCGATCGGGCGCACGATCCGATCCGATTGGATCGTGCTCCCGTCGAGCGTGCGAAGGAGAGCGCCATAGGGAAGCTCAGCTCGGATCGAACGCAACGTCGAGAGAGGAGCGGCCGGGGCGCCGCCCTTGCGACGGAGAGGCGCGATGCAGCCGAAAATCGACGCGCCTGACGAAGAGGAACGTCGCAAATTGAGACGCAATGTCTTCGAGATCACGCGCCTGCGCATGTCTGGCCAGATCGAGGAGATGCTGCGCTATTTTGCGCCGGACGTGATCGTTCGCTATCACGCCACCAAAGAGGGCTTGTTTCTTCCCGGCGTCCTTCACGGCCGCGAGGCGTTTCGCGAGAATATTCGTCTCACCGACGTCGATTACGAGCCCCTCGGCAGCGAGGTGCTGGACATATTGGTGGACGGCTCCATGACGGCGGTGCGATGGCGCAACTCCTGGCGGCATCGCAACTCCGGCCGTACGGCCACCATGGACATGGCGCATTTCCTGTCCTGGCGAAACGGCATGGTCATCGAAGTGTTCGAGTATCTCGATTATCACGGCTGGAATCCCTTCAGCGACGACCAGCTCATCGAAAGAGACGAGCCCCGCCCCTGAAGAAAGCGCGAATCGAGGCGCGTATGACCGATATCGAAGAGCTTTTCGCCCGTCGCCCGCCGGGGCTGGAACGTGATGAAATCCGTCGCCGCCTCGATCTGCTCGCCTCGCAGCCAGCCGAGAACGGCGATTTCAGCGTCATCCACGAGCTGTTCTCGCCGGATGTCGTCTGCGAGTTCGTCGGCGACAAGACGCGCATCCCCTATGCCGGGCGCCATACGGGCCTCGACGCGCTGCTCAATATATTGCGCGCCATCAACGTCGACTTCTGCCAGTCGGAGCCGATGATCGACGATGTCGTCATCGACGGCGGCCGCGTCGCGCTCCGGCGAAGCGTGCGCTGGCGCCATCGCGGCACCGGCCTCGAGGGCCGCGTCGACCTCGCCGATTTCGTACGTTTCGAGCACGGGCTCATCGTCGAATTGATCGAGTTCCGCGATTCGATCAGCATTCTCAACATTCAGGGCGAGCCCTCCTGGCCCTGACCCTGCTCCCGCTCCCGCCGTCCCGATCCTGAGCCGTCCCTTTTGGCCCTAGCCGAGGCTCCGCCGCTCCCATGCGATTGCGCTTTTTCACGCTCGACGTCTTCACGACGCATCGTTTCGCCGGCAATCCGCTCGCCGTCGTGCTCGGCGCGGACGGGCTCGACACGGCGACGATGCAGTCCATCGCCCGCGAGCTCAATCTGAGCGAGACCGTCTTCGTGCTGGAGCCCCGCGATTCCATCAACACGGCGCGGCTGCGCATCTTCACGCCAGCGCGCGAATTGCCCTTCGCCGGCCATCCGACGATCGGCGCGGCGATCCTGCTCGCGACGCAGCGCGCGCCGGAGATGCTGACCCGCAACGGAATCGTCATCGCGCTCGAGGAGGAGATCGGCCTCGTCCGCTGCGATGTGGTGAGGGACGCCTCCCGCGCCGTTCTCGCGCGCTTCGCCGCGCCGCGCCTGCCCCTCCCCGGAGCGCCGGCGCCGGAGGCCGAAGCGCTGGCCCAAGCGCTCGGCCTCTCGGCCGCGGACATCGGCTTCGCCCGCCATATTCCCTCGCGCTTCTCGGCCGGGGTGGAGTTCGTCTTCATTCCGCTCTCCTCCCGCGCGGCGCTGGATCGCGCGCGGCCGGACCCGGCGCTCTTTCCGGCCGTCATGGGCGAGGCGGTCGGCGCCTATCTCTACACCAGCGACACGGTGGAGCCGGCGAGCGCGGTCTGCGCGCGAATGTTCGCCAATGGCGTCGGCATAGGCGAGGACCCGGCCACGGGCTCGGCCGCCGCGGCCTTCGCCGGCGTCGCCCACGCTTTCGAGGCGCCGGAGGACGGCGAGCACGAATTCGTCATCGAGCAAGGTTACGCCATGGGCCGTCCCTCCCGCATCATCCTCGGCTCGCGGATCGAGGCGGGCCGGCTCGTCGCGGTCACAGTGGCGGGACATGCGGTGGAAATGCAACGCGGAGAATTGGATTTATGAGCGGCGAGATCGAGATCGCCGCCGCCGCCGCCCTGCATTGCGTGCTCGAGCCGCATGATTGGGCCTTCGATCGGCTGCGCGGCGCGGAGATCGACGCCCATTGGGCCACGCGCCGCGCCGCCGTCCCCTCGCTCTATGACGGGCCTGTGCTGCTCGCCCATGGAGTCTCGCGCGGGGAGAATGGGATTCTCGGCGTCAAATTCTTCACGACGCGCTTCTCGCGCTTCCTCGCCTGGCGGGATTTCGGCTTTCCGGGCGGCGGCGTCCATAATTGCTTCTCCATGCCGGCGCTGCGCTCGTCGGACGGCGCCTTTCTGCTCGGCGAGATGGGGGCGGATCACTCCGCCCCCGGGGCGATCTATTTCCCCGCCGGCACGCCGGACCCGAGCGATCTGCGCGACGGGATCGTCGATCTCGAGGCCAATCTGCTCCGCGAGTTGGAGGAGGAGACCGGCATTGCGGCGCATGAGGTGCGGCTTTCGCCCGACTGGACCATCGTCTTCGCCGGGCCGCGCGTCGCCTGCATGCGAATCGCGCAGTCGCCCCTCTCCGCCGCCGCGCTGGAAGAGCGCGTGACCGCCTTTATCGCCGCGCAGAGCAAGCCGGAGCTGGCCGGCGTGCGCATGGCCGCGCGGCGCGCCGATCTCGCCGAGCCGAGAATGCTTCACTTCATCCGCCGTTTTCTCGAGCCGCTGCTGCCCACATGAGCAAATGGGGGCTGAATTTCCTTGCGGCGCGGTGTAGATTGTACGTCATGAGCAAAGTGCAAGCGATCGGCGGCCGTGCGGCGCGGCCGGGCGGACAGACTCCGCCCGAGGACAGCGCGCGCGCCATTCGCGGCGCTCTGCTCGGCCGCTCGCTCGTGCTCGTCGGCATGATGGGCTCCGGCAAGACCTCCATCGGCCAGCGCCTGGCGCAGCGACTCGGCCTGCCCTTCAAGGACGCCGACGCCGAGATCGTCGCCGCTGCGGCCGGCATGTCGATCCCCGATATTTTCGCCAAATATGGCGAAGCGCATTTCCGCGATTGCGAGCGCCGCGTCATCGCCCGGCTGCTGGCCGGCGAGCCCTGCGTGCTGGCGACCGGCGGCGGCGCCTTCATGGACGAATCCACCCGCGCGCGGGTCAAGGAGCGCGGCGTCTCGCTATGGTTCGACGCCGCGCATGACGTGCTGCTGCGCCGCGTGCGCCGCAAGGGCGACCGGCCGCTGCTGCAGACGAGCGACCCCGCCGCTGTGCTGCGCCGGCTGATGGACGAGCGCTATCCGGTCTACCGCCAGGCCGACATCGCCGTGCTCTCCCGCGATGTGGCGCATGAGGTGATGGTCGAGGAGACCATCGCCGCGCTGCTGGCCTTTGCGCATGGCGCGCCGGAGAGCGCGACCACACGAGGTTTCGACAGATTCATGACGTCACGAACGCCGCCCGCCTCCGTCGAGCCGCAGACTGTCGAAGTGGGGCTCAGCGACCGCGCCTATGACATCATCATCGGCGCCGGGCTGCTCGAGCAGGCGGGCGAGCATCTCGCGCGCATCGCGCCGGGCGCCGCCTGCGCCGTCGTCACCGACGCCAATGTCGCGCGGCTGCAGCTCCCCGTGCTGCGCCACAGCCTGGAGAAAGCCGGGATACGCACCGCCTCGATCATCGTCGAGCCGGGCGAGGCCTCCAAATCCTTCCCCGTCTTCCAGCGCGTCTGCGAGGAGATTTTGGAGGCCCGCATCGAGCGGCGCGATGTGGTGCTGGCGC
This sequence comes from Methylosinus sp. PW1, assembly GCF_000745215.1. NCBI lineage: Bacteria > Pseudomonadati > Pseudomonadota > Alphaproteobacteria > Hyphomicrobiales > Methylocystaceae > Methylosinus > Methylosinus sp. PW1. Next base: position 1,517,623 of record NZ_JQNK01000009.1, read on the forward strand.
TCGGCGGCGGCGTGGTCGGCGATCTCGCCGGCTTCGCGGCGGCGAGCGTGCGGCGCGGCTCGCGCTTCGTGCAAGTGCCGACGACTCTGCTGGCGCAGGTCGACTCTTCCGTCGGCGGCAAGACCGGCATCAACACGCCGCAGGGCAAGAATCTCGTCGGCGCCTTCTATCAGCCCTCGCTGGTGCTGGCCGACGTCGACGCTCTGGCGACGCTGCCGCTGCGCGAGTTCCGCGCCGGCTACGCCGAGGTCGTCAAATACGGCCTCATCGACGACGCCTTCTTCTTCGAATGGCTGGAGAACAACGCCTCCGCCGTCTTCGCCGACCGCGCCGCCCGCGTCGAGGCGATCTCGGTGAGCTGCCGCTCCAAGGCCAAGATCGTCGCCCGCGACGAGACCGAGCAGGGCGATCGCGCTCTGCTCAATCTCGGCCATACTTTCGGCCACGCCCTCGAGCGGCTCGTGCGTTACGACGGCGAGCGCCTCGTCCATGGCGAAGGCGTCGCCATCGGCCTCGTCTGCGCCTTCCGCTTCTCGGCGCGGCTCGGCCTGTGCAGCCTGCAGGACGCCGAGCGGGTCGGCCGCCATCTCGCCCGCGTCGGCCTGCCGACTCGCATTCGCGACATTTCCGGCTGGCGCGACGACGCCGACGCCATGCTCGACGCCATGTTCCAGGACAAGAAAGTCGAGAAAGGCGCGCTCACCTTCATTCTGGCGCGCGGCATCGGACGCTCCTTCGTCGCCAAGGGCATAGACGTGGATCAACTGCGCAGCTTCCTCAAAGACGAAATCGCGCGCGAGTAGCCCTATGCATGGCGGAGCGGAGGCTGGCCTCGAGAATGTCGACATCTGGGTCGCGTCCCTGGTGGTTTTGCTGTGCGTGCTTCTCTCGGCCTTCTTCTCCGCCTCCGAGACGGCGCTGACCGCCGCCTCCCATGCGCATATGCACTCGCTGGAGAAGGAGGGCGATCGCCGCGCGGCAGTGGTCAATCGCCTGCTGCGCCAGCGCAATCGCATGATCGCGGCGCTGCTGCTCGGCTCCACTCTGGTCAATATCGGCGGCTCGGCCTTCACCACCAGCGTGCTGGTCTATCTCACCGGCGAGAGCGGCGCCGTCTACGCCACCATCATCATGACGGCGCTGCTGCTGGTCTTCGCCGAAGTCCTGCCCAAGACGGTCGCGATCAACCATCCCGACCGGCTGTCGCTGCGCGTCGCCCGCATCATCAGCGTGTTCGTCGCCGTCTTCGGCCCGCTGCTCTTTGCGGTAGAGGCCTTCGTGCGCGGCGTGCTGAAGCTCGCCGGCGTCGAGATCGGCCATGGCCGCACGCTGCTCTCGCCCTATGACGAGCTCAAGAGCGCCGTCGACATCATGCACGAAGAAGGAACCGTCGAGCGCAATTGGCGCGACATGTTCGGCGGCGTGCTCGATCTTCAGGTTTTGCATGTCGCGGATGTGATGATCCACCGCACCAAAATGCGCACCATAGACGCCGATCTGCCGCCCGAGCAGATCGTGCGCGAGGTTCTCGCCTCGCCCTTCACGCGCATGCCGATCTGGCGTGACCGGCCCGACAATTTCATCGGCGTCGTCCACTCCAAGGATCTCTTGCGCGCGCTGGATGCGGCGCAGGCGGATTTCTCCAAGCTCAGCATAGACGACATAGCGCTCGAGCCCTGGTTCGTGCCGGAATCGACGACGCTCGAGGATCAGCTGGAGGCCTTCCTCAAGCGCAAGACGCATTTCGCGCTGGTCGTCGACGAATATGGCGAGGTGATGGGCCTCGTCACGCTCGAGGACATATTGGAGGAGATCGTCGGCGATATTCGCGACGAGCATGACCTCGCCATGCAGGGCGTTCGCCCGCAGGAGGACGGCTCGGTGCTCGTCGACGGCGCCGTGCCGGTGCGCGATCTCAATCGCGTCATGGAGTGGAGCCTCCCCGACGAGGAGGCGACGACGATCGCCGGCCTCGTCATCCATGAGGCGGCGGCCATTCCCGAGGCGGGGCAGGTGTTCAACTTCCACGGCTTCCGCTTCGAGGTGCTGCGCAAGATGCGCAACCGCATCACCGTGCTGAAAGTGACGCCCGCCGAGGCCAAGGAGCCGGCCTGACGCGCGCCCAGCTCACGCCGCGCTGTCTTCGGCAGGCCCTTCGTCGAAGCGCCGCCGCGCCGCGACAATCGCCGAATGGCTCTGCTCCGCCCAGCGAATGAGCGCGGCGAGCGGCCCCATCATGGCGACGCCGAGCGGCGTCAGCCGATAATCCACGCTCGGCGGCTTGGTCGGATAGACCCTGCGCGCCGCCAGCCCATCGCGCTCCAGCGTGCGCAGCGTCTGCGTCAGCATGCGCTTGGAAATATCCGGCGTCGCGCGATTGAGCGCGCCGAAGCGCTGCGGTCCCCCGGCCAGCGCGATCAAGATCAGCGTCGACCATTTGTCGCCGACGCGATCCAGCACATCGCGCACCGGACAGCGGCTCGCATCCAGCGCTAGACCTCGCCATTCGTCGAATTTGCGCGCGAGCTCCTCCCGCGCCGTCATCGGGACGGTTCCCTCGGCGTTCCCTTGTCCCAAAAAACTGCCTCCTTCACGGGCTCTAAAGTCTCGTTTAGAGACCTTATATCAGAAACGAGACCGAAAGGAACGCCACTATGACTTCCTCCGCTCATCCGCGCATTTTCGTCACCGGCGCGACCGGCCAGCTCGGCCGGCTCGTCATCGCCGCGCTGCTGCGAAGCGTTCCCGCGACGCGCATCGTCGCCGGCGTGCGCCGGACCGACAGCGACGCCGCCCGCGACCTCGCCGCCCTCGGCGTGGAGCTGCGCATCGCCGATTATTCCCGCCCGGAGACGCTGGCCCCGGCCTTCGTGGGCGTCGATCGGCTGCTGCTGATCTCCTCGAGCGAGGTGGGCCAGCGCGCGGCTCAGCACCGCAATGTCATAGCGGCGGCGACGCGGGCTGGCGTCGGCCTTCTCGCCTATACGAGCCTTCTGCGCGCCGATGTTTCGCCGCTGGCGCTGGCGCAGGAGCATCGCGAGACGGAAGCGCTCCTGCGCGCCTCGGGAACGCCTTTCGCGCTGCTGCGCAATGGCTGGTACACGGAAAATTACGCCGCCTCCATCGCCCCGGCGCTGGCGCATGGCGTCTTCATCGGCGCCGCCGGCGAGGGCAAGATCGCCTCCGCCGCGCGCGCCGATTACGCCGAGGCCGCGGCCGCCGTGCTGACGGGCGCGGATCAGGCCGGCCGCATCTATGAGCTGGCCGGAGACGAGGCCTATACGCTGGCGGAATTCGCCGCCGCGATCAGCGATGTCGCGGGGCGAAAGATCGCCTATCAGAACCTGCCCGAAGCCGATTTCGCCGGCGCTCTCGTCGGCGCCGGCCTGCCGGGCGCATTCGCCGCTCTGCTGGCCGATTCCGACGCGGGCGCGGCGAAGGGCGCGCTGTTCGACAATAGCCTCCAGCTCAGCGCGCTGATCGGCCGGCCGACGACGCCCTACGCCGTCACCATCGCGCAGACATTCGCGACTCTCGCCGCCGCCCACAAATGACGCGCTGCGCCGCGATCGGTGATAAGCTTCGTGGATGAGCAAAGCGGCGGATTTCTCCACGGTCACGGTCGGCGCTACTCGCCGCGTCGCCTTCGGCGATCATTTGCCGCTCGCCCTCATCGCCGGCCCCTGCGCGCTAGAGAGCCGCGCGCAGGGCCTGGAGATCGCACAGGCGCTGGCCGAGCTCGCCGTGCGGCTGAGCATTGGCCTGGTCTTCAAAGCCTCTTTCGACAAGGCCAATCGCAGCTCCGGCTCCGCCGGACGCGGCCTCGGCCTTGCCGCCTCTCTGCCGATCTTCGCCGAGATCGAGGAGCGCTTCGGCCTTCCCATCCTCACCGACGTGCATGAGACGACGCAATGCGCGCCTGTCGCGGAAGTGGCGGATATTCTGCAAATCCCCGCCTTCCTCTGCCGGCAGACCGATCTTCTAACGGCGGCGGCGCGGACGGGTCGGGTCGTCAATGTGAAGAAGGGCCAGTTTCTCGCGCCCTGGGACATGCGCCACGCCATCGACAAGCTGCGCGCCGAGGGCGCCGCCGGCGCGCTGGCCACGGAGCGCGGAACCAGCTTCGGCTATAACGCCCTCGTCTCCGATATGCGCGCGCTGCCTATTCTGGCCGAGACGACCGGGGTTCCGGTCATTTTCGACGCCACACATTCCGTGCAGCAGCCGGGCGGGCTCGGCGCCGCTTCCGGCGGCGAGCGGCGCTTCATTCCCGTGCTGGCGCGGGCGGCTGTGGCGGTGGGGGTCGCCGGCCTCTTCATCGAGACGCATCCCGACCCGGACAGCGCCGTCTCCGACGGACCGAACATGATCGCTCTGCGCGATCTGCCGGCGCTGATGGAGATGCTGCTGCCCTTCGATCGGCTGGCGAAAGCGCTGCGATAGCGCGCGTCACCCCCGCCCGCGATAGGGCGGCACGCCCTGATCCGGCAGCCAGAGTCCTGCGGGCGGCGCGCCCGTCTGCCAGAAGACGTCGATCGGTATGCCGCCGCGCGGATACCAATAGCCGCCGATGCGCAGCCAGCGCGGCGTCATCGCGGCCACGAGATCCTTGGCGATGCGAATGGTGCAATCCTCATGGAAGGCGCCGTGATTGCGATAGCTGCCGAGATAGAGCTTCAGCGACTTCGATTCGACGAGCCATTCCATCGGCGCATAGTCGATGACGATATGCGCGAAATCCGGCTGGCCGGTCACAGGGCACAGCGAGGTGAATTCCGGCGCGGCGAAACGGACGAGATAGGTCTCGCCCGGATGCGGATTGGCGACGAGGTCGAGCTCGGCCTCTTCGGGCGATTGCGGCAGCGGCGCCTTCTGCCCGAGAAGCGCGGCGCCCTTATGCGTCTTCGTCATGCGCAAAGCTCTTAACCCGACGCGCGCGCGCGTCAATCGGGAATGAGGTCGAAGCGAAAGCGGCGCGCGAGCTCGATCATCGCGCCCGCAGCCAAGGCCGCGCCGGCGATGAGCGCGAAAAAGCCCGCGCCGGAGAGGCTCGACCAGAAGCCGCCGAGCCAGCCGCCGAGAAAATTGCCGGCGAACATTGTGAGGAACCAGGCGCCCATGGCCATGGAGCGCGAGCGCGGCGGCGCGAGACGCGACACCAGCGAGAGCGTGATCGGCGAAAAGCACAATTCGCCGAGCGTGAGCAAAGCGAAATAGGCCGCCAGCCACAGCCAGCTCGACAGCCCCTCCCCGCGCGTCTCCGCGGCGAGGCCGAGGATCAGATAGGAAAGGCCGAGGCAAAAGCAGCCGAGCGACAATTTGACGATGGTCGAGGGCTCCCGCCCCGCCGCGGCGAGCCGCGCCCACAGCGCCACCAGCGGCGGCGTGAAGAGGAAGATCATCAGCGGATTGACGGACTGAAACCAAGTGACAGGAATTTCGCCGCGCCAGAACAGAAGATCGACATGGCGATCGGTGAAGCGCTCCGCCCACAGCGCGATGGTATTGCCCTGCTGCTCATAGGCCGCCCAAAAGAGAATGGCCGGCGGCGCTAGCAGCAGCAGGCCGAGCAGCGCGCGCCCATCGCCGTGCGTCGCAGTCGCGTCGACCGGGGCGCGCGCGGCCTCGAGCGGCAGGCTCGGCAGGCCCGAAAGATAGATCGCGAGGCCGATTCCCATGCCGATTCCGGCGCTGGCGAAGCCGTAATGCCAGCCCCAACTCTCGCCCAGCGTGCCGCTCACAAGCGGCGCGAGAAAGGCTCCGAGATTTATGCCGACATAGAAGATCGAGAAAGCGCGGTCGCGGCGCGGATCGTCTCGCCGATAGAGCCCGCCAACTTGCGTGACGATATTGGGCTTGAAGGCGCCATTGCCGAGCGCCAATGTGACCAGCGCGAGCAGAAACAGCCCTTCGGACGCCATCATGAAATGGCCGGCCATCATCAGCGCCGCGCCGAGAATCACCGTGTAGCGGCGCCCGAGCCAGCGATCGGCGAGCCATCCGCCGAGAATGGGCGTCAGATAGACGAAGCCGGTGTAGAGCCCGTAGATTTGCGAGGCGAAAGGCTGCGGCGCCAGCGGGCCGAGCAGAAATTCGAGCCCCTGCTTCAACGCGCCGAGGCCGATGACGCGCTGCGCCCGCTCCGGCGCGAGCAGATGATCGACCATATAGAGCACGAGGAGAGCGCGCATACCGTAATAGGAGAAGCGCTCCCACATCTCGGTCGCGAAGAGAAAGGCGAGGCCCTTCGGATGGCCGAGAAGATCGGCCGAGCGCGCGCTCACAGAGGCTCGCCAGCGTCCGGCCGCACGATCTTTTTCAGAATATCCGGCGGGATGCGAATATCGGCGACCTTCCACGTCCAATCCGTGAGCGCGAAGACGATGGCGACGCCATCCTTATGGGTGATGCGAAACCGCGTCGGCGACAGAAGCTGGAAGCGATGCGCGAAGCGACGCAGATCGAGCTCCTTCGGCTCTTGTCCGCCGGCTTCGCTCCCACCGCCGGCCGCGGGCGCGCGCCGCGCCAGAAGAGCGCCGATGGCGGCGGGCGAGACGAAGCGATCGACGGCCGTGTCGATGAGCGCAGGGCCGATCGCCGCCAGCAGCCCGGCGCCGAGCCGCGCCCCGGCGCTGCGACGCCTATCCGCCTCGTCCAGCGCGCGCGACATGACGATGGCCGAAAGCTGCTCCTTGATGGAGGCGCGCACGGCGGGAAAATCGACATGATCGGAAATGGCCGCGGCGTCGCCCGCCTTCACGCCCGCCTCGAGCTGGCGCAGCGAGAGAAAGGCGTAGCCGGCGTAGAGAAGCGCAAGAGCGAGAAGGGCGAAAACGGCGATTAGAGCGCGTCGCATGATCGTTTCCCCGGGAGCCGCCAGAAACAGGGCTGCAGGATCTTTAAAAAATGCGGGTCTCCGCTTCTCGTCCCGTCGGGGCCGGCTTGCAAGCCCCTTCGGCGCGGCCGCTCATCGCGCCACCCAATTCGTTCCGTTGCAAATAGCGAGCGTCTTCGTCGCGCCGCCGCCCGAGACCTTCGCGCCCCATATGGCTGCGCTCGCGTCGGTCACATAGGCCACTCTACCGAGAGCGCCGGAATTGCAACTGGGCAGAGAGGCGACCGTCGAGCCGAGCAGCGCCGCCAGTTCCTTCGCCTCGGACGGGCCGTCGGCAGAAGAGCGCGGCCAGAGCCCCGAAAGGTCGATCCCGCTCCCGCGCGACGAATTGGACGAAGGGGTCCTGACGCAGCCGGAGACGGCGGACGGCGAAACCTTCACATTCCCGACCGTGTCCTGCGCCACGACGGCATAATCATAGAGATAAGGCGCGAGGCAATATTGCATGTCGAGATGAATCGTCACATCCGCGGTCGATCCTTCCAGCCGAACGGCGGTCTGTCCGACGAACCCGGACGAAGCGAATATCGCGTCTATTTTTAGCCCGCGGACGTTATGCGCGAGAACCCCGCCGGCTGTGTCATTGGCGATCCATGTCCCCTCCATGCTTATCGAATTCACGCCAACGCCGGCTGCGGCGTCCGCGTCGGCAGAGAAAGTGAAGGCGCTGCCGATATGCTTTGGCGAGGACGCCCGCGCATAAATATTGCCGATGTTGATATTCTGGATGATCGACCCCGCCCCGGTCGCCGTCGCTTCGACAATTCCGCCATTGACGGGACCGCCCTCCTCGCCATGGCCGTCGAATTGCGAGCCGGTGTCGATCCATATGTCCGAGATGGCGGCGCCGTTCGACGCCGCTATCTCCACATTCTTCGCCGAGTAATATCCGATCCACGCATGGAAGCGCAGGCCCGCGACGCCCGTTCCGGCATGATCGGCCTTGATCCATATGTTGCGCGTGTAGTTTCCGCCGGTGGAGCAGGACGCCAGCGTCCCGCGGCAGGGCGTGCAGTTCATTTGATAAAAATCGGCGTCGCCGACGAATGAGCCGGCGCTCGACGTCGGGTTTATGTTTAGACAATAGGCGCGCGGCGCGGTCGAGAACATTCCGATGCGCCGAAATTCGATCAGGCGCCCATTGCGCCATTCTATGGCGTTGACGAAATTCTCGAAGTCTATGTCGTGAATGCGGTTCTGCTGCGTGGGGTTGAACGACGTCCCATCATCCTTGCCGATGCGCAGAAGGCTCGTCGCCGAATAGGCGGAATTGTTGACGAGCTGGAATTGACCGACATCGAATGACGCGTTTTGCTCGGAAGCGGACGAAGGCGCGAGGAGATCGACGAGCGCCTCGCCCTCGAATGTCTCGGAGGCCATGATTCGCGTGCCGCCGAGCGCCGCCGCGCAACCGGTGAATTGAAGCGGAAACCATGTCACCGGGGAAAGCGCGACCGTGCGGGTGAAAGAATAAAATCCGCAGCCGAGATCGACGCCATATTTCGTGTTCCGCGGCGTCAGGACGCCGCGGTGGAGCGCGGCGAATTTCGCGCTGTCATGCGCGGCCTGCACTGACGCCGCCTGATCGGCGTCCCCCCACCATTCCGGCTTGGGAAAAGCCAGCCCCCTCACCGCGCCAGGGCCGCTGAAAATCTGATACAGGCCGGCGACGACCGTCGCCCCATCCGCAAAGGTCAGCGCTTTCCGATTCGCGACCCGAAATCCTCCATTGCGCTCGACGAGCCACATCGTCACGCCGGACAGAGCGAGGTCGTTCGAGACCGCGCACACTCTGTCGATGACGATCGTACGTCCAGCCGCCGCAGCCGCGGCGAGCGCAGCGTCGTCGCAGGTCGCGCCAAAGGCGGAAATGGACGTGATCGCCCTCTGCGCGCCGAGGTCCTCGAAGCGAAGGTCCGTTGCATGAGCCGCCGAGACGCCCGCGATGATCGCCGCGCCTGCGAGAAGGGCTCTCTTCATTTTCGGCCTCGGCCCGGCGCATGGACGGCGAGTCGGATTGGCGGCGCTCCAAGACGCTCTGCGGGAGGGAGCGAGACACTCTGCGAGAGTGAGATGGTGCCCAGGAGAGGACTCGAACCTCCACGGCTTTCACCACTGGTACCTGAAACCAGCGCGTCTACCAATTCCGCCACCTGGGCAACGCGGCTCTCTTACGAGGCGGACGCTCTGCTTGTCAATGGCGCTCGTCATGCTTCGTTCACGCTGCTGCGGCGCATTCCCTTTCCGGCCAAATCGCGCTAGAGCATCCGCCCGAAACGGAGCGATATCCTCGAGCGCTCCTTAGCGAAGCGGCGTGGGGCGAAGAATGAGCGCAGATGTGAAGGATGCCGGGCGGATCGTGACGGTGTTCGGCGGGTCGGGATTCATCGGGCGCCATGTCGTGGCGGCCCTCGCGCGGGACGGCTGGCGCGTGCGCGTCGCCTGCCGGCGGCCGGATCTCGCCTTTTTCCTGCAGCCTCTCGGCAAGGTGGGGCAGATTTTCCCGGTGCAAGCCAATCTGCGCGATCCCGCCTCCGTCGCCGCCGCCGTGCGCGGGGCCGAGGCCGTCGTCAATCTGGTCGGCGTGCTGGCCGAGGGCGGCAAGCAGAAATTCTCCACTCTGCACGCGCAGGGCGCCAAGGCCGTCGCCGAGGCCGCCGTGGCGGCGGGCGTGAAGCACCTCGTCCATGTCTCGGCCATAGGCGCGGACAAGAATTCCCATTCCGCCTACGCCCGCACCAAGGCGGAGGGCGAGGCCGCGATTCGCGCCGCCTTCCCCGGCGCGGTGATCTTGCGCCCCTCGGTCGTCTTCGGCCCCGAGGACGAGTTCTTCAACCGTTTCGGAACGCTGGCGCGCTATCTGCCCTTCGAGCCGGTGATCGGCGAGGCGACGCGCTTCCAGCCCGTCTATGTCGGCGACGTTGCGCAGGCCGTGGCGCTGGCGGTGGACGGCCGCGCCCAGGCCGGCGCGACCTATGAGCTCGGCGGCCCGGAGGTGAAGACCTTCCGCGCGCTGGTCGAATATGCGCTGAAGGTCGCCGAGCGCGACGTCAAAATCTGGCCGCTGTCCTTCGCGACGGGGGCGCTGATCGCCCGCATCACGCAGACGCTGCATTCGCTTTCGCTCGGCCTCTTCCCCAGCCTGCTGACGACGACCGTCGATCAGGTGGAGCTGCTGCGCCACGACAATGTGGTCTCGGCCGACGCCAAGGCCACCGGGCTGACGCTGCAAGGGCTCGGCGTCACGCCGACGGCGATCGAGGCGATCGTCCCCACCTATCTCTACCGCTACCGCAAGACCGGCCAATATCAGGCGCAGCGGCTCGCCTGAGCCGCGCCCAGCGCCTCTCCAGCCCTCAGCGCGCCCGCGCCTCCGCGCGGGCGGCAGGGGCCGTGAGGCGCTTGTGCAGGCGCACCATGAAGGCCACGCCGAACAAAGGCGTGAACAGATTGAGGCCCGGCACGGCGACGAAGCCCGCGATGAACAGGCCCGCGAGGAACAAGGTCGTCGCATGGCGACGGGTCAGCTCGCGGGCTTCCTCCAGCGAGCAATAGCGCGTCGCGGCGAAGGCGAAATATTCTCGGCCGAACAGATAGGCGTTGGCCAGCACGAAGACGATGGCGTTGACGCCGGGCACGAGCAGCAGCAAGAGCGCGACGAGATTGACGCCCGCCGAGACGAGCGCGAAGCGCAGCGCCATCACCATCGCCTGACCGGCCGGCAGCGGACGCCCGCGCGGCCCGTGCGGATCGATCTCCTCCTCGACCACATCGGCGAGATCGTCGAGGAAAAACCCCGCGACGAGGATGGAGATCGGCGCGATGAGAAAAGCAAGGCCGACGACGAGCCCGGCGCCGGTCGCGAAGGTGACGACCGCGCGCAACCAATAGTTGTCGGCGGTGAGAAAAGACAGCGCCGCCTTGTCCAGCCCCGTCCAGGCCAAGGCCAGCAGGACGAAGGTCAGACCGAGGCTCTTGAGCAGAACGTTGCGAAAGGGCGGCGAGAAGATTTGACGGGCGGCGTCCAGGGCGTCTTGCAGCATGGGGGCTCCGAGGCGGAAGTCGCCGACAAGATGGGGGGCGCCGGGCGCAGGCGCAAGCCGGGCCGAGACCGTCGCTCGAGGACCGCCGCGCCGGGTTAGGCGCAGCCGTGGATTTTGTGCTAGGGGCTGCGCCGCGGCCCGGATTCGAAAGGCGAGGTTTTCGCATTGATAGGACGAAATTGGTTCAGACGGCGCACCCGCTCCGAGGAGGTCGCTGTCGCCAGCCTGTTTTCCGGCGAGGAGACGCGCGCGCCCTCGCACCAGAACGCCATCGACGCCATTCCGGGCTGGAACTGCCATTTTCCCGTCGAATTGGGGCTTACGGCCGGACGGCTGCCGGCCTTCGACGATCCGCGCATCACCTGGTGCATCGAGCGCTATGGCGATCTCGCCGGACGCCGCGTGCTGGAGCTCGGTCCGCTGGAGGGGGCGCACACCTATATGCTGGCGAAGGCCGGCGCCCATATCGACGCGGTGGAGGCCAACCGGCTCGCCTTTCTGAAATGTCTGGTGACGCGGGAAATCCTCGATTTTCCCGACACGCGCTTCTATCTCGGCGATTTCGTGCAATGGCTCGAGCAGGCCGGCCCGCGCTATGATCTCGTCGTCGCGAGCGGCGTGCTCTATCACATGCGCGAGCCGCTGCGGCTGCTGCGCGCCCTGTCCGAGCGCGCCGACGCCATCTATCTGTGGACGGTCATGGTCGACGACGACCAGCTTCCTCACACATTCACGCAGAAGTTCGAAAGTCTGGACGTGCGTCTCTATGCGCGCGGCTATGGCGATCGCAGCGTCGCCTTTTGCGGCGGCGCGATGGATTTTCCCAATTGGATGCACAGGGACGACATACTCGCCGTGCTGGCCGCGCTCGGCTATGACGACGTCACCGTGCTGAACGACATCATCGGGACGGCGGGCAATGTGCTGCCGACATTTTCCGTTTTCGCCAGACGGAGCGCTTCGGTCGACTGACGAGTTCTCGCGGCGCGGCGGCGTTTCCATCGCGCCGCGGATAGATTCGAAGGCGCGCGCGGCGAGCGGGCGCCTCTTCACAGAGGAATGGCATGAGCATTCAGGACAACGCCAAGAAGCTCCCCATCGGCCGCCGCATCCTGCGCGCGCTTCGTTCGCTGGTCGGGCTGAAGAACGCCCCCATCCCCGTGGAGCACGTCAAGCTCAACCGCAGCCAATACAAGAACATTTGGAACTCCGTCTCGGTCTCCGAGAATGACGCGAAAATGGCCGTCTCCGGCTATATCGACGAAGATCTCTATCGCCAGATGGGCGAAGGCACGCGCGACATGCTGCAGTCCTTTGTCGGCATCGGCCCGGACGATGTGGTTCTGGAGATCGGCGCCGGCGTCGGCCGCGTCGGCGCCGCGCTCGCGCCGATCTGCAAGGAATGGATCGGCGCCGACGTCGCCGAGAACATGCTCGTCCATATTCGCCAGCGCCTCGCCGCTTTCGACAATGTGCGCACGGTCGCGACCAGCGGCTTCGATCTCTCCGCCGTGCCGGACGCTTCCGTCGACGTCGTCTACAGCACGGTCGTCTTCATGCATCTCGAGGAATGGGATCGCTTCAATTACATCAAGGAAGGCTTCCGCATTCTGCGGCCGGGCGGACGCATGCTCGTCGACAATGTGGACATCACCTCCGATCTCGGCTGGAAATTCTTCGAGGAGCATTGCGCGGTGCCGCCCTTCGAGCGGCCGGCGCAGATCAGCAAGACCTCGACCCCGCAGGAGCTGGAGACCTATTTCAAGCGCGCCGGCTATGAGGCGATAGAGCAGGTCCGCGCCGGGCTCTGGATCATCACCTATGGCCGCAAGCCCGCGGCGCAGGAGCCGCCGCAAGAGCAGCCCGCCGAGCAGCAGGCCGCCGAAGCGCAGGCCGCGGCCCCGGCCGAGGAAGCCCACGCCGCCGTCTGACGGCGTAATTATTGCTTCCATGCCGCCCGAGGAAACGGGCGGCATGAAGACATTTCTCGACTGGTCGGCTTACGACACTTACGGAATAGGCGACGCCTATTCCGGCATTCCGGCGACGGGCGGCAATTACGCCAAGGCGGTGGCCGTCTGCATGCACAGCCGCGACTGCCAGAAGACCGCCAAAGGCGTCATGTGCCCGAGCTATCGCGTCACCGGCGAGGTCAAGCATTCCACAGAGGCGCGCGTCGCCGCCTTCAAGGCCGCGCTCAACGACGGCACGGATGAGCGCGCTTTCGCCGATCCGCGTCTCGACGAGGCGATGGACCTCTGCGTCTCTTGCAAGGCCTGCAAGAAGGAATGTCCCAGCGCCGTCGATATGACGCTGATCAAGACCGAATATCTCGCCCAGCGCCATGAGATCGTCGGCGTGCCGAAGCGCCTGCGCCTGTTCGGCGGCGTGCCGGAATGGACGGGCCGCCATCGTGCGCTCCTGCGCTTCGCCATTCGCCTGCGCAATCGCTCGCGCCTTCTCTCCAAGCTCGCGGAAAAATGGATCGGCGTCACCGCCCGCCGTCCCCTTCCGGAGCCGGCCCCCGCGGCTTTCGTCCGCTCGGCCCCAGCGGCGGCGACCGCCGGCGCGCGCGGCGAGGTGATCCTCTTCGTCGATACTTTCTGCCATCACTTCGATCCGCATGTGGCCGAGGCAGCCGTCGAGGTGCTGGAGCACGCCGGCTATAGCGTGCGCATCGCCAAGCCGGCGCCGACCGATGCGGAGCCGGACCGTCCGCTCTGCTGCGGCCGCACATACCTCACCACCGGAATGGTGAAGAAGGCGCGCGGCGAGGCGGAGCGCGTGCTCGCCGCCTTCCGCGACGAGATCGCCGCCAAGACGCCGATCATCGGCCTCGAGCCCTCCTGCCTGCTGTCGCTGCGCGACGAGCTGTACAGCCTCGGCCTCGGGCCGGAGGTCGGCGATCTCGGCAAGCAGCTCTATCTGCTCGAGGAGTTTCTCGCCCGCGAATATCAGAACAAGGGCCTGCGCCTGTCGCTGAAGCCGCTCGATCTGCCCAAGGCGGTCGTGCATGGCCATTGCCATCAGAAGGCCTTCGGCGTGATGAAGGCGACGAAGAAGGTGCTCGGCTGGATTCCGGGCTTTACCTTCGACATCGTCGAGACGAGCTGCTGCGGCATGGCCGGCAGCTTCGGCCTCGAGGCGGAGCATTACGAGACCTCGATGAAAATGGCGGAGCTGTCGCTGCTGCCGGCGATGCGCGACGCCGCGCCCGACGCGCCGCTGATCGCCAATGGCTTTTCGTGCCGCCACCAGATCGAGCACGGCAGCGGCCGCCAGGCCCGCCATATCGCGCTGCTGCTACGCGACGCGCTGGCAACGAAATAACCGACGGCGGCTCAGACGGCCGCCGCCCCCGCCACGACCTGACAACAATCCGACAATCGTCTGATATAACCCGACACTGGCGCGCCAGTCGGGTCGGCGACGTGGCGCGAATTCGGCGCGAGGCGAAAGAAGAGCGTGTCGAACTCGAAACGGGAATCGCCATGCTGGTTCAAAAACTCAGGCTTCAACGCGGTTGGTCGCAGGAGCAGCTCGCCGCTGTGAGCGGCCTCAGCGTACGAACGATCCAGCGCATCGAGCGCGGCAATTCCGCTAGCCTCGAGAGCGCGAAAGCTCTGGCGTCCGTTTTCGAGATCGATCTCTCTCAACTCCAGGAGGTCGACATGCCCGCTCCCGCAAGCAACGCAGACGAGGCGGCCGAGGCGCTCGCTTTCGCCCATGTGCGCAAAGTGAAGCGCTTCTATCTGCACGCCGTGCAATACGCCACCGTCATCGGCGCTCTGTTCGCCATCAATCTGCTCACGAATCCCCGCTATGTTTGGGCGGTCTGGCCCGCCCTCGGCTGGGGCGTCGGCCTCGCGCTTCACGGTCTGTCGGTCTTCGACAAAATACCCTTCTTCAATGCAGAATGGGAAAAGCGCGAGGCGGAGAAATTTTTGGGGCGCAAGTTATGACGCGTGGCGCCCGCCGTCAGGCGCGCATTTCGCCGATTCTCGCCGCGCGGAGTCGCATCCGCGCGGAAGGAGCGGCGACCGGGCCGCGATTGTTCGATATCCGACAGTCGTGACCGCGAGCGCCTCAGCTCTCCCCGGCGCGACGCTGGGACAGCTCCTCCATCAGCGCCGAGACGGTGTCGAGCAGGCGGATCGCGCCGGGCAGGCGGGAGTGTGCGTTCTGTTGCGCCTCGCCCTCCGGGTCCATGCCGCGCCACCAGTCGATGAGGTCGCCGATCAGCGCGCGCCCCGGAATTTGCTCGAACGGAACGCCCGGATAGGCGTCGAGTCCGAAAGCCGCCTCGAAGTCGCGCAGGCAGGCTTCGACATAGCGCGCGTCGGCGCCATTGAGCGCGAAAGGCCGTTCCGGCGCGCGACGCACCATGCGCACCTCGCTCAGCTCCGGGATATAGTCCTTTATCACCGCCCTTGCTCCGTCTCCCGAGGTCCTGCGACAGGAGACTCCATCAATTGCGGCGCCAGCCCGCTGGGCGGCAATGGCGCGACGCTTGCATTTTTGGAGGCATGACCTCACACGCGACCGAGAGAGGGCCGGTTCCGCCGGCGCTCAAACGATTCATCTGGGATATTCAGTCGATGGTCGAGCTCGCCGACAGCGAGCGGGAGATTCTTCTCATCGGCCGCGATCTCATGACCCGCCTCGTCGCCAGCGACGATTGCCTGCCGGCGGTTTTCGCCGAGGCTCTGCCCGGGCGGGGACGGCAATTCCAGCTCTACAGCGACGGCGAGGAGCGCTTCGCCGTCGTCGCCTCCGTGCTCGCCGGCGGCGCCGGCCTGTCGCTGGAGCAGCCGGGGGTCTGGGAGATCGCCGGCGTCTTGCGCGGCGCGGTGGCGCGGCGCCCGCCCGGCGCGGCCGAAGATGCGCGCACGCTGGAGAAAGGCGCGGTCGAAGCGCGGCTTTCCAAGACAGGCCCCTCCGCCGCCCTCGCCAATGCGCTGGCAGAGGAGGTTTCGATCGCGATCCAGGTCTACGGCGGGCCGCTCGCCGGCATCGTCCGCCGCTCGGTCGCGCCCGATGGCGCGATCGGCGAGGCAGAGCCCTACGCCAATGGCGAGGCGACGCCGCCCTATGACATCTACACCATTCAGACCGAGATAAAGGACTGATTTAGAGCCGGGAAAGCCCCCTCCCCGGCCCTCCCCCGCTGCGCGGGAGAGGGGGCAGATTCCGCTCTTCATTCGAGATTTCGCGCAATGCCGGCCGTTCCCCTCTCCCGCAAAGCGGGGGAGGGTGAGGGAGGGGGCGCTTACGACTATCGGGCGAGGGCGAGCTCAGCGCGCAGAGACGAACCGATCGGTCGGCAAGATCGCCGCCTGCCCGGCGAAAGCCTGCGCCTGTCCGCTCGAGGTCGAGGGCGCGAAGAGCCCCGTGTCGGCGCGGGCGGCGGAGCGCGGCGCCGCGAGAGTGGTTCCGAGCGCCGTTCCGCCGGGCAGCCGGCTGGCGGACACGCCGGTCGTCAGCGCCTGGAAATTGGAGCGGTCGAGACGCGCCGGGACCAGCTCCACCTTGGCGGGCGCGGGCCTCGGCGCCGGCTTGGCGGCGGGCAGACGCAGCTCCGGCGCGAGATCGCTTCCATAGGGAAGCGATTGCGCGGCGGAAGGCGCATAGGCGAGCAGCGGCTCCGGCTTGGCGACGGCCTGCTGCGCCGGGCGAGCCGGCGGCGGCGGGACATTATGCGCCTCCTCGCTGACGCCGCCGCGCAGGCTGGCGGCGCTGAGATCGACGAGGCTGGCGATGGCGCCCCCGGCCCGGCGGGCGGGCGGCGCGGCGGGCGCGCTGGCCAGGGCGCCGAACTCGCTCGGCCGCGTGGGCGGCAGCGGCGCGCCGGCGACAGTGAGGAACATGGGCCGCCGGGGCGGCGGAGGCGCGGCCAGAGCCGCGTCGAGCTTGGCGTCGATCTTCGCCTCCTCGGCGGAGGGTCCGAGCGCGGCCACGGCGACCGGCTTTTGCCGCTCGGCCGGACGCTCGACGGCGACCGGCTCGGCGCGCATCTGAGTCTCGCCGCGCGGCAGATTGCGCTCGGCCACGGCGATGCGCTCCTGCTCGCGACGGCTCGGCGCCGGAGCGGCTTCGGCGCTCTCCTCCTCGGCGTCGGCCGAGACGCGGCCCGAGCGGCGCGGCGCGAGAGAGGCCCATTGCTTGCGCGCAGCGGGCGGCGGGGCCGCGGCGATCGCGCTGTCCTCGTCCTCCTCGCCGCCGCCGAACAGCATGGCGAAGAGACCCTTGCTCTGGCGCTCGACGGCCGGAACATAGGCGCCGTTGCCGCGCGCCTCGATCTCGGCCTTGGCTTCCTCGTAACGCGCGAGCGGCTGGTTATTGGTCGGCAGATGCACCGTCTTGCCGTCCGGGAACAGGCGGGCGAGCTGGTCGTAGCTCATGCGCGGCCAGGAGCGGACGCCGCCGACGTCGAGATGCACGAAAGGCGTGCCGGCGGTGGGATAATAGCCGACGCCGCCGCGCTGCATCCGCATGCCGACCTCGCGGATCTGCTCCATGGACATGCCCGGCATTGTGGTGTCCATCGCCTTGCCGAGCATGTGCTGCGAAAACTTCGCCACGGCGCGCGAGCGGCGGCGCAGCATGGCGTTGGTCTCCGGCGAGCGATAGGCGGAGACGACATGGACCGGCTCGGTCGCGCCGGCCTGCCGATAGGCCTCCCACACCACATCGAACAGATGCGGGTCCATCTTGGTGGGCTCGTCGCGGCGCCAGTCGCGCAGGAACCAGTTCAGCTGCTCCAGCACCGAGGAATCATAGCGGCCGCCGACCAGATAGGTCGCGGCGATCTGCTCCTTGGTGTGGCTGTGGAAGAGATAGAGCGTGCGCGTCTCGCCATTGGCGACCGCATTCTCGGTGAAGGACGGAGCCAGCGCCGTGACGAGCGCTGCGGCGGCGCTCGCGAGCCGCGCGATAGACCGTCGTGAGAGGAGAGGCGCGCCTTCCCGCCGATCGTCCAAAACGTCTGTTCTTTCCGCTGGTCGACGGGCGAGAAGGCCCGACGAAATGAATTGCAAGACGCGAGCGCCGAACGCACGGACGATCGATCGGCAGATCGATCGCGGCTTCGTCCCTATCGGCGCCTCGGCGACGCGGGACCCGGCCTCTTCTCGAGACGAGCGAATCGGATTCGCGCGTAAGGCAAGGACGCTATTTCGACATAATGGCGAAAAATTGCCCAGCCGTCAGAGTGACACAATGTCGAGTTCCCGTTGAAAGTCAATGCGCCACGCCTCCCGCGAGGGGCAGGACGAAGGCGCCGGAGGCCAAAATCGGCTGCCCGCCGGGGATCAGCGGCGCCGAGGCGGCCATCTCCGGCAAAGGCTCCGAATGCGGCGCTTGCTGCGCATCTGCGCTGGTGAAGGCAGCGGAAGGCGGGCGGCGGGGCGGCTCGGGCGCCTCGATCGGCGCGGGTTCATTGGCGCGGATGGAGGCGGTCGGAGTCGAATCTATGGCCCGGCTCGCCGACAGCCGATCGCGCTCGGCGAGGGCGAGGCGGATCGGCCCCTGCGGCGGCGCGGCGGGATCGGCGAAGGCCTGCGACACTGCGCCTCGCACCTTTTGCGCGAGATCGCCGAGCGGATCGGCGGCCGGCGCGGCGGCGGCGACCGTCTGCGCGCCGCGGCGGGCGCGGCTGGCGACCACTGTGCGGTCGCTGCCGTTGCAATTGCGAATGCCGAGCGAAATCAGCTCATTGCCGCTCAGCACCCGATATTGCCGAGTGAGATAGCCGAGCCGCTCGCGCACCGCCGCCGGATAGTAATTGAACAGCTCGGCGGAGACGCCGGCGTCGGTCTGACGGTCTATCGGATTATAGGCCAAATGGAATTTGACCTGCGAGTCGGGATAGACGCAGACATTGGGAAGGCTGAGCGCCATTGTGCAGGCGGACCGGCATTCGTGCAGCCGAACCTCGCGGCCCTCGCGGCGATAGATTTCCGTTTGCGCCTGATACTCCGAGACGAAACCGCCCACGTCCTTATAGACGATGACCGGCGCCGGAGCAGGCGGCGGCGACAGATAGCTCAAGCAACACCCCTACGCTCTACTGACGTCCGATAAGAGAAAATTCACCATGACAGGGTGAATAGTCTCTTAACGGCCGGATCATCCTCGAGCGGTCGGCTGGACGGCGACCCATCCGATCGCCCGTCGGATCATCCTCTGATTCCGACCCTGAGGCCGGGCGCAGGACGTTCTTGCAAGACATTGCGGCGAAAATGAAAAAGCGCCGCGGGGCGGCCGCCGGTCTTCAGCGACACCTCCCCCGTCGGCTCCACGGCGGCGGAGGTCTCGACGAGACGGCGGAAGTTCTGCTTGTGCAAATGGCGGCCGGCGATGGCCTCCACCGTGCGCTGCAACTCGGTGAGCGTGAAGGCCGGCGGCATCAGCTCGAAGATCACCGGGCGGTATTTCATCTTGGCGCGCAGCCGGCCCATCGCCGTCGCCAGAATGCGCCGATGATCGTGCTGCATGGGCGCGCCGAGCGGCGGCGGCTTCATGCCGCGCTTCAGCGCCGCCTCGCGGCCGTCGCGCCAGGCCTCCTCCACCAGTCCCGCCTCATAGAGCAGCTCATAGCGCTCGAGCGCATTCTCCTCGTCGAACCCCCTGCCCTGCGGGCGGAACAGAAGATTGACGCGGTCGCGCCGCCGCAGGCCGGAGGAGGAGAGCGCATCCGGCGCCTCCTCCACCCAGGCCGAGAGGCCGGGCAATATCGTCGCCTCCATCGCCTCGGGCCGGCCGCCGCGCCAATCCTCCCAGGGGAAGAACTCGTACCAGCTGCGAAAGCCGCGGATCTCCTCTGCCTGCTCCTCGGCGATGCGGGTCAGCGCGAGATAGCCGACGGAGACGACATGCGGATCGCGGTCGCCGGCGCGGGCGTGGCGGCCGCGGTCGCCGAAAGTGTAGAGCTGCTCGACATAGCCGAGCGACATGCCGGTCTGCTCGGCGACCCAGGCGCGCAGGCCGATCTCGAAAGTGCGGTGACGCACCGGATCGAAAGGGCCGGAGGGCAGAGCGGCGCGGGCGTCCTCGCCCGTGGCGGCGACGGTGAGGATGAGCGGCTCGTCCTCCTGCGCCGCGACGATCGCCGCCGTCAGGCCGATGGCGACCGGCAGCGGTCCTTCCGAGTCGCGCGAAGATGCAGGCGGCTCGCGCCGAGGCTCGAAGCTCGTCATGTCATGCGTGTCAGGCGAGCTCGAGCGCGAAGGGCGCCCCCTCGTAGCAATCCGCGCCGCGGCCGATCTCGGCTATGGCCGCCGACATGCGGCCGTCGCGCGCGAGAATGCGATCGGCCAAAGCGACGAGACGGCGGTTGGGCGTGGCGGTAGGCGAGGCGCGGCGCAGCTCGGACGCCAATTCGCTCTCCGCCCGCTGCGGGGCGAGCGCGCAGGCGAGAATGAAGGCCGCCGCCGGCGAGCGGCTGACGCCGGCGTAGCAATGGATGACCAGCGGCTCACGCCGGTCCCACGCGCCGGCGAAGGCCAGAAGGCTCTCGATATGCGCGCGATTGGCCAGCACATGGCCGTCCTGATCCGCGTCTATGTCGGAGACGGCGAGCCGCAAATGTCGCTCGGGGATGATCTCGCTCGGCCGCGCCAGCGAGGAGCCGGCGGTGAGGATTGTGATGAGCGAGCGCGCGCCGCTGGCGCGCACCGTGTCGACGACCTTCGTGAGCGAACAGACATAGAGGTGCGCCATGTCTCACCCGTTCTGTGTCACTTCGATGCCTCACGCTCTCATACGTCGCTACGCGCTCTGCTCGACCTCGGCGAAGCGCGCCAGAAAGCGCCGCTGCGCCTCTTCCACCGAAAGCGGCTCCAACGCCTGCGCGCAAGCGTCGGGCGCGACCGCCGGACGGCCGAAGATGCGCTCGGCTTCCCCGCGTGTAAAGCCGGCGAGCCTCACCGCCTCGAAAAATGCCGAGGCGCGATCCGCCCGCTTGGAGAGACGCAACAGCGCGGCGTCCGGCTCCGGCGGCAGAGAAAAGCGCAGCAGGATCGCCGTCAGAATGCGTTTCTCCACGCTCTTGTATGTGTCGCCGATGGCGGCTTTGAAGGGGGAGATCATGTCGCCGATCACATATTCCGGCGCGTCATGGAGCAGCATGAACAGCCGCCCCTCGCGTCCGAGCCCGGGCGAGAGCGCGCAGGCGATCTCCTCGACCAGCAGGCTGTGCTGGGCGACCGAGAATATATGTGAGCCGTGCGTCTGGCCGTTCCAGCGGGCGACGCGCGCCAGCCCATGGGCGATATCCTCGATTTCCACATCCAGCGGCGAGGGATCGAGCAGATCGAGCCGCCGGCCGGACAGCATGCGCTGCCAGGCGCGAGGGGCGCCTGGCACAGTTCGGGTCTTGGGCGGCCTCATGCGGTCGCTGCGTCCATCACTCTTCGCTCATGTTGGCCACACCGGTCACACCCGAATGATAGGCATAGGTGTCCCAGCTCGGATAATAATCGTCACTGGCTTGATTGCCCCAGGACGACCAGCCCTTTCTCTTCCCACGCGCGAAAAGCTCGAGATAAGGGCCAGCCGAGCACGCTTCGATAAGATCGTATTGCTCGTCGGGCTTTCGAGAATGCTCCCGCTTTCTCGTCGCCAAAAAATTGACCTGCCGACGTCCAGCGGCAAGAGTCCGAGCGTTTTTTCCGCGCACGCCGAACAAGATCATCTCTGTGACGTTTCGGAAATAAAATCCGACGCCGCGTCCGTCCGATCCGCCATCTTTCCTGACCTTGTGCCAGATCAAATTAGACTTATAGGTGAAGCCCCAAGCCGACATCACCTCGAGCCCCATAGGCAGCAGCGCATTAGGCACCCAGAGATAGAGATGGGCAGTCTCCTTGGCCACCTCGGCCACCGGCAAAGCGCAAATCTCCTCGACCTCCATTGTGCCATAGCGCGAGAGGCGGCGGTGTTCCGGCGCCATTTTCCCGGTGCGGTTCGCAAAACGCCAGGGTGGATCCGCCAAGACCACGCCGAAACGCGATCGTCCGAGGTCCTGCAGCAGGTCAGCGCTCGCTTTCGTCATCGTCTCTCTCATCCGTCGAATCATTCGAAGGTGGAATTTCAGCCAGCGGAACGTCTTCGACGAACAGTTTCGCGCCAATGCCGAAAACCAGTATGGGACAACCTCCCCCGCCGCCGCCCATGATGCGTGGGATCAGCTTTTTCATGTGAGTGGTGGAGTTGCCATAGCTCTTTCCTTTGCCCAGACGGTTGAAAATCGCCTGAAGCTCGGAACAGCGGGTCAAGATAATGCCGACATCGATGACGTTGAGGTCGAAAAGTAGTCGGAAATTATTGAGGTCACGGTCGAAAAATGGATCTTTATTGTTCCATTCCACTTCGAGGGCGACGCGGTTCTTATAGCAGTCCACCTTGTGAGTCGGGCTTTCTCGCACGACATCGTCAACCTTTACGGCCGTTTGGAACTGCGTCTCCCGCCAGCCATGTCTCAGCAGAGCGCTATCGAGACCTTTCGCGAGATCGGACTTGTTCTTGCCCGGCGCGAGCACATCGGATGCGCGGAACCGGAACCCTCTCAGCGCCTCCAAAATCTCGGCCCACTCATCAGGATGCGCCGTCAGCAAGACGCCGGCCGCGTTTCGCCATTCATGGGTCTCATAGAGGCTTGAAATATCTTCTGGAACGAGGTGGAGGGTCGACATCCGACATTGTGGGTTCAACGGAACGGAACAAAAGCCGTAGCATGGCGATCATAACGCCCAGAATTTTTGCCGCCAAGAACACAAACAGAACAAACGAAAGAGAAGATCGCTTTTCCCCAGGGCGTTCAAGAATGGCTCGCGCAATGGCACTCCGCCAGATGGTCGTCGACCATGCCGACCGCCTGCATGAAGGCGTAGACGATGGTCGGGCCGCAGAAGGCGAAGCCCCGCGCTTTCAGATCCTTGGCGAGGCGGCGCGAGATGTCGGTCTGCGTCGGAATGTCGGCCGTCGTCCGGGGCCGGTTGACGATCGGCGTCCCATCGACGAAGCCCCAGAGATAATTGGAAAATCCCACGCTCTCCTCGAGCTCCAAATAGGCGCGCGCGGAGGCGATGGCGCCTTCGATCTTGGCGCGATTGCGGATGATTGCCTGATTTTGCATCAGAGCTTCGACGCGGGCGGAGTCGAATCGCGCGATTCGATCGGGATCGAAACCCTCGAATGCGGCGCGGAAGCCCTCGCGGCGGCGCAGGATGGAAATCCAGGAGAGGCCGGCCTGGAAGCCATCGAGAATCAGCTTCTCGTAGAGCGCGCGCGAATCGCGCTCCGGGCGGCCCCATTCCTCGTCGTGATAGGCGACGTAGAGCGAATCGTAACCGGCCCACGGACAACGCAAAACGCCATCTGGATGAAGCAGCGCCGCGGCGTCGCGCCAGGCGCGTGGATTTTCTCTTTCGGCGGCC
This sequence comes from Methylosinus sp. PW1, assembly GCF_000745215.1. Taxonomy (NCBI): domain Bacteria; kingdom Pseudomonadati; phylum Pseudomonadota; class Alphaproteobacteria; order Hyphomicrobiales; family Methylocystaceae; genus Methylosinus; species Methylosinus sp. PW1. The sequence continues at coordinate 1,540,998 of NZ_JQNK01000009.1, forward strand.
ATCGCCCCTTCCCTCACGCTTTCCGTGCGCCATCTGAGCCCAAAGAGCGTTTCATAACATCCGGATTACGGTCCCGGCGAGCTTGCGGCCCCTGCCCCGATGCAAGACAATTGGCACAGGCCGTGCTCGCAGTGCGGCCGTCGGGAGCCGTTTGCGCCGACGAATCATCATTGGCGACGGCGCTCACCAAGGAGAAATTTGATGTCGATCCGTCTCGTCTCTTACGCTGCCGTCGGCGCCCTCGCGGTCGGCTTGGCGGTCGCCGCCACGGGTGAAGCGAAAGCGCAGGCGAATGTTTTGAAGGAATGCGGCACGCAATATCAAGCCGCCAAGGCCGCCAATGAGCTGAAGGGACAGAGCTGGCAGGACTTTCTGAAAGCCTGCCGCGTGCGCCTGTCCGAGCAGCCCGCCGAGACCGCGCCGGCCGCCGCCGCGCCCGCACCGACCCCCGCCCCTGCTCCGGCCGCCGCCGCGCCCGAGCCGACCCCGGCGCCGGCCCCCGCGCCGACGACGGCCACGCCTGCTCCAGCTCCGGCCCCCGCCCCGACCACCGCCGCCAAGCCGGCCAAGCCCGTCTCCGAAGGCAAGGCCGCCCAGGCCGCGCGCCAGAAGAAATGCGGCGCCGAATGGAAGTCCAAGAAGGCCGAGCTGCTGAAGGCCGACCCCAAGGCCACCTGGCCGAAATATTGGAGCGAGTGCAACAAGCGCCTCAAAGCCGCGGGCGAGTGAAGCCTCGGCCAACGCCGCCGCTCGACATGGCCCGGCGCATCGCGCCGGGCTTTTTCATTGCGCCGCCCCCGGCGGGAGCCCCTCTTGCGGCGCGGCGGCTTTTCGTGGCACAGGCTGCGGGCCGCGAGACGACGGCGAGGCGCTCGGCAAGAGGCGCGCGAAGCGGGGGAGCCGTATGGAGAAGATCGAGCTGCGCAAGCTGCAGGCCTTCTTGCGCCAGGCGCTCGGCAATGAGGGGATTCGCGTGACCGCCGATCCCAAGAACCCCGACGACGCCGCGGTTCATTTCGGCGAGCGCAAGGTCGCCTCCATCGTCGTGGACGACGAGGACGGCGACCGCTCCTTCGCCTTCGCGATGAAGCTGCCCGTAGGCCGCGAGACTCTGCAGTCCTATCTGCGCAAGCTGTTCGAGAACGACAAGCTCACCGTCGCGCCGCGCGGCCGCAAGACCGATTCCGTCGAGCTGAACAGCGGCGAGGATTTCCTCGGCGTCATCTCCGCCGACGACGCCAAGCAGACCAGCTACACGCTGCAGATCGCCATTCTGGACTTCGACCTCGACGATTTTTGAGCGCCCGCCTCAGCGCGGACGCGGCCGATCGGCGTCGATCGAGGCCAGAAAGGCGCGCAGCCCACGCGCGAGCTCTTCCCAATCGCGCAGCAGAGCGGCGGAAAAGCGCGCCTCTACATCCAGATTCTTCCAGCGCAGCGCCCAAATGCAGGGCGCCGAGCCGAGAAAGCCGGCGTCGCGACGCGGGCAGCGGGCGAAAAAATCCCGGCCCTCCGGCGGCGCGAGATAGAGCAGCTCCAGCTCATAGGGCGTGCCCGGCTCGAAGCGCCGCATGACGAGGCCGCCCGGCCCGCCCCAGACCTCGCTCTCCAGAAATCGCGCATAGAGGCGCGAGGGTCGCTCGGCCGGATCGAGCGCCTCCTCGCGCGGCGCGAGCGTGACGAAGATGCGCATCGGATCCAGCTCCTCCGCGGCGCGCCGGCGCGGATCGGCGCTCGGCTTTTGCGGCGGCCCGAAATCCGGCGCCACGGCGACGAAGGAGAGGCGGTCCGGCGCGCCGCCGTAGCGCGTCGAATCGTCGCGCGCATAGGCGGGCGCATAGGCGAAGCGCGCCTCGCCGAGGCCGGCGGCGACAATGGCCGGCTCGGCCGCATCGGTCTTGCGCGTGAAGCGATAGCCCGCCGCGACGAGCAGAGCCAAAATCAGAGCGACGAGGAAGAGGCGCATGATCCAAAGAAAGTGGAGCGAAGCCGATTCGGCGAGCTTAGCCGATTCAGGCCCGCGGCGCGCGGTTTCCTCTTTCGGCCAAAGACACTAGAAGGTCGGCGAACGCCCCTCGCGCCTCGCTCCGAGGCCGACCGCAAAGAGGGGCGCGGGAGACCAGGACCATGCCTCTCTACAAGCTCGACGGCGTCGCGCCGCGCGTCCCGGCCTCCGGCCGCTTCTGGGTCGCGCCCGACGCTCAAGTCATCGGCCGCGTGCAGCTCGAGGAGGACGCCAACATCTGGTTCGGCTGCGTGCTGCGCGGCGACAATGAATGGATCACGGTCGGCGCGCGCAGCAATATTCAGGACAATAGCGTCCTCCACACCGATATGGGCTTTCCGCTCGTCATCGGCGCCGATTGCACCATCGGCCATGGCGTCATTCTGCACAGCTGCCTCATCGGCGAGGCCAGCCTGATCGGCATGGGCGCGACCATCCTCAATGGCGCGAAGATCGGCCGCAACTGCCTCGTCGGGGCCAATTCGCTGGTCACGGAGAATAAGGAGTTCCCCGACAACAGCCTGATCGTCGGCTCGCCGGCGCGCGTCGTGCGCACGCTGGACGAAGGCGCGCTCGCCCGCAATCTCGAATCGGCGAAACATTATGTCGAGAACGCCGAGCGCTACGCCAAAGGGCTGGAGGCGATCTGACCGTCGCGGCGCGCCCTGCCGAAGGGCGCGCCGCGCGCCGGCTCAGCGCGCGGCGAAGAGCGGAGCGTTGGGATCGTCGATCACGACCCAGACGTTCTGATCGAGCTGCGACTGGCGTTTGACGAAGCGATAGGGCGTGTTGGTCCAGGGCCGCACAGCATCGTTCATATTGTCGAGGACGAACTCGCCGCGATTGGTCTTCACCGTCAATATTGCATGGCCATCGCCATTCTTCTCCTTCACCACCGTCATCAGCAGCGCGGCGCGCGGATAGCCGAGCTCGACCAGCAGGCGGCGCTTCATCAGCGCATAATCCTCGCAATCGCCCTTGCCGTCGGTGGGATAGTCCCAGCGGTCGACGACGCCCCAATGATCCATGTCCGAGACCGGCTCGATCGCATGATTGACATGGGCGTTGACGCGCTGAATGTCCTTATAGGCTTTGGCGGTGAGATCGATGTCGCGCGGCCCGGCGGAAGCCTCGGCGGCGCATTCGCCGCGATAGCGATGACAAAAATCCAGCCAGCCATAGGGCACGCTCGTCTCCGGTCCGAGGGCCGCGTGGAGCAGATGCTCCGAGCCCGCCCAGCCGGGCGCCGTTCCCAAAATGGAGACCGCGCTGGCCAGCGCCGCGCTCATCGTCAGTCTCGCTACTCTACCCAACATCTTCGTCGTCTCCCCGATGTGGAGACGAGATTAGTTTTATTGTTTTGCTTGCTCCGTAAGTCGATAGCTCAGTTTTTCGGCCAATCCGTTTAGATTTGACGACAATTTTTGTAAGTATACCAAGAGATGACCGAAATAGGCGGAATTTCGGGGTATTTTCAATAGGCCGCTGAAATTACGCCATGTTCTCGCCGCCGCGCGGCGGCGCGTCCACGGGCCGAGACGGGGCTTTTTGCCCATGGAGGGCCGATTCGTTAACATGAGCCCCGGAATCGTCGTTAACGGGCTTGCCGTGGCGGCGACGAGCGACGAAATTACGGCGGCGGCCATGGTTCGGTCTCAAAGGCGGCGTAGGGACCGGATTCGAGTTTCGATCGGGGTTCCGAGTTTGCATCGGGGTTCTAAGACGATGTTGCTGCGCTTCGCTATCGCTCTGGCGGTGAGCCTCATGGCCTTCGTCGTCGCAGATGCGCCGATCGCCGAGCCGCTCAATCGCGCGGCGGAGAACCCCTTTGTCGCCAGGCGCAATCCGCTCGAGAGCCATATGGACGAATGGCGGCTCGCCCTGCGCCTCTCCGGCGAGCAGGAGCGGCTATTCTCCGCCTTCGCGCAACAGCTGCATGCTCTGGTTCAAGATCGCGACGCCGCCATCGTCGCCGCGGCGATCGACCGCAATCGCGACAGCGCCCCACGCGACCCCGGCGCGCCGCTGCGCGCCCGCGCCGATCGGCTGAGCCGCCATGTGGAAAATTTGCGCGCCCTCGCCGACGCCGAGAGCAGCTTCTTCGCCTCGCTCTCCGACGAGCAGCGCCGCATCGCCGATCGCGTGCTGCCCCGCGACGTGCTCGGCGCGCATGATCTGTTCCGCCGCCGCGGCATGCGCCCGGATCGGAACGGCTGATGGCCAGCGTCGATGACTGCGAATATGCGCGAGCCGCCTCCCTCGATCGATGAAAATCGTCTATCTGCCCAAATCGTCTATCTGCCCAAGTAGACAAAGCTCGTAATCCCGCCCCTCGCCGCGAGACAAGAAAATGACATCCGTTTCGCTCGCCTCGAGCGCCCGCCCCGCCCGCCGCGTCGCCGTCGGATTTTGGGGACTGCTGATCTGCGCCCTTTCGGCCGCGACGCCGGCGTCGCCGGCTCTCGCCGCCAATGGCGCGGACAAGCCGCCGGCGCTGGAGCCCGCGCCTGTCACACCCTCTGCGCCCGCCGCGCCTCCGGCGCTCGCGGGCAAATCGGCGCAGCCGGCGCCGGCGCCCGTGCGCAAGCGGCTCACCAAATTCGAAGCGCGACGCATCCGCCACGCCTGCCAGGGGCGCGCCAATGAGCGCAACCTCGTCGGGCCGGAACGCGAGGCCTTTTTGGGACGCTGCTATTTCGGCCGCGTGTCGACGCGCGTCGAGCGGCAGCAATGCCGGCAGGAGGCCGCCGCGCGCGGGATAGAACGGGCGATCCAGCGCGCCTTCATTCAGGAATGCGTCCGCGAGCGCGTGCGCGCCAAGAGAGAACGCAAGGACTGAGCGCCGTTCCGGCGCGTTTGGGCAGACTGGCCGAGGGCGCTTTCCCGAACAGTCGTTCCGGCTCGGATCGAACCGGAACGACGCTCGATCTCATTGCTCGGTCGCGCTTTCTTCACGCGAACATTCTATCGCCGCACCACCAGCACGGAGCATTTGGCGTGGCGGACGATGGTCTTGGCGTTGGAGCCGAGCAGATAGGTGGACATGGCCGGCCGATGCGAGCCGAGCACGATGAGATCGGCGCCCCACTCCTCCGCCTCCGCCAGCACCTCCGGATAGATCGCGCCGAAGCGCACCACCGTCGTCACCAGATTCTTGGGATAGTCGATCTTGGCCGCGACATCGGCGAGCTCCTGCTCCGCCGACGTGCGCAGCTCCTCGTCGAAATTCGGCGGGATGTAGTCGATGAAGGCGACGGGCACCAGAGATTGCACATTGATGAGCCGAAGCTTTGGCTGCGACGAGCCCTTGGCGAGGGCGAGCGCCTCGTCCAGCGCGAGCCGCGTGAGGTCCGGCTCTGTCAAATCGAGCGGAATGAGGATTTTCTCATGCATGAGCGCTCCCTCCTTTCATTGATCTAAGACGTGGGCGCCCGTTTTGTCAGGGGCGTCCTCTCGCCTTCACGGGCCGTTCTCCTGCGGCGGAAGGTCGCGCGCATCGATCTCCGCTTCCACGAGATCGCCTTCGCGCAGACCGCCTTCCGGGGCCACGGGCCGGAACTCCGAGCGGCTCGCCGCGACCGCCTCTATATGGCGTCCGATCTCCGGATTGCGCTGCGTGAAAACATGTAGGTCGAAAGCGTCGAGAATCAGCAGCTTTATCGGCGTCGCGGCGCGCACATTGGCGGTGCGCCGCGTCTTGCGCAAAAGCGCGATCTCGCCGAAGAACTGCCCCTCGCCGAGCCGCGCCGGCCCGCTCGGCAGTTCCACCTCCACCTCGCCGGCGGCGATGAAATACATGGAATGCGCCGGCTCGCCGCGGCGCACGACCAGCGCGCCCGCCGGCAGGGATTGCGCGCGCAGGTAACGCATGATCTCGGCGATGGCCGATGCGTCGAGCGTGGCGAACAGCGGCGCCTTGGCCACCATGCTCCAGGTGACGACGAAATCGCGCCGGTGAATCTCCTCCGCGAAAGCGGTGGCGACGATGCCGACCGGCAGTCCGAGCATGACGAAGCCCATCACCATGGAGATTGCGGCGATGACGCGGCCCGCCGGCGTATGCGGCACCACATCGCCGTAGCCGACAGTCGCGATGGTCTGGATCGCCCACCACATGGCGGCGGGAATGGAGCGGAAAGCCTCCGGCTGCGCGTCATGCTCGGCGATATGCATTGCCGTCGCCATGAACAGCACCACGCCGAACAGCACGATGCCGGAAGCGGCGAGCGCTTTGCGCTCGGCCTCCAGCACGGCGAAGATGGAGCGTATGCCCGGCGAATAGCGCGCCAGCTTGAAGAAGCGCGCGAGGCGCAGGAATAAGAGCACGCGGAGATCCGCGGCGATGATGACGGAAAGATAGAATGGCGCGATGGCGATGAGATCGACCAGCGCCGAAACCGAGCAGAAGAAGGCGAGCCGCGCGCGCCCAGGGCGCATGGCGGCATAGAGCGCATGGTCCGGCGCGCTCCAAATGCGCAGCGCATATTCGACGCTGAAAGCGGCGACGGCGACATATTCGACGACGCAGAAGAGCGCGCCATAGCGCGCGGCGTGGTCGGGATCGGATTCGAGGATCACCGCGCCGACGGAGAGGATGACGAGCGCCATCAGCGCGCCATGGGTGATTTGCGCGGCGCGATCGCCGACGCCGCCGCTGTCGAGCAGAATATGGACGCGGCGACGGAGGCAGGATGGCGCCTCCTCGATCGCGGCGGCGCCTCGCTCGCTCACTGCGCCGCCTTGGCCCGCAGCGTGTCCTCGATCGCCGTCAGCGCAGCTTCGAGCGCGGTGGCGTCCGGCCCGCCGGCCTGAGCGAGATCGGGCCGTCCGCCGCCGCCCTTGCCGCCGAGCTTCTCGGAAGCGACGCGCACCAGATCGACGGCGTTGTAGCGCGCGGTGAGATCGGCCGTCACGCCGACGACGACGCCCGCCTTGCCGTCGGCCGAGGCGTTGGCGATGGCGACGACGCCGGAGCCGAGCGTCTTCTTGGCCTCATCGACGAGCGACTTCAAATCCTTGGCGTCTATTCCGCTGACCGCTTTGGCGAAGAGCTTGACGCCGGCCACCTCGCGGATCGGCTCCGCCCCGCCATTGCCGCCGCCGCCCATGGCCAGCTTGCGCTTGGCGTCGGCGAGCTCGCGCTCCAGGCTCTTGCGCTCCTCGATCAGGCTCGCGAGCCGGGCGGGCGCGTCCTCGACGGAGGCGCGGACGAGCGCGGCGATCTCGCGCAGCGCCTTGGCCTCGGAAACGAGCTGCGCGCGGGCGCCTTCCGCCGTCTTGGCCTCTATGCGGCGCACGCCGGAGGCGACGGCTCCCTGCGAGACGATGCTGATGAGGCCGATGTCGCCGGTGCGACGCACATGGGTGCCACCGCAGAGCTCGACGGAAAAGGCGCGATCGACGTCGATGGGGGCATGGCCCATGGCGACGACGCGCACCTCATCGCCATATTTCTCGCCGAACAGAGCGCGGGCGCCGGAGCGAATGGCCTCGTCCTGACCCATCAGCCGAGTCTCGACCGGGGCGTTGTCCTGCACCACCTCATTGGCGATCTGCTCGACGGCGGCGATCTCGTCCTCGCTCAGCGGCTTTGGATGGGTGAAGTCGAAGCGCAGACGGTCCGGCGCGACGAGCGAGCCCTTTTGCGCGACATGATCGCCGAGCACGCGGCGCAAAGCCTCATGCAGAATATGCGTCGCCGAATGATTGGCGCGCACGGCGTTGCGGCGGGCGTGCTCGACTTCCAGCTCGAGGGCGAGGCCGGGGACGAGCGCGCCCTCCTCCACCACGCCCTCATGGACGAAGAGGCCGTGAACCTTCTTTTGCGTGTTGGTGACGCGAAAGCGCACGCCCTTGGCGCGCATCACGCCCATATCGCCGATCTGGCCGCCGGATTCGGCGTAGAAAGGGGTCTGATTGAGCAGCACGGCGCCGCGTGCGCCCGTCTCGAGCCGGAAGGTCTCTGCGCCTTCGTGGAGAAGGGCGACGATCTGGCCTTCGGACTTCTCCCGGTCATAGCCGAGAAATTCGGTCGCGCCGAGACGCTCCTCGAGCGCGAACCAGACGGCCTCGGTCGCGGTCTCGCCGGAGCCGGCCCAGGCCTTGCGGGCCTCGGCGCGCTGGCGCTCCATGGCGGTCTCGAAAGCGGCCTTGTCGACGACGATGCCGCGCGGGCGCAGCGCATCCTCGGTGAGATCGAGCGGAAAGCCGTAAGTGTCGTAGAGCTTGAAGGCGGTCTCGCCGGAAAAGCTCGCGCCGGCCGTGAGCGAGGCGCTCTCCTCGTCGAGGATGGAGAGGCCGCGCACGAGAGTCTGACGAAAGCGCGTCTCCTCGGTCAGCAGCGTGTCCCGAATGAGGCTTTCGGCGCGGGTCAGCTCGGGATAGGCGAGGCCCATCTCTGAGACCAGCTCGCCGACGAGGCGATGCATCAAAGGCTCGGCGGCGCCGAGAAGCTGCGCGTGGCGCATGGCGCGGCGCATGATTCGGCGCAACACATAGCCGCGGCCCTCATTGGAGGGCGTCACGCCATCGGCGACGAGAAAGGCCGAGGCGCGCAAATGATCGGCGATGACGCGATGGCTCGCCGCCTGTGGGCCGGCCGAATCGACATTGGTCGCGTCGGCCACGGCGCCGATGAGGCGGCGGAAGAGGTCGATCTCGAAAACCGAATGCACGCCCTGCAGAAGGGCGGCGATGCGCTCGAGGCCCATGCCGGTGTCGATCGAAGGCCGCGGCAAGGGCGCGCGTTCGCCGGGCGCGGTCTGATCATATTGCATGAAGACGAGGTTCCAGAACTCCAGAAACCGGTCGCCATCCTCGTCCGGGCTGCCGGGCGGGCCGCCGGCGACGCTGTCGCCTTGATCGAAGAAAATCTCCGAGCAAGGGCCGCAGGGGCCGACGTCGCCCATGCTCCAGAAATTATCGGCCGTGGGGATGCGGATGATGCGATCGTCGGAGAAGCCGGCGATCTTTTTCCACAGCGAAAACGCCTCGTCATCGTCGTGATAGACGGTGACCAGCAGCTTTTCGCGCGGCAGGGCCAGCTCGCGGGAGACGAAGTTCCAGGCGAGCTCGATCGCGCCTTCCTTGAAATAATCGCCGAAGGAGAAATTGCCGAGCATCTCGAAAAAGGTCAGATGCCGGGCGGTATAGCCGACATTGTCGAGATCATTGTGCTTGCCGCCGGCGCGCATGCATTTCTGCGCCGTGGTGGCGCGCGCGTAATGGCGCTTCTCGAAGCCGGTGAAGACATTCTTGAACTGCACCATGCCGGCGTTGGTGAACATCAGCGTGGGGTCGTTCTGCGGGACGAGCGGCGAGGAGGCGACCTTCTCGTGTCCATTGCGCGAGAAATAGTCGAGGAAGGTCGAACGGATCTGGTTGACGCCACTCATATCGGTTCTTGTCGCCCGCTTGTTCGGCTCGAAATGCCATCGAACGCGCGCTCGGCCGTAACCGTCGCTGGGAAAAGGAAAAGGCCCGGCGCGAACCGAGCCCTTCTAGAGCATTTGTCCGCGAAGTGGAACAGGCGGCGCCGATCGCGGAAGGGGATGACGCTTCGGGAGTCTTCGCGCCGCGACCCCACCCCGGACGGCTGCGCCGTCCGGCCCTCCCCCTGAAGGGTGGCCTCCCGCGTTCAGTCCTCGTCGCCGTCGCCCTCACCCTCGCCGCCGGCGTCGAGAATGCGCTCCGCGATGAGGCCGGAATTCTCGCGGATCGCCTGCTCGATCCGCTCGGCCGCCTCTTTGTTCTGCTTGAGGAAGGTCTTGGCGTTCTCGCGGCCCTGGCCGAGACGCTGGCTGTCGTAGGAGAACCAGGCGCCGGATTTCTCGACGACGCCGGCCTTCACGCCGAGATCGATGAGCTCGCCGACCTTGGAGACGCCCTCGCCATACATGATGTCGAACTCGACCTGCTTGAACGGCGGCGCCACCTTATTCTTGACCACCTTCACGCGGGTCTGATTGCCGGTGACCTCGTCGCGGTCCTTGATGGAGCCGATGCGGCGAATGTCGAGACGCACAGAGGCGTAGAACTTCAAGGCGTTGCCGCCGGTCGTCGTCTCCGGCGAGCCATACATCACGCCGATCTTCATGCGGATCTGATTGATGAAGATGACGAGCGTGTTGGAGCGGGAGATGGAGGCGGTGAGCTTGCGCAGCGCCTGGCTCATCAGGCGAGCCTGCAGGCCGGGCTGCACCTCGCCCATCTCGCCCTCGATCTCGGCGCGCGGCGTCAGCGCGGCGACCGAATCGACGACGAGCACATCCACCGCGCCGGAGCGCACCAGAGTGTCGGTGATCTCCAGCGCCTGCTCGCCCGTGTCCGGCTGCGAGATCAGCAGCTCCTCGAGATTGACCCCGAGCTTGCGGGCGTAGACCGGATCGAGCGCATGCTCGGCGTCGACGAAGGCGCAGACGCCGCCCTTCTTCTGCGCCTCGGCGATCACATGCAGCGTCAGCGTCGTCTTGCCCGATGATTCCGGCCCATAGATCTCCACGACACGGCCGCGCGGCAGGCCGCCGACGCCGAGAGCGATATCGAGGCCGAGCGAGCCGGTGGAGATCGTCTCGATCTCGACGGCCTTCTGATTCTTGCCGAGCCGCATGATCGAGCCTTTGCCGAAGGCCCGCTCGATCTGCGACAAAGCGGCGTCCAGCGCCTTGGTCTTGTCCACGGATGTTCCTTCCACGAGGCGGAGATTGGCTTGGCTCACGGCGATGATTCCTTCTGGCACGGGTCGGGCGGCGGGCGCAACGCGAGATGCGGCCCCGGGGCGAAAGACTTGTGATGATTGGATCGGTGGCGAACAGAAGATCGGATGGGCAGATTGTATCCCATTTGTTCTCGTCGCCAAGTTCTTTTTTTGTTCTCGGTGATTTTTCCCGCGCAGTCCGGCTGGGCGCGGCCCCGGCGCGAGCCGAGGAATGGAACCGGCTTGAAGTCCGCGAGTTCCTCGGCGTAAGGGACCGCAGCCGGCCCTCGGCCTATTTCTCATGATCGACAGCGGAGTTTCGACAGCCCATGAGCGACACGCGCGCGCCTTCCCGTCCCGACGCCGTTATCGACCCCGCCGATCCGCGCTGGGCGCGGCTGCATCGGCTGATCGACACGCATTCGCTGCTGCGCGGCGATTTCACGCTCTCCTCGGGCCGCAAGAGCAATTATCTCTTCCAGCTGCGCCAGACGACCATGCTGCCGGAGGGCGCGCATCTCATCGCCGATATCGTCGTCGATTATATGAAGGCGCAGGGGATAAAGGGCGTCGGCGGGCTGGCCGTGGGCGCCGTGCCGCTGGTGGCGGCCATCGCCGCGGTGAGCTTTCCCAAAGGCGCTCCGGTCGACGCTTTCTTCGTGCGCAAGGAGGCCAAGGGCCATGGCGCCAAGGAGCGCATCGACGGCTATGTGCCCAAGGATGGGGAGACGCTGATCGTGGACGATGTGGCGACCACGGGCGGCTCTATATTGGAGGCCATCGCCGGCATGGCGGAGGAGCACCCGCAGGCGAGAGCGACGCGCGCGCTGGTCGTCGTCGACCGTGAGGAAGGCGCGGCGGAAAAGCTCGCCGAAAAGGGAGTCACGCTGGTGTCGATCTTCAAGCGCGGCGACTTTACAATATAGCTTCGCATGCTGTTTCGGAGGGAGAGCCCATGAATCGCGCGACGCCGATGGTCCTTGCCTTCCTCGCTTGCGGAGGCGTCGCGGCGCCGGCGCTCGCGCAATCGAGCGATCCTGCGGCCGGGCGGCGCCTCGCCGCCTCGCTCTGCGTCGAATGTCATCGCATAGACGAGAAGACGCCGGCCGAGAACGAGGCCGCCAAGGCGCCGAGCTTCGTCGATGTGGCGCGCATGCCCTCGACGACGGAGCTGGCGATAAAGGTTTTCCTGCGCAGCTCGCATCGGAACATGCCCAATCTCATCCTCACGCCGGATGAGATCGACTCGCTCTCCGCCTATATCGTCGGCCTCGCGCCCGAGCGTTGAGGCGTCACGGCTTCGGGCATTCTGGCTGCAGAAATTTCGCGTCTATGGTGAAGCCGGAGCGCTCGCGCGCGACGCCGCTCTTTTGCGTGAGCGTCGTCTTCGATTGCGCGCGATACCAGCTCGAGAAGTCGCCGGTGAACAAAAGGCTCGTCACCTCGCGCGCGCCGTGGAGATCGCATGAGAAGGTGACGATGACCTCGCCGCCTTGCGCGGATTCGACCGTCGGCTTCGTGCAATTGTCCTGCGGAGCGCCGAGGATGCCGTCGCCCGCCTCGATGCAGACGTCATGCGACTGCAATCCCACGTCCGGCGATATTGTTTTTATGCGCCAGAGACCGGGCCGACGCTGCGGCAGCTCGTCCGCTCGCGACGAGCGCGCGCTCGCAATGACGGAGAGAGACAAGGTCGCTGCGAGCATCGCAAGATAGGGCGCGCGACGATAGATGCATAGGTTCAACGCTTCGCCTCGATCACGTAGGATTTTTTGCGGCGCGGACTATGTGACGCGCGCCTTTGCGAGGCAATTCGTTTTCGATGTCGCGCGCGCATTTCGAGAATAGCTCCCACGCGCGCATCCGTTTTTTCCTGGCGGCGTGACGCGGCCTCCCGAAGGAGGCCGCGCGACAGAGAATCAGGCCTGGCCCGCGGCGCCTTGGGCTTTGGGAATGCGCAGAACCTGGCCGGGATAGATCTTGTCGGGATCGGAGAGCAGCGGCCGATTGGCGGCGAAAATCTCCTCGTATTTTCCGCCCTTGCCCTGGCCATATTGCGTCTCGGCGATCTTCCACAGCGTGTCGCCCTGGCGCACCTTGTAGAAGAAGGATTCCGTCTCCTGCTTGCCGACGACGATATTGCTCTCGACCTGCGAGACGCCCTTGGTGTTGCCGACGGCGAGCACGATCTTCTCGGCGTCGCTGGTGGAGGCCGCCTTGCCGCCGAGCTTCACCTTGTCGCCCTCGACCGAGATTTCGATCTTAGAGGCGTCGAGACCCTTCTTCTCGATCTCCTTCTTCAGCTCATCGGCGGGCGCGGCGGCGTTCTCGGTCGCGCCCTTGGGCGACGGCGCATTCTTGTCGATCTGCTCGCCGCTCTTCGAGTTGTTCCAGAAATTGAAGAGACCCATTTTTACGACCTCCTTCGCGCTTTGGCGTGAGCGCGAGCGCCGGTGGAATTGCGCCCGCGCCGCGTTACATAGGGCGCGCCGCGCTCAGGCGAGCCCATCGCGAAGAAGGCGCTCTTTCGCCGCCCGCACCCATAGCTTCGCGGCGAGCGGCGAGAAATGCAGGCCGTCATCGGTCATCTCCGGCCGCCGCGCGCCATTGTGCGAGAGCTGCGGCGCGAGATCGACGACGGCGAGCCCGCGCGCCTCGGCGAGCGCGCGCATCAGCGCATTGATCTCGTCTATGCGCGGCGCCATCGCCGCATCGGCGACATGCGGCGCGAGCATCAGAACGCCGCGCGCATCCTCCGGCAGGCGGCGCAGCAGCGCGCGAAAATCATTTTCGATCTGCGCGAGCGGCGCCTCGTCGAACAAGAGATCGTTCAAGCCGCCGTCGATGACGAAGCAGCGCGCGCCCATCATGCGCGCCTCGACGATTTGCGCACCTATATCCTTCAACGTCGCGCCGCCGAGGCAGAGGCGCAGCACGTCGAAAGGACGCCGGCGGAGCGGGCGCCAATCGCATTGCGCCGCGAGGCTATCGCCGACGATGGCGTAGCGCGGCGGCCGCAGATGCGCGACGCGGCGATGCAGCGCGATGCGAAATGCGCGCCGCGCGCCGCCGTCGGAGGCGACGATCAGCGCGCCGAAGAGCAGCGGGAGGATGACGAGAATGAAAAGAATTTGCGCCAATGTCGTAATTGTCGTCATCGCCGCCTCGCCCGCGTCATCGGCGGAACATAGATCCGAATAGACACTGGGGAGGACGCACGCATGATCGCTCGCATCGCCAAGATCCTGCTCACCGCCTGCGCCGGCCTGCTCGGCCTCGTCGCCGGGCTCGGCAATATTTTCGATTATGACACGAATTTCGAGGTCCTTCGCCATGTCGTCGCCATGGACACGACCCATGCCGACGCCGCGCTGATGAGCCGCGCCATAGTCTCCGACTCGCTTCAGCGGCTGCTCTATGCCGGGATCATCGCGACGGAGCTCGCCTTCGGCGCGCTCTGCCTCTATGGCGCGCTGCGGCTTTTTGGCGCACGAAAGGATGAGGCCGCGCGCTTCGAAGCGGCGAAGCAATGCGCCATCGGCGGGCTCGCGCTCGGCTTCGCGCTCTATTTCTTCGGCTTCATGATCATCGGCGGCGAATGGTTCCAGATGTGGCGTTCCATTGATTGGAACTTCCAGCAGCCGGCGTTTCGATTCATCGGCTCGCTCGGCCTCATCCTGCTCTTCGTCGCGCAGCCGGAGACCCCGCGCGGCTGAAGCGGCGAGAGCATTGTTTGGAACCTATCCAATCTATGGAGTTTGACGGGATTGTCGCTCCCTCACTAGATTTCGCGCGCCGCTCATTCGGAGAGTTCCCTCTCGCGATCGGAGAAACTGAAAATGGCGCTCGCCGCTCGATCGCGCCTCTCGACATTGTCGCGCGCGTTTTTATTTCTGCTCGTCGCGGCCTCGCCGGCGACGAGCCTCGAATCGACGACGAGCGATGCGCGCGCCGCCGATGAGGCTCGTCTCTCGCAGCGGGAGCTGCTGGGGAAACGAATTTTCGAGGATAAGAATCTCTCGGAGCCCGCCGGCCTCTCCTGCGCCTCCTGCCATGATCCCGCCAAGGCGTTTCAGGGCAATAATGGCTCGCCCATAGCGGCGCTGGCGCGCGGCAGCCGGCCGGACGCGCTCGGAACGCGCAAGACGCCGACGCTCGGCTATGTGTCCTTCAGCCCGCGCTTTCATTTCATGAAGAAGAAGGACGAGGAGACCGGCGAGACCGAGCTGGTTCCCGTCGGCGGCCAATTTTGGGACGGCCGCGCGGATGATCTCGCCGCGCAAGTGGAAGGGCCGCTGCTCAATCCGCGCGAGATGAACAATCCGTCGAAAGCCGCCGTGGTCGAGAAGATAAAATCCGGCGCCTATGCCGATCTCGCGCGGCGCCTCTATGGCGAGAAGATTTTCGAGAGCGATGCGGCCTTCGACAAATTGGCGCATGCTGTCGCCGCCTATGAGAGCAGCGAGCGATTTCATCCTTTCTCGTCCAAATTCGACGATTTTCTGCGCGGACGCGAGAAATTGACCGCCGAAGAGGCGAAGGGCTTCGCGCTGTTCAAGGACAAGAAGAAGGGCAATTGCATCGCCTGCCATGTCGGCGAGGAGAAATCGCGCCATCCGCAGGACTGGCTGTTCACCGATTTCAGCTATGACGCGCTGGGCGCGCCGCGCAACGCCGCCATACCGGACAACAAAGACCCCGCATTTGTCGATCTCGGCCTCTGCAAGCGGGAAGGGCTCGCCAAGGTCGCGCCCAAGGGCTACGCCATCGACAGCCTCTGCGGGCAGTTCAAGGCGCCGACCTTGCGCAACATCGCCGTCACCGGCCCCTATCTGCACAATGGCGTCTTCGCCAGCCTGCGCGATGTCGTGGCCTTCTATGCGACGCGCGACACCGATCCTGCGCGCTGGTATCCCAAGAAAGAGGGCGCGACCGCGAAATACGACGATCTGCCGGAGACGTTCCACGACAATGTGAACGTCAAGGAAGTTCCCTATGATCGCAAGCCGGACGAGACGCCGCGGATCGACGAGAGCGAGATCGACGCCATCGTCGCCTTTCTGCGCACGCTGACCGACCGGCCCGCGGCGAAGGCGGAGAGATAGCGCGCATAGGGACGAGAGCCGCCGCGAAAAGGACATAAGCATAGGGCCGGATGCCGCCTTCTTTCCCTCGAGGAGGCGGCCCATGCGGCTTCGCGTGCTTCTGCTCGTTTGCGTGTCTTCGATCGCTCTCACCCCCGCATGGGCGAAGGAGACGATCGTCGAGGCGACATCAATTATCGACGGCGTCATCGTCCATCCCGACGCCGCCACAGTGACGCGCAGAGCGGCGATCGATCTTCCCGCCGGCGCCGCGACAATTCTCCTCAAAAATCTTCCCTTCGCGCTCGACGCCGATTCGCTGCGCGTCTCCGGCGAGGCGAATGGGCGCGTGACGATCGGCGCCGTCGAGGCGCGGCTCGCGCCGGCGGAGACGCAGGCCCCGGACACGGCGATCGAAGCGAAGCTGAAGCAATTGCGCGCTGCGCGCGAGAGCCTGCAAGTGACGCTGGACGCGCTCGCCGCCAAGCAGGCCATGATCGCGCGCTATTCGCAGGCCGGGCCGGAGAAGCTCGGCCCCGAGACGCGGCCGCTCGCGATCGGCGAATGGAACGCGGCCTTCGACGCCATCGCCTCCGCATTGACCAGAACCGGCGAGGAACTGCGCGGCGCCCGCGTCAAGGCGAAGGAGCTCGACGACGAGATCCATGCGCTGGAGTCGGGAACAGGCGCGCGCGCGACGCGGCGCCCGTCGCGCGAGATCGCCATCGCCGTCGAATCGGCGAGCGGCGGGAGGCTGCAATTGTCCCTCTCCTATCTCGTCGCCGGCGCCTATTGGCGGCCCGCCTATGACGCGCGACTCGAGACCAGCGGCGCGGCGGGCAAGCCGCAGCTCGAATTCATTCGCCGCGCCGCGGTGACGCAGAGCACGGGCGAGGATTGGAACGATGTCGCGCTCTCCGTCTCGACGACGCGCGCGCATCGCGGCGCGGCGGCGCCCGATGTGCAGCCGCAGCGCGTGAGCTTCTACGAGCCGCCGATCGTCTATGCGCCGAAAGCCGCGGCGCCCGCTACGATGGAGCGGCAGATGCGCAGATCGGCGGAAGCGCCGATGGCCGCCGCTGCGGCGCCCGAGCCTGCGCCCGCGGAGCAGCAGACGGCGGCGCTCGAATCCAACGCCTTTCAGGCGAGCTTCAAAATTTCCGGCCGCGTCGGCGCGCCCGGCGACGGGACGACGAAGAGCTTTATTCTCTCCGCGCGCCGCATGACGCCGACGCTCGCCGCGCGCATCGCGCCGGCGCTCGATCCCACGGCTTTTCTCGAGGCGCGCATCGTCAATGAGGAGGACGCGCCGCTGCTGGCCGGCCCTGTCGCCGTGCAGCGCGACGGAATGCATGTGGGGCAGAGCCGCATCGCTTTCGTCGCGCCGGGAGAGGCGGTGGAGCTCGGCTTCGGCGCCGACGACAAGATCAAGGTCGCGCGCGCGCCGGTCAAGCGCCTCGAGAATGAGCCGAGCTGGTTCGGCCAGACGAAATACGAGACGCGCGACTTCAAGACGACGGTCGAGAATCTGCACGATTTCATCGTTCCGGTGAGGGTCGTCGATCAGATTCCGTTTTCGGAGAATACCGCCATCACGGTGGAGACTCTGCCGCAGACGACCGCGCCCACGACGAAGCAGATCGCCGACAAGCGCGGCGTGATGGGCTGGAGCTTCGACGCCAAGCCGCGCGAGACGAAAGAGCTGCGCCTCGCCTATCGCGTGAAATGGCCGGCGGAGCGCGACATTGTGACACAACCGGCGCCGATCGCGCCGAGGTGACGGACTTGAAAGGGACTTCGGCGTAGCCATTTGTGTCGTGTCGCAGCGCTCGCGCGACGAGGAGAGTCCCCGATGCATGTCAATATCGCCGCGGCGGAAGCCGCCATCACCGCCGCACGCAAGCGCGCCGCCGAGCTCGGCACGAAAATGTGCATCGCCGTCGTCGATTCCGGCGCCGATCTGAAAGCCTTCTATCGCATGGACGACGCCTGGGTCGGCAGCATCGACATTGCGATCAAGAAGGCGAAGACGGCCGTCTTCTTCGGCATGCCGACGGGCGAGATCGGCAAGCTGTCGCAGCCGGGCGGCCCGCTCTTCGGCATTGAGCATTCCAATGACGGGCTCATCACCTTCCCCGGCGGCCTGCCCATCGTCGACGAGGATGGCGTGCTGGTCGGAGCCATAGGCGTCAGCGGCAGCTCGGTGGAGAATGACCACGCCGTCGCGCAGGCCGGCGTCGCCGTCGTCGGCGTCAGCGATCTGCCGGCGCATCCTTGGCGGACGTGAGTCCGCGGTCGAGCCACGCGCGCCATTGCGGCGCCGCGCCGATGAAATCGGCCAGCGCCGCATAGCCGCCGCTATTGGGGTGGGCGCCGTCGCCGGCGGCCGCCTCCTGCAAAAGCACGCCGCAGCGCGCAGCGAAGCCGCGCGTCTCGATATAGGGAATGCGCAGCGCGGCGCAGAGCTTTTGCAATCGCGGGCACAGACCATCGATCCGCGCTGCGCCCGGCAGAAACGGCCCCACCATCAATACGGGCGCGCGCGTCATAGCCTCGCGCAGCATTTGCTCCGCATGGGCCAGCGTCTCCTCGAGCGGAACGCGCGCGCGGCCCGCTTCCTCCTCCACGCAATCATTGGCGCCGAAGGAAAACAGCAGACGCGCGTCGCAATCTTCCGGCAGGCGGCGGCGCGCCTCCTCGCGCCAGCGCGCGGCGATATCGGCGCTGGTGTCGCGGCAGACGCCGAGATTATAGGCGGTGACGTCGCGCCCCGCCCGGCGCTCGCGCGAGACGAGCCGGCCCACCCAGCCGAGACCATCATCGTCGCCGGTTCCATTGACGAGGCTGTCGCCGAAAAAGCAGATGCGAACCGGCGTGGTCATGCGCGCCCCCGGATAGATTTGCGCGGCCTCCGCCGCCTTCCTTCTCCCCGCTCGCAGGGAGAAGGTGAGCATGAGGGGCCAGGGGCATGAGCCGCAAACGGAAAACGCCCCGAGCCCCTCACCCCGGCCCTCTCCCCGCTCGCGCGGGGAGAGGGAGAAAGATCATTCCGCCTCCGCGCGCCATCCGCAGAGCGCCAGCGCTTCGCGCATATGCGCGGGCGCCGGGGCGCGCACGACGATGCGCTCCTTGTTCTCGCGCATCGGAATGTCGATTTCGCGCGCGTGAAGATGCAGCGGCGGCGCGCCTTCGCGCTTGCCGTGGCCATAGACGGGATCGCCGAGCATGGGCCAGCCCATGGCCTGGCAATGAACGCGCAGCTGATGCGTGCGGCCGGTCTGCGGCCTCAGCTCGAGGAAGGCGAGATCGTTGCCCTGCGCGTCGCGGGCGCGGCCCAGCACACGCCAATCCGTCTGCGCCGGCTGGCCCAGCGGATCGGGGCGCATCCACCAGCCGCGCGTCGAATCGAGCCGGCCGAGCGCCATGTCGATATGGCCCTCCTCCGCGGAAGGCGCGCCTTCGACGATCGCCCAATAGGTCTTTTTGATGCGCCCGTCGTGAAACAGCTTGCCGAGCCGCTCCAGCGCCTTGCGGTGGCGGCCGAGCACGAGGCAGCCGGAGGTGTCGCGATCGAGCCGATGGGCGAGCGCCGGCGCGCGCGGCAGGCCGAAGCGCAGAGCGTCGAAATGGTCCTCCAGATTCTCGCCGCCCTTGGGGCCGCGATGCACGGGCAGGCCGGCGGGCTTGTCGACGACGAGCATCAGCCCGTCCCGATAGAGGAGGCGCGAAACGAGATCATCCGGCGTCATGGGCGTCATCCTAAACGAATCGGCGATTTCGCGTGAGGGCAGGCGGCCCGCCCTTGCCGCCGCGTGGCGCGCGCTAGCTAGAGACATGCGGAGCCAGCCCTTCGTCCGAGGGCCAGCAATAGAGAACAACGGAGAGAACCATGGCCGAAGAAGACCAAGTCGACCGCCTGATGACGCGGAACGCCTATATTTTCGCGGGGGTCGGAGCCGTGCTCGGCGCCGTGATGGGCGCCGGCGTCGTCGGCTTTCCCGCCGCGATCGGGACGGTGATCATCGGCGCGCTGCTCGGCGGCATTCTCGGGTCCTTCATCGTCACCAAATGACCCGGCCGAGCGACGCCCATTCGACGGAGCGCGGCTGCGCGAAGCCGCCGCGCTCCCGCTGCGCTCAAGCCGAATGGCCGAGATGCGCGAGCACGAAATCCAGCGCGCCGACGCGCTCCAGTAGCCAATAGGCGCCGAGCAGCGCGATGACGGCCGACAGCGCATAGACGAGCTGCGGGCTGCGCTTGCCGCCGGTCTGCTTGTCGATGAAGAGCAGCGCCGGCACGAAGACCAGCACGATCGCCACCTGTCCGAGCTCGACGCCTATGTTGAAGGAGGCGAGCGCCGGCAGCACGGCGTTCGCCGGGACGCCCAGCTCCTTCAGCCCGCTGGCGAAGCCGAAGCCATGAACAAAGCCGAAGAGAAACGTGTCGCGCCAGCGTCCATCGACGCGGCGCGAGAAGAAATTCTCGACCGCGACATAGATGATCGACGCCGCGATCGCCGCCTCCACCCATTGCGAGGGCAGCGTGACGATATCGAGCGCCGCCAGCGACAGCGTGACCGAATGCGAGACCGTGAAGGCGGTGACGATCTTCACCACCGGCCAGACGCGCGTCGCCCAGAGAAGAATGGCGATGAGGAAGGAAATGTGGTCGTAGCCGGTGAGAATATGCTCGACGCCGGCCTGCACGAATTTCCACATCAGCTGCCACACCGTCTCCAGCGGCTTGGAGAGATCGAGCGGCGCATCGGCGGGATAGAGCATGGTCTCGCCGGCGTTGGCGCCGGTCAGCGTGACGAGATGCTTCGCCTTGGAGCCGGCGGCGGCCAGGAGCGCTTTCGCGTCGTAGAAAATCTGGCCGGGAACGCTGGCGCAGTCGAACTTCAGCTTCACCAATGCGCTGTCCGCATTGCTGGGGTCCTCGCCGGCATAGTCCACGCGGCCGGCGCAGGCGTGCCCGTCGGCGTCATGCATGGCGACGCGGCGTTGAATGAGCTTGCCGATCTCGGTCTCCAGCACGCCCGGCTGCGAAAGCTCGACGCCGGAGCGCTCCGCCATGGTCTGTGAGAAGATGCGCTCGAGATCGGTCGCCAGAAAGCCGACGTCGACCTGATAGGAGTGGTCTTTCTCGGGCGTGATCTTGGCGGTGGAAATATCCGCCGTATGGGCGAAGGCCGGCGCGATCGATGCGAGCAATGCGGCGACGACGAGCGGCAGGCATTTCAACGACCAGCTCATTTTCGATGGACTCCGGGCAAGCCTGACGGCCGGGGCCGCGACAATGCCCGACGCCGCGAAAATGGACAAGACCGCGCGCCTCTCGGCCCGCGCGCGATTGCAGGGCCGCGCCCGGACGGGTAAAAACAACGACATGCGGCGGGAGCTTTTCGTTGGAATCCTGGACCGCCGCGAGGGGAGCGTCCGATATGCAGCGTGTCACCATGACCATCGACGACGATCTCATGGCCGCTCTCGACCAATATATGGAGGCCGGCGGGCATCAGAATCGCTCGGAGGCGGTGCGCGATCTCGTGCGCGCCGGCCTGCTGAAAAAGCCCGAGGCCGACGGCGGCGACCGCCCCTGCATCGGCGCGCTCGTCTATCTCTACGATCACGAGACGCGGCAATTGTCGAAGCGGCTGATGCACGACCATCACAGCCACGCCGATCTCTCCATCGCCGCCCTGCATGTGCATGTCGACGCCGAAACCTGCCTCGAGGTTTCGCTGCTGCGCGGCGCAAAGTCGGAGGTCGAGCATTTCGCCCGGCATGTGATCGGCGAGCGCGGCGTGCGCTATGGCCAGCTCGTCGTCGCGCCGGCGGAAGCGCATTCGCCAGAGAGCGCCTCCACGCCAAAGCCCCACCACGGCCACAGCCACGTCTGAGGCCTGTGACACAAATGCAACGCTCCGGGTAAATCCGTAGGCGGGTCGTTGCCACGGCCGCGCTCGTATGATCTGATAATAAAAAAATCATACGAGGGGGCGGAGATGATTGGCCGGCGAGTTGGCGAAGTTTCGGCATTGGCCCTGGCGGTCGCCCTTTTCGGCGCCGCCGCCATCGCCCAGGAGGCTCTCCCGGACATAGACGTCGGCGCGCCCATCGCGGCCGCGACGCCGGCGGCGGCCGCCGCGCGCTCGGATGAAGCGCAAAAGGCGAAGGTGAGGATCGAGGCGGCCAGCGAGACCGTCTTCAGCGGCCAGCAGGTCAACGCCGTTCCCTTCGCGCGTCCGGGCGAGGCGCTCGAGATCGTCCCCGGCCTCTCGGTCACGCAGCACAGCGGCGAGGGCAAGGCGAACCAATATTTTCTGCGCGGCTTCCAGCTCGACCACGGCACCGATTTCTCGCTGACGCTGGACGGAATGCCGATCAACATGCGCACCCATGGCCACGGCCAGGGCTATGCGGACGCCAATTTTCTGATCCCGGAGCTGCTCTCCTCCGTCGTCGGCCGCAAAGGCCCCTATTACGCCGACAAGGGCGATTTCTCGTCGGCCGGCGCGGTCGATATGCAGTATATCGACAAGCTCGATCGCGGCTTCTTCCGGGCGACGGGCGGCAGCTTCGCCTATGGCCGCCTGCTCGGGGCCAAGAGCTTCGAGGTGAATGGCGGCAATCTGCTGACCGCCATCGAATCCAGCATCTATAACGGCCCTTGGACGCGGCCGGACGAGATGCGCAAGATCAATTCGGTGCTGCGCTGGTCGCGCGGCACGCAGGAGGACGGCCTCTCGATCACGGCCATGGCCTACGCCAATCGCTGGTTCTCCACCGACCAGATTCCCTCGCGCGCCGTCTATGGCGGCGTCCTTCCGCTGTGGGGCAATATCGACAGCACCGATGGCGGCGACGCCTCGCGCTTCAGCCTATCGGCGCGCTGGAGCCAGACGGAGGGCGCGCATTCCTCGCGCGTGGAAGCCTACGCCATCCGCTCGACGCTCGATCTCTACAACAACTTCACCTATTTCCTCTCGCATCCCGACGTCGGCGACCAGTTCCGCCAGTTCGACCGGCGCACAGTGCTCGGCGTCAACGCGCAGCACGCCTATAAATACGAGCTCGCCGGCCTGCCGATCGAATCGCGCATCGGCCTCGAGAGCCGCTACGACAATATTCGTCTCGGCCTTCAGGACAGCTGGCGGCGCCAGCCCTATGACACCATAACCAACAGCCATGTGGCGGAAGGCAGCGTCGGCCTTTGGACCGACACCACGGTCCGCTTCACGCCCTGGCTGCGCGCCACCGGCGGCGTGCGCTTCGACTATTTCGCCGCCAGCGTCGGCAGCCTCCAGGATCCGCTCTCCGCGCCCAAGGACGAGAATGGCGCTCCGATCTGGACCGGCCCTTGGAACAGCGGCTCCAAATCGGCGACGATGGGCAGCCCGAAGGTCGGCGTCGTTATCGGCCCCTTCGAGCAGACCGAGCTCTTCCTCAATTTCGGCGAGGGGCTGCATTCGACCGACGTTCGCGGAACCGTGACCCGGCTGAGCCCGGCCGACGGCTCCGGCGTGGCGACCATTCCCCTGCTGGTGAAGCAGCGCGGCGCCGAGATCGGCGTGCGGACCACGCGCCTGCTCGAGGGGCTCGAATCCTCGGTCGCCTTCTGGTGGCTGAACAATGATTCGGAAAATCAATTCGAGGGCGACTCCGGCAGCACGGCCTTCGGCCGGCCGAGCCGGCGCTATGGCGTGGAGATCATCAACCACTACACGCCCGCCTCCTGGCTGCGCATGGAGGGCAGCGTGTCGCTGTCCCATGCGCGCTTCCGCGGCGTCGACCAGCAGCAGGCGCTGGCCTGGATCGATCTTCTGTCGCCTGACGCGATCGGATACGGAACCTATGTCGGCAACGCCCCCGGCAATTACATTCCCGATTCGCCCAACATCGTCGCCATGGGCCAGATCGAGGTGGGCGAGGCGACCGGCCCCTTCGCGGCGCTGCGCTATCGCTATCTCGGCGAGCGCCCGCTGACCGAGGACGGCGCCTTCAAATCGCCAGCGACCGGAACGCTCAATCTGCGCGCCGGCTATCGCTTCGACAATGGCTGGAGCATTCAGGCCGACGCTTTCAACGTCACCAATTCGCGCTCCGACATGATCACCTATGGCTATGGATCGCTGATCCCCTCCGATCCGCTCTATGGCCTGTGCAAGGCCGGCGTCGCGCCGGGGAGTGTCTGCGGCGTCGGCGTCATGGGCCGTCATTTCAAGCCGATGGAGCCGCCGGCCGTGCGCGTGTCGATCACCGGCCCGCTGCCCTTCTGAGTTCTCGTCGCATCCGTTTCATGCATCGATCTGGCGCCCCGCGAAAAGCTCGGCTAGGCTGAGCGTTTCGCGGGGCGCGGGCTTTTCCTTCGTCGATGCGATTCCTTATCTAAGGCGCGTGATTTTTTCGGCGCGCCGAGCTCTTTGCGAAAGAGACGATTATGACCGCGACCAAGCCCGAGAAGAAAAAGCTCGTCATCTTTTGCGACGGCACATGGAACGAGCCGACCAAGCGCGGCACCAATGTCGTCCGCATGCTCCAAGGCACGGATTTCGCCGACTCCGACGGCAATCCGCAGCTCACCCATTATATCGCCGGCGTCGGCACGCGGAAGGACGAGAAAGTCGTCGGCGGCGCATTCGGCTTCGGCATTTCCGAAAACATAAAGGACGCCTACGCCTTCATCGTCAGCAATTACGAGCCAGGCGACGATATTTATCTCTTCGGCTTCAGCCGCGGCGCGTATACGGCGCGCAGCATCGCCGGGCTCATTCACAATCTCGGCGTGCTGCAGCGTTGGAATCTGCCGCTCGTCTCCATCGCCTATGACCATTACAAGGACAGGGCCGCGGAATGGCGCCCGGGCGGCGCCTCCGCGCAGACATTCCGCGACGAGAATTGCCATCCCTATCCGGCCAAGATCAAATTCCTCGGCGTATGGGACACGGTCGGCGCGCTCGGCGCGCCCTATGGCGAAATTATCGGCCGGCTCATCGACAAATTCTTCCACACGAGCTTTCACGATGTGACGCTGAGCACGAGCGTCGATTCCGCCTATCACGCGCTGGCGGCGGACGAGCGCCGCTGGCCCTTCCGGCCGACGCCGATCGCGCTCACCGACTATCACCGCGAGCGCAATGCGGCGAGCAGCAACCCGCTCTATGCGCAGCGCTGGTTTCCGGGCGTGCACTCCAATGTCGGCGGCGGCTATGAGGAGCACGGCCTTTCCGACTATGCGCTGGTGTGGATGGCCGAGCGCGCCGCGGAGAATGGCCTGAAGCTTTTGAATTTCGCCAATGTGAAGCTCTCCTTCACCCGGCCTTTCGCACCCGATCCGGCCGAGAAGATTCAGAACAGCCAGACATTCCTCTATCGTCTGGCGACCGTGCTGCTGGTGAAGCTGCCGGCGACGCTCGGCCTGCCCTCCGTCTATCCGCTCGAGGATCAGCGCCTCGCCAAATATGTGACCTGGAGCGGCGATTACATCCGCCCCATCGATTCCAGCGAGGATTTCGCCCCCGTGCGCGAGAAAGCGGAGATCGACCCCGCCTATCGGCCGAAGCAGCTGGCCGCTCTCCCCGGCGCAAAGGAGCCAGAGGAGGAGAAAGTGCGCGAGCCGGCGTGAGGAGCGCTCGGCGCTTCGACGGAATGATCGATTTGCCCTGGCCTAGCGCTGGCCGAAGCACTTCGTATATACGATCGCATTCCATGTCGAACGCGCCGCCGATCCCGTGTGGTTAGCGGGCAAAAGGCCCATTCGGCGCGCGCCGAATGCGCCGACAATGCTACTAGTGGCCTGCGTCATTCGATCCGACGATCGAAAGGCCCCCTCCCTCACCCTCCCCCGCTTCGCAGGAGAGGGAGGCGGCGCCGATTCGCGAGACATGGATGACGCGCCGACTCTGCCCCCTCTCCCGCGAAGCGGGGGAGGGCTGGGGAGGGGGCGCGAGCAGCTTCGCTCGATCGACGAGGGCCATAACAGACACGATGCGATACCCACCCTCCTTCCTCGATGAAATTCGCGCCCGCGTGCCGGTCTCGGCCGTGGTGTCGAAGAAGGTCAAGCTCAAGAAGGCGGGACCCGAATGGCGGGGCCTCTCGCCCTTCCAGGCGGAGAAGACGCCCTCCTTCTATGTCAACGACAAGAAGGGCTTCTTTCACGACTTCTCCTCCGGCAAGCATGGGGACGGCTTCACCTTTCTGATGGAGACGGAGGGCCTCTCCTTTCCCGAGGCGGTTGAGCGGCTCGCTGGAATGGCCGGCCTGCCCATGCCGGTGGAGACGAAAGAGGCGCAGGAGGCGGAGCAGCGCCGCGGCTCGCTGACCGAGGTGCTGGAATGGGCGGCGCAATTCTTCGAGAAGCAGCTGCGCGGCCCCGCCGGCGCCGAGGCGCGCGCCTATCTCGCCCGCCGCGAGCTGGGTGAAAAGGAGCAGGCGCAATTTCGGCTCGGCTTCGGGCCGGGCGAACGCTATGCGCTGCGCGACCATCTCGCCGGCAAGGGCGCGAGCGTCGAGACGATGATCGAGGCCGGCCTGCTCATCCATGGCGAGGACATCGCCGTCCCCTATGATCGTTTCCGCAATCGGATCATGTTTCCGATCGCGGACCGCTCCGGCCGCGTCATCGCCTTCGGCGGGCGGGCGATGGAAAAGGACGCCAAGGCCAAATATCTCAACTCGCCGGAGACGCCGCTCTTCCACAAGGGCGCGACGCTCTACAATCTGCACAACGCCCGCAAGGCGGCGCATGAGGCGGGAAACATCATCGCCGTCGAGGGCTATGTCGACGTCATCGCCATGACCGCGGCCGGCTTTCCGCAGACGGTGGCGCCGCTGGGCACGGCGCTGACGGCCGAGCAATGCGGCCTGCTGTGGAACCACGCCGAGGAGCCGATTCTCTGCTTCGACGGCGACAAGGCCGGCCGCAACGCCGCCTTTCGGGCGATCGACACGGCTCTGCCGCTGATCGGACCCGGCCGCAGCCTGCGCTTCGTGCTGCTGCCGGACGGGCAGGACCCGGATGAGCTCTTGCGCGCCGCCGGCCCTTCCGCCTTGGCCACGGCCGTGGCCGCGGCGCGCCCGCTGGTCGATCTGATATGGGCGCGGGAGACGGAGGGCGTCCCGCTCGACACGCCCGAGCGGCGCGCCGCGCTCGAGCGCCGCCTCTCCGAGCTCGGCCGCGCCATCGCCGACGAGACCTTGCGCCGGCATTATCAGAAAGAATTTTCCGACCGCTGCGATTCGCTGTTCGGCCGCGTGCGCGGCCAATTTCAACGCCGGCCTGAAGGCCGCCGCTCCGGCCCGCCGCAGCGCTTCCGCCGCGACGCAGAGCCCATGCGCGGCCCGCTGACCATTGGCGCGGCGCTCGCCAATTCTCCGCTCTATCGCGGCACGAAGCCGGCCATCGCGCCGCGAGAAGCGCTCATTTTGCTGATTCTCCTGAATCACCCGGAGCTGCTCGCCGCCCATCTCGAGGCGGTGACGGCGCTGGACTTCGCCTCGGCGGAGGGCGAGAGACTGCGCGCCGTGCTGGTGCGGAGCCTCGCCGACGGGGCCGGCGGGCGCGAAGAATTCGCTCGCGCCGCCGCCGCCGCCGGGCTAGAAGCATTTTGCGAGAAATTGGCGGGAATGGGCGCCCATGCGACGCTGTGGAGCGTGCGCGCCGAGGCGGCCCCGGCCGACGCCGCCGAGAGCCTGCGCCAAGCTCTCGTCTTGCAACATCGCGTGCGCGCATTAGATAAAGAGCTGCGGAAAATCGAGGCGAGGTTGGCGATCGCGCCCAACGAGCAAGATTCCGCGAGATTAAGCGATATTCAGGCGCAATTGAACGCGCTCGATGGAACCGAAGCCGCTCTCGACGGGTTCGGTTCACAATCGGGCCGTTCGGCGAGAAGCCTTTGACCCGCAAGCCGATCGGACGACGAGCAAAAGCTCTACCGATTTGGTTAGGCGAAAGTTAAGCCCTGGCCGCGACTGTGGGCTCGGGCGAATCGGTAGGGTCCTCTGCGGGGTCCGCCGTCTTGTCATGCGGTCGACGCTGTGGTTTTTCGTTAAAATGCGGCGAGCGGAAAAGTGAACGATCCCGGCATGGCGCAGCCTTCGGCTCGGAATGGCGGCGTGGGGTGGGGCTTGGAGCGAAGAATGGCGAAAAAAGACGACGAGAAAGTCGAAAACGAGGGCGCGGTGGCGGTGGAAACCGCCGACGGTCCTCTGCTCGACCTCAACGACGCCGCCGTCAAGCGGATGATCAAGCTCGCCAAGAAGCGCGGCTTCGTCACTTATACCGAGCTGAACGCCGTTCTGCCGTCCGAGGAAGTCTCCTCCGACCAGATCGAGGACGTATACGCCATGCTGCAGGAGATGGGCATCACCGTCTCCGAGGGCGACGATCCCGACGACGCCGAGGGCGAGGAGCAGCAGGAGGAGGAGGAGGCCGAGGGCGGCGAGGTCGTCGAATCCGCGCGCTCCACCGCCGTCGCGACGCGCACCTCCGAGCCCGCCGACCGCACCGACGATCCCGTCCGCATGTATCTGCGCGAGATGGGCTCGGTCGAGCTCTTGTCGCGCGAGGGCGAGATCGCCATCGCCAAGCGCATCGAGGCCGGCCGCGAGGCGATGATCGCCGGTCTCTGCGAGAGCCCGCTGACCTTCCAGGCCATCATCATCTGGCGCGAGGAGCTGGAGGCCGGCAAGGTCCTGCTGCGCGACATCATCGATCTCGAGGCGACCTACGCCGGCCCCGAGGGCAAGAACGCCAAGCCGCCGGTCACGCCGTCCGATCTCGCGCCCGCCACCGCGCCGCGCTCGCCGCCGGCCGCGCTGGGCGAAGCCGGCGCGCCGCCGGAGGAGGCCTTCGAGGAGGAGGACGACCTCGAGAATTCCGTCTCGCTCTCCGCCATGGAGACCGAGCTGAAGCCCAAGGTTCTGGAAACTTTCGCCCGCGTCGCCGATGCGTACAAGAAGCTGCGCCGGCTGCAGGATCAGAATGTCGAGAACAAGCTCAAGAACGAGACTCTGACCCCGGCGCAGGACCGCAAATACAAGCAGCTCAAGAAAGAGATCGTCACCGATGTGAAGTCTCTCTCCTTGAACCAGAACCGTATCGAGGCGCTGGTCGAGCAGCTCTACGACATCAACAAGCGCCTCATCGGCTATGAGACCAAGCTGCTGCGTCTCGCCGACGCGCAGGGCGTCGCGCGCGAGGACTTCATCGACAAGTTCCAGGGCTCGGAGCTCGATCCCAAATGGATCATGCGCGTCTCCAAGCTCGGCTCGCGCGGCTGGAAGGAATTCGTCGCCAACGAGAAAGACCGGATCAAGGAGCTGCGCGGCGAGATTCACGCGCTGGCCACCGAGACGGGCCTCGAGATCGCCGAGTTCCGCAAGATCGTCCATATGGTTCAAAAGGGCGAGCGCGAGGCCCGGCAGGCCAAGAAGGAGATGGTCGAGGCCAATCTGCGCCTCGTGATCTCCATCGCCAAGAAATACACCAATCGCGGCCTGCAGTTCCTGGACCTCATCCAGGAAGGCAATATCGGCCTGATGAAGGCGGTCGATAAGTTCGAATATCGTCGCGGCTATAAATTCTCGACCTACGCCACCTGGTGGATTCGTCAGGCGATCACCCGCTCCATCGCGGATCAGGCGCGCACGATCCGCATTCCGGTGCATATGATCGAGACGATCAACAAGATCGTGCGCACCTCGCGCCAGATGCTGCACGAGATCGGCCGCGAGCCGACGCCGGAGGAATTGTCCGAGAAGCTCGCCATGCCGCTGGAGAAAGTGCGCAAGGTGCTGAAGATCGCCAAGGAGCCGATCAGCCTCGAGACGCCGATCGGCGACGAGGAGGATTCGCATCTCGGCGACTTCATAGAGGACAAGAACGCCATTCTGCCGATCGAGGCGGCGATCCAGTCCAACCTCCGCGAGACGACGACGCGCGTGCTGGCCTCCCTCACCCCGCGCGAGGAGCGCGTGCTGCGCATGCGCTTCGGCATCGGCATGAACACCGACCATACGCTCGAGGAGGTCGGCCAGCAGTTCTCGGTGACGCGCGAGCGCATCCGCCAGATCGAGGCGAAGGCGCTGCGTAAGCTGAAGCACCCGAGCCGGTCGCGGAAGCTGCGGAGCTTCTTGGACAATTGAGCTATTGGCGATGCCGACGATCGCTTCGTTCTACGGCATCGCCATTCGAATGTACCTCAAAGATCATGCTCCGCCGCATTTCCATGCGATCTATGGCGACCACGAAGCGCAGGTCGCCATCGGAACCGGGGATATATTGAAAGGCGAATTACCCGCGACGGCCTTGCGGCTCGTCCGGGAGTGGGCGAAACTCAATCGAGAGGCGCTCGAGGCGAACTGGCGTCGCCGCGAGACGGGCTTGCCTTTGGAGCAGATCGATGGGCTCGATGCTGAATAAGGTCGTTCAGATCGCGGCAGTCGGCCATTACTGCATCGCTGTCCGTTTTCAGGACGGCGCCTCGGGCCTTCACGACTGCTCCTCGCTCCTTCGGGAGGAAGGTCCGATGGCGATTCCGTTTCGTGATCCCGATTTTTTTGCGAAGGTCCGGCTCGAGGACGGCGCGCCGACATGGCCGAACGGCTACGATATGTGCCCGGATTGGCTGCGGATGGAAATGGAAGCCGTCGACGAATTGTCGGGGCCGCTCGCGGCGGAATAATCCGTCGCCGCCTTAAGCGACAACAGTCGGCGCCTTCGTATTCATGGATGAACCAGTCTCCCGAGGACGGCTTTCCGAAGGACGCAAGCGCCGCGGCGTCGTCTACACGCCTGCTCCCATCGCCCGTTTTCTCGTCGCCCGAACCATTGCGCTGTCGCTCGACGAGCGGCGCGCGGCTCTCCTCGCGCGGCATGGCGGATGCGAGACGCCTGCCTTTTGGCGCGCATGGCTCGACGCGCTGTGGTCCTTCAAGATCATCGATCCCGCCTGCGGCGACGGCGCGCTTCTCGACGCCGCCTTCGACGAAATGGCGCGACGCTATAAGGAGATTGCGCTCGGCGCGATGATCGCGCTCGATGCCGCGCGCGAGACGATCGCCAATAATCTCTTCGGCATGGACATAGATGCGCGCGCGGTGGAGGCCGCACGCCGCGCGCTGTGGAGCCGATGTCCGAAGATCACCACGACGAGCGAGCCTGAAGGCTCGCGGTCCGAGGCGGCGACTGACGACAATTTGCGCGTCGGCGACAGCCTCATCGACGATAGTGCGGCGCGTGGCGGCTTCGATATCGTCATCGGCAATCCGCCCTATGTGCGGATGGAATATCTCAAAGCGGCGAAACCCTATCTCGCGAAACATTACGCCGTCGCCGCCGAGCGCGCCGATCTCTACGCCTATTTCTTCGAGAAGGGCGTGCGATTGCTGAGAGAGGGCGGACGGCTGGGCTTCATCTCCTCGTCGAGCTTCTTTCGCACCGGCGCCGGCGAGAGCCTGCGCCGCTTCCTCGCCGGGAATGCGACGATCGAAAGCGTCGTCGATTTCGGCGATGTGCGCGTCTTCGGCGATGTCGTCACCTATCCGGCGATCGTGACGCTGAAGAAGAGCGCAGACCGCGGCGATCTCTCCTTTCTGCTGTTGAAGGATCGCGCGCCGAAGGACCTCGAGGCGGTGTTCGCGGAGAATGCGCGGCCCATGCCGCAGGCGCGGCTCGGCGCCGCCTTCTGGCGCTTCGAGGAGGAGGCGCTGGCGCGTCTGCGCGACAAGATCGCGCAAGGCCGCAAGACGCTGCGAGAGACCTATGGCGCGCCGCTCTGGGGGATCAAGACGGGGCTCAACGACGCTTTCGTCATCGACGACGCGACGCGCGACGCGCTCGTCGCCGCCGATCCGCGCAGCGCCGAGATTTTGAAGCCCTATTGTCGCGGTGGAAGCATCGGACGCTGGCGCGCCGCGAGCGAGGACAGGCTCGTCGATGCGCCGAAAGGCGCTTTCGACATCGCCGAATATCCGGCCG
Source organism: Methylosinus sp. PW1 (assembly GCF_000745215.1). NCBI lineage: Bacteria > Pseudomonadati > Pseudomonadota > Alphaproteobacteria > Hyphomicrobiales > Methylocystaceae > Methylosinus > Methylosinus sp. PW1. The sequence goes on from NZ_JQNK01000009.1 coordinate 1,572,766, forward strand.
TGGCGGCATGGCTCGCGCCGCTGCGCGAGCGGCTGGAGCGCCGCGCCACGCGACAAAAATGGTTCGAGCTGCAACAGGCGCAGCTCGCCTATCGCGCCGGCTTCGCGGCGCCCAAGATCGTGTTTCCAGATATTTCACAGGGGCCGAAATTCGCGCTCGACGAAAGCGGCGGCCTCATCGACGCGACCTGCTTCTGCCTGCCTTGCGCCGATCTCGCTCTGCTCGCCTTTCTCAATTCGCGGCTCTGCTGGTTCGTGCTGCATTCCGTCTCCAATCCGCTGCGCGGCGGCAAATGGCGGCTGCGGCTGAAGGCGCAATATTTGGAGCCGCTGCCGCTGCCCGATCTCGCCTCCCCTGTCGCAGAACGGCTCGCGGCGCTGGCGCGCGCCAATTGCGTCGCAGCCGCCGAGCCCGACGCGGCCGGGCGCCTCGCCGCCGAGATCGAGAGCCGGGAAAGGGAGATCGATGCGTTGATCTACGATCTCTTCGGCCTGTCGGCGGCGGAGGCGGAATTGCTGGAGGCCACGCTCGCCGACCAATATTGACACGCGAAATCCCGCCCGGATTGCGCTATATTGCGCTGCATGAACCCGCATCTGCGCCCGATCGGCCTTCCGCTCGAGACTCAGGCCGCCGAGGGACTCCCCCGGCGCTGCTGGAGCGTGGCGGAAATCGAGGAGATGCTCCGCGCCGGCATTATCGATGAAGACGAGCGGTTCGAGCTGATCGGCGGGGAGGTCGTGCCAATGTCGCCCAGGGGCGCCCGACACGAATGGGTGAAGATCGCGGTTAATCGCTTCCTTATCAAGGCAGCGCCCTCACATCTCGAGGTCGCCCCGGAAACGACGCTACGCCTCGATGCGCGCACCTTCGTCGAGCCCGATTTCTGCGTCTTCCCACGTGGCCTCCCGCTGACGGCCCTCGATGGGCCAGCGGTGTTGCTGGCGATCGAGGTCGCCGATTCGAGCCTCGCCTATGACAAGGGCCGCAAGATTAGCGTCTATGCGGCGTTCGGCGTGCGCGAGGTCTGGGTCGTCGACGCCGTTCGGGCCGTGACCTTCATCCATCGCCGGCTGGGCGCGGCGGGCTATGCCGAGATCGTCGAGCTCGCCGGCGCCGCGCGCCTCGAGCCCATGCTCGCGCCCGAGCTCGCCTTCAGCCTCGCCGAGCTCGGCGTGACGCCCGGCGCGGAAAAGCAGTGATCCCATGACGCCGACGACGATCGCCCGGCCTTCGACGACCACCGCGCTGCTGCGCGGCTTTTTGCGCAAATGCCCGCGTTGCGGGTCCGGCGCGCTCTTCGACGGCTATCTGAAGCGCGCCGACGCCTGCCCGCATTGCGCGGAGAGCTTCATCGGCGTCGACGCCGACGATGGCCCGGCCTGGCTCACCATCGGCGTCGTCGCCCATATCATCGTTCCGCTGCTGATCTTTCTGGAGACGCGCGCAACGCTGTCCTACGGCGCGGAGGCGGCGCTGGTGCTGTCCGCGACCATCGTCTCCACCCTGCTGCTGCTGCCGCTCTGCAAAGGATTCTTCATCGCGGCGGTGTGGTCGCTGTCGAAGAAGACGGACTGACGCGGGGCCGCGCGAAAGACGTTGAAGGCGAGGATCGCCGTCGCTGCGAAAGTCATGACCGAGCCGGCGATCGTCACCGGCTCGCCCCAGGCGAGACCGCGCAGGACAGCGGCAATTCCCGGGGCCATCAGCGACAGGCCGACGACGGCGAGGCAAAGATGCGCGACGGCGAGCCGCGCCGCGCGCTCTGGATGCGCCTCATAGAACAGGCCCGCCAGAAACATCGCGACCCAGCCGACGAGATTTATATGCGCATGCACGGGGGCGAGAGCGAAATCATGCGCCGCGCCCATGTGCAATCCGAGCGCCGTGCCGATGAGCGCGAAAATCATTCCAAAACGTAGAAACCAAGCGGAGATCATTTTTCGTCCTTTCATTTCATGAGCGAGCGCGACGCCCGCTCACGCTCCTACGGCGTTGCGCAGCGGCGCCCGCGCGGCGCGGATCATCGCTTCGACCTCATCGGCGACGCGCGCGGCGCCGCCACCCTCTTCCGCGATCGCCCGCGCGAGCTTTTGCGCATTGCGGGCGAAGCTCGGCTCATCCAGCAGCCGGCGGATGGCGGCGGCGATCTCGGCCGCGCTCGCCTCGCGCGGCAGCCGAATGCCGGCGCCGTGATATTCGACGCGCGCAGCGTTTTCGCCCTGGTCGCGGCCCATGGGCAGAACGAGGACCGGCGCGCCGGCGCGAAGCGCGCGCAGAGTGGTGCCATGGCCGCCATGGGTGACGACGCAGGCGGCGCGCCGGATGATGTCGTCATGCGAGCCGCTGTCGAGAATCTCGACATTGGGCGGCGCGGGAAGCGAACGCCCTGTGAGCGCGGCGCCGAGCGTCACCACGCCGCGAACGGGAAGCGCGCCGAGCGCCTCGATCGCCGCGGCGAGCGTGGCCTCCTGCTTCTGATAGGTCGTGCTGAAGGAAACGAGCACGGTCGGCCGGCCATCGAAATTCGGCGCAGCGCCTTGGACCGCCCATCCCGGCTGCTCGAGCAGCGGCCCGACATAGCGCACATGCGGCGGCAGCTCGTCGACGGGAAAATCGAAAGCCTTGGCCGTGCAGAGCAGCAGCAGATCGGCGCGGAACTGATCGAGCGTCCGGGTCAGCGGCGGCAGGCCGAAACGGGCGCGTGCGGCGTTGATCTGCGGCAGGAAGCCGTCGAACATCGCGTCGACCATGACGGCGACCTCACGATCACGGCGGCGCTCATCGTCATTGGCGGCAGGGAAGAAGCCCGGCCCGAAAGGCGGATGACCGGGCAATGGGACGAGGCTGACATTGAACGCGAGCAGCGCATGGGGAAGGTCGAGCGCTTCGGCCGCGACCATTCCGCCGAACAGGAGATCGGAGCCGATGATGGCGTCGGTCGGCTCCGCCCGCGCGGCTTCCACGACATCTTCCGCATAGCGGAGCGCCGGGCCGAGAAAAATGGCCCGCGCCCAGGCGACGAAGCCGGAGAGATCGTCTGGCTGCTCCCAATCGCGCGCAAAGCAGCTCTGCGGCGAACGGTCGGGCCGGTTGGGCGCGCGCTTCCACCGCGCGACGCGGGCGCCGGCGGCGCGCGCTTGCGGCAATATGCTGTCGTCGCCGATGAAGCGCACGTCATGTCCCCGCGCGGAAAGCGCTCGGATCACGGCGATCGTCGGCGGGACATTGCCGCCGCCCTCCCAGCCGAGCACGAGCAGACGGGATCTGTCGGTTCGCGAGGTCATATATCCATCACTCCTCAATGCAGAATTTCAGCAATCATCGCGGACATCAGCCGCACGGTTTCGTCGACCGAATGCCCCTGCGTTCGTCGAAACAGGAACCAGCTCCAAACGTCGGTCGCGACGAGCAGATGTGAGAGGCGCGTGAGGCGCTCGCCCTCGGGAAAAGCAGCGAGGCGCGGCGCGAATGTCTGCTCGACCCAGCGCCGATGGCCTGTTCGGCCGATCTCGAGCGTCGCGGCGATCTCCGGGATGCGCCCTTCGAGCGACAGCAGACGCAGCACCATCTCGCCGGCCGTTTCGTAATCGGCCACCACTGTCGCGGCCGCGCCGGCGAGATCGCCGGGCTTTGTGGCGGCGCGGCGCGTCTCGATCTCATTGCCGATCTGGCGGGTGAAGGCGGCGAGCAGACCGGCCTTGCCGCCGAAACGGCGGATGACGGTCTGCCGCGTCGAGCCGGCGCGCTGCGCCACATCGTCGAGCGTGATCTCATCGTACCAGCGCTCTTCCAATAGAGAGCGAAAGGCCGCGAGAATTGCCTCCTCGGTCTCGAGAGAGGCGGCGGCGCGCGCCGTTTGGACATAGCTTCGCTTGCTCGTCAATTTCATGATACAGTTAGTATCACGAAATTTCCGCAAGCGTCAACGGGCTCCCGAGACGCCTCTGGTCGAAATGAATCCGAACGAGATCTGACTGTCGAAAGCGAGCGGCCTATTTGTCGGCGCGGGGCTCGGGCTCGCGCGGCTCCAGCGGATGGCCGGCGGCGGCCCAGCCATCCGTGCCCTGCGAGAACCAGGACACGTTGGAATAGCCGAGCGCGAGCGCGCGCTTGGCGGCGTTCCACGACATCCAGCAATCGGCGAGACAGTAGAAGACCAGCGGGCGGCTCTGGTCTTTCGCGGTCACGCGCGCGAGGCCGCTTTCGAAATAGCGGAGCGAGGCATCCGGCAATTCGCCATAGCCGGTCTCGGGAAGCCAGACGCTGCCCGGAATGTCGAAACGCGGCTTGTCACGCCAGACGGCCTCGGGCGGCAGGCCGGCGGGCCTAGGCGGGCGCGGCAGGACATCGACGAAGACAGCGGCTTTGTCGCGCCATAGGGCGAAGGCCTGCTGCGTGTCGATCACACGGGCGCCGCGCAGAGTGGCGGGCACGGCGGCGCGAAAATCGGAGAGGCGATAGCCCTCCGGCTCGGGAACGGTCTCGGCGGCGGCGGGCGCCGACACGAGAAAGACAAGGCCGAGCGCGAGGCCGAGCCAGCGCGTCATGGCGTGGACGCGGTGGGCGCCGGCGCGATCGGCGCGTCGGATTCGTCGATCAGCGGCACGCCGAAATCGGCGAGCAATCGGTCGATCTCGTTCTGATTCTGGGCGATGATACGATTGAGCTCGCGCTTCCACTCCTGATCGGAATGGCGAACGCCCATGGCGATGCGGAAGCTCATGCGCGCGCCCTTGTCCCCGCTGAGCAAGGCCAGCTTCAGCCGGCCGCCGGATTTTTTCGCATGATAGCCGGCGAAAGGCCCCCAGAGAATCGCGACGTCGATCGCGCCGCTCTCGAGATCGCGGATCATATCGGCGCCGGGCGCGTCGACGCGGGTGTCGACGACCAGCGGATAGGGCTTCACCGCCGCGAGCAGCCGATGGCGGGCCAGGAGATTGCCGGGCGGCGTGTTGGCGACGAGGCCGATGCGCTTATTCTGGGCGAGGCGCGGATCGGCGAGCGACGTCAGCCCCTCGAGATCGGAGCCGGCGCGATAGACCACCGCATAGGAGGTCCGATAATAGGGATTGGTGGGCTGAACGAGATCGTCGCCCTGCGGCATTCCCATCACCACATCGCACAAATGCGCATTGAGCGTGTTGCGGATGAAGCCGGTCGCGCCCGGATAATAGGAATAGGCGATATCCTTGCCGAGCTTCTTGGCCAGGAACTCCGCGAGCTTGTTCTCGAACCCCTCTCCGGCGCTGTTGGAAAAGGGAAGATTGCTCGGATCGGCGCAGACGCGCAGAACCTTGGGGTCGATCAGCTCGATCGAGCCGCGCGCGTCATCGACGCTCCCCTGGGGACGCGCCACGAGACCGGGCGATTGGGAATAGGCGGGCGCCGTCGCGAGCAGGCCCGCGACGGCGACCAGGGAAAATATGAGACGACGCGACATGACGAGCCCTCGGCCGGTTTCGCCGCCAGCCGGCGCGCGAAGCCTCGACTGACGCTCGATCACTATTTGGCGCTCATGCACTTCGCTTCGGCCTCGGCGAAAGCCGGCGGCTTCTCTGCCTTCTTCTCCGGACGGCCGCGGCCGACCGCCTCGGTCGAACGGGCGCGGAGATAGATGTAGAGGTCGTCGATATAGCACATGGCGTTCTTATTGTCGGCGAAAGCCGGCATGACGCTGTCATTGCCCGCCTGCTTGTTCTCGCGGCCGCCGACGACGATGCCGTAGAACTCCTCGTAATTGAAGTTCTTGACCGAATTCTTCAGCGCCGGCGCATAGGTCGAGCCCTCGGCGTTGGGGCCGTGGCAGACGTGGCATTCGGCGTGATAGCGGCGATAGCCGGAGAAAGTGTACCAATCGACCGTGCCGTCCGCCTGCACCTTATAGGTCGGCTTGCTCTGCGAGTCGAACCACTTGCCGTCCACTTCCTTGACCGCGGTCGGGTCTCCCGGCGCTTCGGCGCGCACGGTCGTTCCAACACCCATGAAGACGCTCAGGGCAACGGCCCCGACGAGCGGCAGTCTCATTACTCCATCCTCCAGCAGTTTCCATCCACACAAACAAGGCGCTCGGCGCGCGCCAGGAGCGTTCGCCGAGCGCTGATCTTTTTATTGGCCGTATCAGTTCGCCGGAGCGACGATCGGCAGAGCGTAGTCGGGCAGCGCGAAGACGGTCAGCACGCCGCCGAGAGCGGTGTAATCGGACAGCGCCTTATAGCCGCCGACCGCGCCGAGGCCTTCGTTGCTCTTGGACAGGCCGGCCGCGAGACCGATGCCGGCCCAGCCGCCGACGCCGGACAGAACCGCGACATACTGCTTGCCCTTGTGCTCATAGGTGATCACGTTGCCGATGATGCCCGACGGAGTCTTGTATTTGTAGAGCTCCTTGCCGGTCTTCAGGTCGACCGCCTTCAGATAGCCCTCGAGCGTGCCGTAGAAGGCGAGACCGCCGGAGGTCGTGACCGCACCGGACCAGACCGAGAACTGCTCCTTGTTGGACCAGACGATCTTGCCGACGCGGGCGTCCCAAGCGATGAAATTGCCCATGTGGCTGTCGCCGGGCGGCGGGAACATCTCCAGCGTCGCGCCGACATAAGGCTGACCCGCGGTGTAGCTGACGCGGAAGGGCTCATAGTCCATGCAGACGTGGTTGGTCGGCACATAGAACAGGCCGGTGTCCGGATTGAAGGACGCGGGCTGCATGTCCTTGGAGCCGAGAGCCGCCGGGCAGACGCCCTTGGTGTTCACGTCCTCGCCGTTCTGCTGCGTCGAATATTTCGAGACGACGAGCGGACGGCCATAGGTCGGCGAGTTCTTGTCCTGATCGACCTTGGTCGCCCAATTGACAGCCGGATCATACTTCTCGGCGACGAGGAGCTCCCCGGTGACGCGATCGAGCGTGTAGCCGAAGCCGTTACGATCGAAGTGGACGGCGGTCTTGCGGGCCACGCCGCCGATCGTCTGATCGGCGAGGATCACCTCGTTGATGCCGTCATAGTCCCACTCGTCGTGGGGAGTCATCTGATAGACCCACTTGGCGACGCCGGTGTTGAGGTCGCGCGCCCAAAGGGTCATGGACCAGCGATTGTCGCCGGGACGCTGCGCGGGGTTCCAGGTCGAGGGGTTGCCCGAGCCGTAGTAGATCAGGTTCAGATCCGGGTCATAGGAATACCAGCCCCAAGTGGTGCCGCCGCCGATCTGCCACTGATCGCCTTCCCAGGTCTTCAGAGACGAATCCTTGCCGACCGGCTTGCCGAGATGGGTGGTCTTCTCGGGGTCGAGCAGAACCTCGGAGTCCGGACCTTCCGAATAGCCGCGCCAGGCGAGGCTGCCGTCCTTGATGTTGTAGGCGGTGATGCTGCCGCGCACGCCGAACTCGCCGCCGGCGATGCCGACGAGGACCTTGTCCTTGAAGACGTGCGGAGCGGCGGTCGAGGTGGCGCCCTTCGACGGATCGCCGTTCTTCACCGACCAGATGAGCTTGCCGGTCTTGGCGTCGAGAGCGACGAGAGTGGTGTCGGCCTGGGCCAGGAAGATCTTGCCGTCGCCATAGGCGAGGCCGCGATTCACCGTGTCGCAGCACATGACCGGAACGACGCTCGGATCCTGCTTGGGCTCATACTTCCAGAGGATCTTGCCTTCGTTGTTGAGATCGAGGGCGTAGACGATGTTGGGGAACGGCGTATGCAGATACAGCACGTCGCCGAGAACGAGCGGCGCGCCTTCGTGGCCGCGCAGCACGCCGGTCGAGAAGCTCCAGGCGGGAGCCAGCTTGCCGACGTTCTCGGTGGTGATCTGCTTCAGCTTCGAGTAACGCAGATTGGCGTAGTCGCCGGTCGGCAAAACCCAATCCTTCGGATTCTTCTGGAGATCGAGCAGCTCGTCGGCGGCGTTCGCCACGCCGGCCCCGAACAGCGCGAGAATCCCCACCGAAGTCGACAACAACAGCTTATGCATGAGCTTTTCCTCCTGACGACGTCACCGTGCAAAAGGCCCGGCCACGCCGCCGACATCGCGCCTTTCCGACGCCCTAAGGCTTTGGGAAGCCGTTTCCTCTTTTTTTCACGGCGATCGGACGGAAACGCCGCGCCCGCAGCTCCGCCCCTATCTCCGTCGAGATGCTCTCCGGTTCCCGGCCGGAAAGCCTCTTTTAGGTCGGAAACGGCGGGATAATATGTCGCACAGAATTGAAGCGCAATCCCCAAATACCATTCCCGACTTTCCTGATTTCGCGCGTGAAACGGGCGAAAAACAAGGCTGAAAAACCGATGCTGCAACGCACTATTCGAAGGCTCGCGATTGCGTTTCTCTGCCTCGTCGCGGGCGGCGCGAAAAGCTTCGAGCTGACCGAGATCGCGCCGGGAGTCTTCGCCCATCAGGGCGTGACAGCCTTGATGTCCCGCGACAACCTCGGCGGCATCGCCAATCTCGGCGCCATTGTCGGGGCGGAGGCGGTCGCGGTCATCGACACGGGCGGCAGCCGCGCGGAGGGCGAGGCTTTCCTCGCTGCATTGCAGCAGCGCACGACCAAGCCGATCCGTTATGTCATCGACACTCACGTCCATCCGGATCATATTTTCGGGAATATTGCCTTTCGAGACACGGGAGCGGTCTTCGTCGGGCACAAGAATCTCGCCCGCGCCATGGCGGCGCGCGGCCCGCATTATCTCTCTTCTTTCCGTGAGGCGATGGGCGCCCTGCTCGACGATGTGATTCTGGTTCCGCCGACCCTCACCGTCGAGCGCGAGACGATTCTCGATCTCGGCGGGCGAAAGATCACGCTGAAAGCCTGGCGCACCGCCCATAGCGATTCCGATCTCACCGTGCTCGATTCGCAGAGCGGCACGCTTTTTACCGGCGATCTCTTGTTTCTGCAGCATGTGCCGATCGTCGACGGCAGCCTTTTGGGCTTCCTTTCCGTCATCGAGGAATTGCGGAAGATCGAGGCCGTCCGCGTCGTGCCGGGCCATGGGCCGGCGGTCGCTCCCTGGCCACAGGCGCTGGAGGCGCAAAAGGCCTATCTCGACCATCTCACCCGCGATTTGCGCGCCGATATCGCCAAAGGCGAGACTCTCGCGCGCGCGGTGACGACCGCCGGCCGCGGCGAAAAGCCCAATTGGCTGCTGTTCGAAGATTATCACACGCGCAACGCCACGGCCGGCTTCGCCGAGCTGGAATGGGAGGCCCCTTGAGCCGGCCGCGTTCACAGCGCTATGTTCGACAGATACCGGAGGAAGGCAGATGAGCCCTTGGACCGCGAGCCTTCAGGCTCGCAAATCGCCGAATGAGAGCGAGCCCCGCGGCTCACGGTCTCTCCCGCGCTCCCTCGCGATGGTCGCGGCGCTCTGCCTTTCGGCCGGCGCGGCGCTGGCCCAGGAGCAGAAGATCGATCCGTGGCCGGGCCTCGTCACCGATATTTTCCACGATCGCCCGATCGCGTCGCATGAGGGCGTGGTGGCGCTGGAGGCGCCGAAGCGGGCCGAGGACGCGGCCATCGTGCCGATGACCATCTCGCTGCTCGCGCCCGGCCTGCGCGCGGCGACGCTGGTCATCGACGAGAATCCCATGCCCATGGCGGCGGCCTTCTCCTTCGGCGAGGGCGCCGGCGTCACGAAGATCGAGACGCGCGTGCGCGTGAACTCCTACACCAATGTGCATGTCGTCAGCCAAACGGGCGATGGCGCGCTGCATTCTGTGGTGAAATTCGTGAAGGCCTCGGGCGGCTGCTCGGCTCCGGCGATCAAGGATCAGGACGAGGCCTCCGCCAATCTCGGCAAGATGAAATATCGCGAGCTGCCGAGCGAGAATCCCGCGCTGCGCGAGGCGCAGATCATGATCCGCCATCCCAATAATTCGGGATTGCAGATGGACCCGCTCACCCGCGCCTATATTCCCGCTCACTATGTCGACAAGGTGGAAGTGCGTCAGGGCGATGCGCTGATCTTCTCCATGGAGGGCGGAATTTCCCTGTCCGAGGATCCGAGCTTCCGCTTCGCCTACAAGCCCAATGGCGCCAAGGTGATGCGCGTCGAGGCGCGCGACAATCAGGGCAATGTGTTCAAAGGGGAATGGCCGATCGGCGGAGCGTCGTGAGACGCTTTTCGTCCGTCGCCTCCACCCACTCGCGGGCGCGCGCCTCCGGCTCCGCGGCGCGCAATATATCGGTGACGACGCAGGCGCTGTCCGCCCCCGCCGCCAGCGCCGCGCGGGCGCGCTCCGGCGTCAGCCCGCCGATGGCGACGAGCGGAATCGCGCCGATGCGGCGTTTCCAGACGCCGATCTTCTCCAGCCCCTGCGGGGCGAAGGCCATTTGCTTCAGCAAGGTGGGATAGATCGGCCCCAGCGCGATATAATCGGGGGCGAGCGCCAACGCCCGCTCCAGCTCCGCCTCGTCATGCGTGCTGACGCCGAGCCTTATTTCATGCGCGCGGATCGCGGCGATATCGGCCGTGTCGAGATCGCTCTGGCCGAGATGCACGAAATCGCAGGAAAGCTCGATGGCGAGCCGCCAATAATCATTGACGACGAGCAGCGCGCCATGGGCGGCGCAAAGGTCGCGAGCGCGGGCGATCTCCGCGCGCAGCGCCGCCTCCTCCCGATCCTTGACGCGCAATTGCACGAGCCGCACGCCGCAAGGCAACAGCCGGGGCAGCCAATCGGCGGAATCGACGATGAGATAGAAGGGATCGAGCGAAATCGCGCTCATGCCTCGAATCCATCGCCGAAGGCGCGGCCGAGCACGGGCGTCGAGGGCGCCGCCATGTCGCGCGGCTCCATCAGGCCGGAGAGATAGGCCGCCCGGCCCGCCTCTATGGCGAGCGCGAAGGCTCGCGCCATAGCGATCGGATCGCCGGCGCGCGCCACCGCCGTGTTGAGCAGCGCCGCGTCGAAGCCGAGCTCCATGACCGCCGCCGCCTGCGATGGCGCGCCGAGGCCGGCGTCCACGATCAGCGGCGTATCGGGAAAATGCGCGCGCAGCGCCCGGAGGCCGAAGAGATTGTTGATCCCGCGGCCGGAGCCGATCGGCGCGGCCCAGGGCATCAGCACGCGGCAGCCGGCGTCCAGCAGCCGCTCCGCGACGACGAGATCCTCTGTCGTATAGGGAAAGACGCAAAAGCCGTCGTCGCTGAGGATGCGCGCCGCCTCCACCAGGCCGAAGACGTCCGGTTGGAGCGTGTCCTCCTCGCCGATGACCTCGAGCTTGATCCAATTGGTTCCGAACAGCTCGCGCGCCATTTGCGCGGTGGCGACGGCCTCCTTGGCCGTGCGGCAGCCGGCGGTGTTGGGCAGCACGCGCACGCCCAGCTCGCGAATGAGCCGCCAAAAGCTCTCGCCCGCGCGCGAGCCTCCGGCCTCCCGCCGCAGCGAGACGGTGACGACCTCCGCCCCCGCGGCGCGGATCGCCTCGGCGAGTATCGCGGGCGAAGGATAGCGCGCCGTGCCGAGCAGGAAGCGGGAGGATAGGACCTCGCCATAGAGGAGGAGAGACGCAGTCATCGCATTCGGCTGGTTCGGGGCTCGACCGGAAACCGCATCGGCCATCAGTGCAGGAACAGCTTTCCGAGCACCAGAAGCGTGAGCGTGATGTTGGTCGCGAGCATCCATTTCACGGTGTTGAACTCGCCCTTCAGCAAGGCGAACTCGTGTTGAACGTCGCTGTCGATTTCCGTGACGATCGTGCTCATGGGCCGACCCTAACATGGAGTGCGTGGAGGAGGTAGCAAGTTCGACGAGCCCCTCACCCTCCCTGCCGCGGCGTGACGATCTCGATCGTATCGTCCTCGACCAGCAGCGTCTCGCCGCGATCCTTGCTGCGCACGAATTCCTGATTCACCGCCGTGGCGATGGTCTGCTCGCTAAAGCCCAATTCCTCGATGAGGCGCTCCAATGTGGGCGCCTCGACCTCGAGCGTCTGCCCATTCACCCTGATTCGCATTCATGACCTCCGGGAAGATCTCGCCCGTGAAGAGGAAGCGCGCGACGCGGCGCGCCAGCGCCGGCGCCAGCAAAAATCCATGCCGATAGAGCCCGTTGATAGAGAGCGTCCGGCCCTGGCGCGAAATGCGCGGCAGATTGTCCGGGAAGGCGGGGCGCACATCCGAGCCTGTCTCGACGATCTCCGCCTCGGCGAAAGCGGGATGAATGGCGAAGGCCGAATTGACCAGCTCGACGATGGAACGCGCGGTGACGCGGGAGCGCTCCTCATTCTCGATCATCGTCGCGCCGACCATGAACACGCCCTGCCCGCGCGGCACCACATAGACCGGGTGGCGCGGATGCAGCATGCGGACGGGGCGGGACAATTCGATCTCCTCGCTGCGCAGCACGAGCATCTCGCCCTTGACGCCGCGCAGCTCCGCCAGCTCGCCGCGCGCGGCGAAGCCGCGGCAATCGACGATCCAATCCGCCCGCGGGACAGAATCGGCGCAGAGCCGGATGCGAACATTGTCCATTGTCTGCAAACATTCGAACAGCGCCGCCATCGCCGCGCGCGGCTCGAGATGCGCCTCCTGCGGAAAATGGAGCCCGGCCGAGAATCGCCCGGCGAGCGCCGGCTCCAGCGCCGCGAGGCCATCGGCGTCCAGCCGCTCGAAACAGCGGGTGCGGCGGGAGAATTCGGTCAGCTCGGCGCGGTCGCGCGGCGGCGCGACGACGAGGCTGCCGGCGATTTTCGCGACGGGAATGTCCTTGGTCCAGAAGGCGAGCGCCTCCTCGCCGAGCGTCGCGACGATGGGCTCGGCGCTCTCCAATTCGCACCAGGGCGCGATCATGCCCCCGGCGAAATGCGAGCAGCCGCGGCCCGGCCCCGCCGCTCTCTCCACCAGCTCGACCTCGGCGCCGAAGGGCGCGCCGGCGCGAGCGATCTCGAAAGCCGCGGTCAGGCCGGCGACGCCGGCGCCGATCACGCCGATCAGCATCGATACGGCCCGATAGGGCCGAGGAATATCAGGAACATGCGACCTCCCTACGCCAGCGCGAACTGGATCAGGTTCGAAGGGTCGCCGAGCCGCTGTCACCAGCCATCCGGCCTCTCAGCCTCTTGCCGCGCGCCGCAGCGCGCAGGCGGCGAGGCTCCCCTGGGCGAGACCGAGATTCGCGCAGGTGGGGCCGCGCGTCAAGCGGGGCCGCCATGGAGGCCGAGCGATGGGGTGGTTTCCTCATCCTCAGGAGGCGGCGCAGCCGCCGTCTCGAAGGACGAGGAAGCCGAGCGCCTGCCGCCACTACTCCTGCGGAGCGCGCGCCGTGATCGTCAGAGCGTGAACGCGCGTCGCCAGCTCCTCGGCGAGCAGCGTGTTGACGATGCGATGCCGCTCGACGAGCCTCTTGCCCGCGAACGCCTCGCTCACCACCTCGACTCGAAAATGGCTCTCGCCGTCCTGGTGGTGGCCGCCATGCCCGGCGTGCTTGTCGGACTCGTCGATCACCTTCAAGGTGACGGGCGCGAGCCCTTCGGTCAGCTTCGAACGGATGCGGGCCTGGACGGCGCCGATATTGCCTTGCTCGGCCATAGTGGAATCCTCCTCGTCGCCTCGGTCCAAGCAAAATTCCCGCCGATTGAAATTGGCGTCGGGTTCCGCTTGCAGCCTGCGGCCAGTCTACCATAATGCAGCGCCATGGATTTGAATTCGCCCCTCTTCGATCGTATCCGCGTGAAGCCCGAGCAGAGGCAGGAGCGCCGCGAGACTCGTTTTCGCTGCGACGCCCCCGGCTGCGAGGCGGAGGGCGCCCATCGCGCGCCCATGGGACGGCTGCGCGAGGGGCAATATTTCTGCTTCTGCCTGGAGCACGTGCGGGAATATAATAATTCATACAATTACTTCAACGGAATGAGCGACGAGGATGTCGCCCGTTACCTGAAGGACGACGCCACCACCGGCCATCGCCCCACCTGGTCCATGGGCGTGAAGCGCGGACAGGCCTCCTTCCGCGAGGACCCGCTGCGGCCCGAGAATTTCGCCGATCCGATGGGCCTCTACCGGCAGCGGGCGCATCGCGCCCGGCCGCAGGCGGAGGCGAGCCCGCGCTATTCGGCGGTGACGATCAAGGCGCTGAATGCGCTCGGATTGGATGAGACCGCCGGTGCGGAGGCGATAAAGACGCGCTATAAGGAGCTCGTCAAACGTCACCATCCCGACGCCAATGGCGGAGATCGCTCCTGCGAGGAAAGACTGCGGGAGATCATTCACGCATATAAGACGTTGCGGGCCGCCAAGCTCGTTTGAACAAGCGTTTGACCAGGCCTTGCCGGCGCGAATGTCGCGAGCGCGCGTCGGCGAAACGGAGGATCAATGTCAACCCCAAGCGACAAAGCGGCCGGGTCCGCGCCCCTGCCGGACCTCAAAGTCTCCGTGCGCCAGCTATTCGGCATCGACTCCGATCTCGAGGTTCCCGCCTATTCCGAGCGGACCGAGCATGTCCCGGACAAGGATCCCGACTATCTCTTCGACCGCGAGACGACGCTCGCCATTCTCGCCGGTTTCGCCCGCAACCGCCGCGTGATGGTCACGGGCTATCACGGCACCGGCAAATCGACGCATATCGAGCAGGTGGCCGCGCGGCTCAACTGGCCTTGCGTGCGCGTCAATCTGGACAGCCATGTCTCGCGCATCGATCTCGTCGGCAAGGACGCGATCGTGCTGAAGGACGGCAAGCAGGTGACGGAGTTCCGCGACGGCATTCTGCCCTGGGCGCTCCAGCACAATATCGCGCTGTGCTTCGACGAATATGACGCCGGCCGCCCGGATGTGATGTTCGTCATTCAGCGCGTGCTGGAAGTCTCCGGCCGGCTGACGCTGCTCGATCAGAACCGCGTCATCCGTCCGCATCCCGCCTTCCGCCTCTTTGCCACCGCCAACACGGTCGGCCTCGGCGACACATCGGGCCTCTATCACGGCACGCAGCAGATCAATCAGGGCCAGATGGACCGCTGGTCCATCGTCTCGACGCTCAATTATCTGCCGCATGACGCCGAGACCAATATCGTGCTCGCCAAGGTGAAGAGCTTCAACGCCACCAAGGAAGGCCGCGACGCCATCAATAAGATGGTGCGCGTCGCCGACCTCTCGCGCAACGCCTTCATGTCCGGCGATCTCTCCACGGTGATGAGCCCGCGCACGGTCATCACCTGGGCGGAGAATTCCGAGATATTCGGCGATGTCGGCTTCGCCTTCCGGCTCACCTTCCTGAACAAATGCGACGAGCTCGAGCGTCCGCTCGTCGCCGAGTTCTACCAGCGCTGCTTCGGCAAGGAATTGCCCGAGAGCGCGGTGAATGTGGTGATGTCCTGAGCCCTCGAGCGCAACCTATCCACCCTCCCCTTTAGGGGGGAGGGGCGGCCGGCGCTTGCGACGGGCGTTCTTTATGGAACGCCCTACGGCCGGACGGGATGGGTGAAACTGCCGAGACTCGGGAGCATCCCCTCCCGAGCGCGCTCGTTCCCTCTCATGCGCGACGGCTTTAGGATAGGACTATCATCCTCCCACGCCGAAGCGCCCGGCCGCCTCGCGGCGGCGGGGGAGGAGGGGCGGCTCGGGACGCTCCGACACCTTTCGGCCGCAGCGCGAAGAGATATTCGTGGTTTCGGAGCGTCCCGAAACGCCGCTTCGCCTTCTCGTCGACGTCCCGAGGCGCTTTCGGACCCGCGAATTCTGGGTTTTCACGGGCAAGACCCGATCGCTTCCGAATGCCTGGGATCACGGAACGGCTCTCGCCCTCCCTATGGACGGGAGAGAAACGCCGGCCCGGCGACGCGCCGCCTGTCCAGGGACGGGGGTCGCCGTCCCGGATGGAGCCGGCCCCCGCCCGCGGTCCATGACCCGAGGAACGCGCCCTTGCGTCGGCGGGAGCGAGAGGGATATAGGAATATTTTCAGGATGCGTCAAGGGGCGGCGCGAACAGATGACGACAGCTATTCAGGAAATGGTATCGTCGGGTGACGCCTTCTTCCGGCGACGACGTTTCACGGGACGAGATAGCTGCAATGTAGGTATCTCGTCGGGGTGCGCAACTGCTCTCTGGAATGCCCGGACTGCCGGAATATCACGGCGCAAAATAAGAGATAGGAGGGTCAGGAGGTCTGGGCCTATCTGTCGATCATCGAGTGTAGGGCTGCTAGCCCCGTAATAGGCGTCGACGTTGTGTCCGATACCCACACCATAAAGCTCAACTTCGCCCAGCGACCTTATCCACGCAGCGCTTGATTGGAGGTGGGCATTCAGGAAAGCCGCGGGGTTCACCGACACGGTTGAATCGTCGACGGGAGCGCCATCGCTCAAAGCAACGAGGATTTTACGTTCGGCATGACGGCGCTGCAAACGGGAATAGGCCCATAAGAGGGCTTCGCCGTCGATGTTTTCTTTTATAAGGCCCTCCCTAATCATAGCCGAGAAGTTGATGTCTGCTTCCTGAAACGTCTCGTCGAAGCTCTTGTATACAATGTGGCGGAGATCATTCAAGCGGCCAGGAAGGGCGGGCCTGCCGTCAGATATCCACATTTCCCTCGACTGACCACCCTTCCAAGCCTTAGTGGTGAATCCCAAGATCTCGTTGCTGACACCAGCACTCGACATGATCGAGGATGCGATCGACGTCCATGCGGCAACGTCTTCAATCATTTTTCCGCGCAAGCTTCCTGAATTGTCAATCAGGATAGAAATCGAAACTTCCTGCTTGTTTGCGACGTCAGCTATCTCGGCGGCTCCGCTTTCGATCGCGTCGGCAAATTCCAGGGACTGTGCACGAATAGTTTTAAGGAGAGTTTTGTGCAGACGGAGACTTTCGTCAGATGACATCAGCTGGCGGGGGCTGATCACCTCGTCAAATTTCGTCGTGTACACGTAGTAAGGCTGTTTCTGCGCGCGCTTGAGAGCGCTTGCTGAGGCTTTTTCGACCCGCGCCACGGGGATCGCAAGCGGATTCTCGACAATGGCGGACTGCGGAGCTGCGGCCTCAGTCGGAGGGGGAGGTGGTGGTGACGGCACGGCTTGGACCAGTTGCAGCTTGCTTTGAGTTGCAGCGTCAATCTCGGCGCGCAACTCGACCATCGTCTGCTTGATGGTTTTTGCGAGTGTCGCAATCTGTTCGCGTATGTTCGGATGGTCGAGCGGAGGAAATCTCAGTTCACGCCAGTCCGACCAGTTTCGCTCTCGTAGAACCGTTGCCATATCGTCCGGATGCTTGGCCGCCTCGTCCATTTCGTCGGCTGAGACGTAGTAGATTGGCAAAATCAGGCGAGGAAGGCCAAGCGCGCGCTCACGAAGTAGAAACGCCTCGAACTCTTCACGGCACATATGGCTACGAAAATAGCTCGGCGTCATGATTGGGATCAGGAAGGTGATGCTGTCGATCGCCCCCTTGATTCGTTCCCTCCACTGCTCACCCCAATTTATGTCATTGCGGTCCTGAAAGATCGGAAAGGGACGGCCGGTCTGCATGCGGACTTCGCCTGCGAGGCGCATTCTCAGATCTGATATGCGGCCAAGGTCATGCGCGTCGTCATCTCGGACATAACTCAAGAAGGCGAGTGGATCTCTGTTCTGCATGAAGGCGACTCGATTTCGAAATTCGATCGCCACAACATATGCGAGAATGAGCGATCGTCACATTTCCCTCAAGGAGCCTTTTCGACGCAATTCAAACAGCGCTTGGCGGGAGTTCCGCCTGCCCATGCGACGCGTTTTCCTGCGAGCGCGCTAGAGACATGCTGCCCTGAATTTCGGCCACGGATATGCGGTGCAGTGCCAAATACCTGAGTCTAAGGCTCAATTTCCGCTTCTCGGACGGACAGACGTCTGCTCCTGGCGCGCTATCGACGGATTCCTCCCACGGCGGGCGCCGCCGGAGCTTCGAGGTCACGCCAAACGTCCATGACGCTTCAACGTCCTGGCGTGGATGGCCGGGACGAGCCCGGCCATGACGGCGGGGGGCGATGAGGATAGACGCATTCGATGCGCTGTCGCCGGGCGCGGGGCGAAAAACTTGCCCCGAATCCGTGGCGCGGGGGTTTCCTCTTTCGAAAAAACGTGAAATCGCTCTCATTCCAAATTCGCCGACGCGAGGGCCTTCCCCTCGCGTCTCGAACTGCGCCCGAAAGGGATCGCGCCCGGAAATGGGAAAGACGATGGCTGAGACAGAAGAATTGCCCCCGCGCGAAGCTATGGATTACGACGTCGTGATCGTCGGAGCCGGCCCGGCCGGCCTCTCCGCCGCGATCCGCCTCAAGCAGATTTCGCCCGATCTCTCGGTCGTCGTCATCGAGAAGGGCTCGGAGCCCGGCGCGCATATTCTCTCCGGCGCGGTCATCGACCCCATCGGCCTCGACCGACTGCTGCCGGACTGGCGCGGCCGCGACGACGCGCCGCTGAAGACCAAAGTGACCAGCGACGACATGTTCTGGCTGACCTCGACCAGCGCCGTCACCATACCGCATGTCGTCAATCCCAAGCTGATGAGCAATGAGGGCAAGTTCATCGGCTCGCTCGCCAGCGTCGTGCGCTTTCTGGCCCAGGAGGCGGAGGGGCTCGGCGTCGAAATCTATCCGGGCTTCGCCGGCGCGGAGCTGCTCTATGGCGAGAAGGGCGAGGTGCTGGGCGTCGCCACGGGCGATATGGGCGTCGGCCGCGACGGCGCGCCCAAGGACAGCTTTACGCGCGGCATGGAGCTGCGCGGCAAATATACGCTGATCGCGGAAGGCGCGCGCGGCTCGCTGGCCAAGGAGCTGCTGAAGAAATACGCGCTCGACGCCAAGAGCGAGCCGCAGAAATTCAGCATCGGCCTCAAGGAGCTGTGGCGCATCCCCAAGGAGAAGCACCGCCCCGGCCATATGCAGCATTCGGTCGGCTGGCCGCTCGCCGACGACACGGGCGGCGGCTCCTTCCTCTATCATTTCGACGAGGACCTCGTTTCGGTCGGCTTCGTCGTCTATCTCAACTATTCCAATCCGACGCTCTCGCCCTTCGACGAGTTCCAGCGCTTCAAGGCGCATCCCGCCATCGCGCCGGTTCTGGAAGGCGGGCAGCGCCTCGCCTATGGCGCGCGCGCGCTGACCTCGGGCGGCTGGCAGAGCGTGCCGAAATTGACCTTCCCCGGCGGCGCGCTGATCGGCTGCTCGGCCGGCTTCATGAATGTCCCGCGCATAAAGGGCTCGCATAACGCGGTGCTGTCCGGCGTTCTCGCCGCCGATCATGTGGCGGCGGCGCTGGCGGAAGGCCGCGCGCATGACGAGGTGACGGCCTATGACGCCGCCTGGCGCACCAGCGACATCGGCAAGGATTTGAAGCCGGTCCGCAATGTGAAGCCGCTGCTCTCCAAATTCGGAACCAAGCTCGGCATTGCGCTCGGCGGCTTCGACATGTGGACGAATGAGCTGTTCGGCGTCTCGCTGTTCGGCACGCTGAAGCATGGCAAGCCGGATTACGCCTGCCTGAAGCCGCTCTCGCAGGTGACGCCGATCGTCTATCCGAAGCTCACCAGCAAGGCGGTCTTCGACAAGCTGTCCTCCGTGTTCGTCTCCAACACGAACCATGAGGAAGATCAGCCCTGCCATCTGACGCTGCGCGATCCGTCGGTCCCGATCGAGAAGAATCTGCCGCTCTATGGCGAGCCGGCGCGGCTCTATTGCCCGGCGGGCGTCTATGAGGTGGTCTATGCGGAGGAGGCGACGAAGAGCGATCCGCGCTTCGTCATCAACGCGCAGAATTGCGTGCACTGCAAGACTTGCGACATCAAGGACCCGGCGCAGAACATAAATTGGGTTCCGCCGGAAGGCGGCGGCGGGCCGAATTATCCGAATATGTGAGCGCGGCGCCTCACCAATGTGATCCGCATCGCTTATCGCTGCGCGCGTGATCCGCGCGCAGCGAGACGCGCGCCGCTTCCTCCAGACAATTCGAGCGACGATGTTTTTCATTCTTTCCAAGATCGGCGAATTCTTCGTCACGCCTCTGCATGTCGCCCTTTCCCTCGCCGCCGTCGGCGCGGCGCTCTCTTTCACCCGCTTCGCCGCAAAGGGGCGCGTTCTGGCGGCGCTCGGCGTGACGGCGCTGCTGCTGCTGTCCTTCACCACGCTCGGCGAGCTGTTGCTCTATCCGCTGGAGAACCGCTTTCCGCAGGTCGCCGACGACGCGCCCGCGCCGGATGGAATCGTCGTGCTCGGCGGTGCGATCGACGAGAATCTGAGCCGCCTGCGCGGCGGCGCGGCGTTGACCGAGGCGGGCGAGCGCGTGGTCGCCATGGTCGAGCTGGCGCGCCGCTATCCGGCAGCCAGGCTGCTCTTCGCCGGCGGCTCGGGCAGGCTGTTCGGCGCCGCCGGCTCCGAGGCCGAGATCGTCGGGCGGCTGCTTCCGCAGCTCGGCGTCGAGCCCGGGCGCGTCATCCTCGAGGACAGCTCGCGCAATACATGGGAAAACGCCGTCAATGCGCTGGCGCTGGCGCGGCCCGCGCCCGGCGAGCGCTGGCTGCTCGTCACCTCGGCGAGCCATATGCCGCGCTCCATGGGGATTTTCCGCCGCGTCGGCTTTCCGGTCGTCGCCTATCCGGTCAATTATCACACCGGCCTGCGCCCGCCGTTCAGCGTGCGGATGCGCGCGGCCGACGAGCTGAAGCTCGTCGACATAGCGGCGCATGAATGGGTCGGCCTCCTCGCCTATCGGCTGACCGGCAAGACCGACGCGCTGTTTCCGGAGCCAGAGCCCGGCCGCTGAGCGGCGCGCGGCGCCTCAGTCGCGCGGCGGCTTCTTGCCGCGGGCGCCCGCCGACTCGGCGCGGCCGCCCGGCGTCGCCGCCGTCCAGGAGCCGTGCTTCATCTCGAGGAATAGCGCGATGGCCTGGGCGCGATTGCGCACCTCGAGCTTCTCGAACAAATTCCGCAAGTGGAATTTGATCGTGTTGATCGAGACGCCGAAATCCTTGGCGAGTTGGTTGTTGGTGTGGCCGGAGCCGAGCGCCGACAGCAGGCTGCGCTCGCGCAGAGTGAGATTCTCCAGCGGATCGGCGCGCATCTTGCGGATGTCGACGAAGGGAAACACCATATCGCCGGCCGCCACTGAGGCGAGCACATCGAGCAGACGCTCCGGCGGAGCGCGCTTGCTGACGAAGCCGGCGCCCCCCAATTGCAGCGTCTCCGCCGGCGCGGCCGGGTCGTTGGTGCCGCTATAGACGACGATCTTGGGCGCGGAGGGCTGGCGCGACAGCGCGCGCAGCACCTCGCGCGCGTGCAGCGTCGGCAATTGCCAGCCGATGATGGCGATCTGAAAGCGCTGCAGCTTGGCGGCGTCGAGAAATTCCTCGCCGTCCGTGACCTTCAGCACGAGATTGAAGCGGCGGTCGTCGGCGAGCAGCGCCTCCAGCCCGGCCAGGATCAGCGGGCTCTTGTCGGCGATGGCGACGTCGATCGGAAAGGTCGCGCCATTCTCGTCGCGGTCGTCGCTGGAGCGCTCGGCCTTATGGCGCAGAGCGGAGGGCGCGCCCTCGGCGGCGGCCTGCATGGCGGCGGCGCGGATCGGGACGGGACGCCCGATGGCGCGCGGTCGCTCATCTCCGAGCCTTGTCGAAGACGTCGAGGCCATGGACCACTGCAAGTGACCACTCCAAGTGAAACGCTGCCGACGCAGCCGGGACGGGCTCGGACGGCGAAGCCCCCCGAGTGGGTAGGCCGGACTATATAACCTGCGGCTTCCATTGGAAAGCCTCGGCGCGCGTTTCACGCTGCGTCAAAGCCGCCGAATTTGGAAGAAATGCGCAAAAAGAAGCGGCGCATCGGACCCGCCGATGCGCCGCATCATATCCGTAGCCGGTCTGAAGCGTCAGTCGCTCAGGACCCAGCGCGCAGCGAAATAAGCGGCGGCGCCGAGCGCGATGACCGCGATCATGCCCACCGGGGTCGCCGCATAGCTCGTAAGCTCGAGAATTGCTCCCATAACGCTTCCTCCTCCTTTAACGCCCGACTTCGTTCAGGCTGCCAGCAAAGCCACGATATCACCCATGGTCGGCGAAGTCTCGCCTCTACGTGCGATACGTTTTGGTGGATATCGTCGCCGGCTCGAATTCCGAGAACGTCGCGAATGCTGGCTGCAACTCGCGACGCGCCGACGTTATTCGCGCCCGGCGCTGTTCTCCTCGAACCGCCGAACGAAGCCGCGATCCACGCTCGCAGCATGACGGTCGCAATTATTGTAGCCTTAGAGGCTTGTCAAGATGCGGCGCCGCCCCCACGCCGACGGATGGGGCTTGCGGAGACCCGCTCGGCGCAGTTAATGAAGCTGCGGCTCGACGAAGAAAAAAGAAAACCGACGCCATGGCTCGCCCCTCCTTCGCCTTCATCGCCGTCGCCGGCATTGCGACGCTCGCCAGCGCCGTCTGGTTCTTCGGCTATCGCCGCATGCCCGCCTGCACGGGCGACGGCCGCTATATGTCCACCGTCCAGCAATGCCGCGCCTACGGGTTGGGTGCCGAGCTCTGCGCCAGCGCGGTGGAGAAAGCCCGCGCGCTGGTGGCGAAGGTCGCGCCGCGCACGGACGCGTCCTTCGATTGCGAGGTGCGCTTTTCGGAATGTTTCGCGGGAGCGGATGGGCGCTTCACGCCCGCGCCCTCCTTCTGCCTCGCGCCGGGATCGGCCGAGCCGCGAGAAGTGCGCTATCTCGAATATGAATCCGACCGGCTGAACCGCAAGAAGACGCGCGAGATCCGCATCGACTGAGCGGGCCACGCCTTTATTGATCGGCCGCCGATCGCTCCGGAGCCGATCTATCTGCGGACGATCTATCCGCAGCCTGGCGACGGCCGCCGAGATGGAACTCCGCCGGCTCGACGGTCAGCATGCCGACATTGGTGCGCAGCGCCATGCGATAGGGCACCACCGCATGCGCCGTCTGCAGAGGCGCGAGCCAAACGGTGATGTCGCTATTCTCCGCCATGAAGCGCGTCGAGGCGCTGTCCGGCCGATGGCCGGCGATCGGACGATAGCGCGCCGCGCAGACCGACACCGGGCCGGAATAGCCGTGCGTCTCCACATTGCGCATCTCGACGAAGGAGAGCGTCACATCGAAGCGGGTGACGCCGTCGAAGACCGGAATGGTGCGATTGCAGGCGGAGGGGCCGACCAGCGGCTCGCTGGCCGGGACGCTCATGATGAGGGCGCTCACCGGATCGGTGATGTGGGATTTGTTGCCCTCCGTCACCGGAATGCGGACAGGCAGGTCCCAAGGCGTCGGATCGACATGCACGGCGCGCACGGAATTGCCGGCGAGCGACATGCGGACGGTGCGCGTCTCATAGGTGTTGGAGGTGGTGTTGGCGTAGCTCGTCGGCGTCAGCCCCTCGCTCGACAGCGCGCCGGAGGCGGTGGCGGCGCCGCGCGTGTCGTTGACGAGAGAGGCGAGGCCGGTGGTGCGCATCGAAATGTCGATGCGGTAGCTGCGGCCCTCGATGACTCCACTGGCCGAGGCGTGGCCGATCGAGAGGCCGAGCAGGCTCAGCGCGAAATTCGCCTTGAGCGTCTCCGCCCCGCAGGGCGTGGCGACGGCGAGCGCGGCGAGCGTCACGAGCCCCGGAAAGGCGAGCCGGGACAGGACGAGCGCTACGGCCCTGCCGCGCCCGGCTCCGCCCTGAACGGATGAGAGAAACGCCATTCGAAGACCTGCGATCGATCGAATCATCCTGGCCACGATGGGCCAGGCGCGGGCGCTTGTCGATGCTCGGGCCGCGCCGGAGGACCAAAGGCTCGTCTCAAGCCCATTCCTGCCAGCTGCCGTCGGCGAATATGCGCCATGCGCGCAGACCCGCTTTGGCGACCACGATGCGACCGGACTTCGCCTCGCTCACGAGATGCTTGAATACGAGAGGATTGCGCCAGGAAAACGGCTTTTCGGGATCGCAGACCGCATGATATTCGTCGCTGTCCGGATCATCCATCAGCAGCGTGCCGACCTTGTCCGGCCGCAGCTGCGCGCCGAGCGAGCGCTCCTCCTTCCAGAGGCAATGATAGTCGCGGCACACGTCCGGTCGCGTGGCGTAGACGGCGCAGCCATTGGTCTGCGTGCAGTGCGGGCACCAGACGCCGGCCTTCTTGGGGAACTCCTCGATCTCCAGCACCTTGCAGCAGAAGGCGCAGGGACCGCAGGCCTTGCCTGGAATCTCGAGCATGGTATCGATTTCGGCCTTTTCGGCGATTTTGGAAGCGAATCGATTCTGATACATTGCTACAACGATCGCCGCGCCGACGCTATCGCGGGCGCAGCCGCGGATCGACGGGAGAATCGCATGACGACGGCCGCTCCGAACATCGATCCCGAGACGCTGCTCGTCTCCACGCAATGGCTCGCCGACCATCTCCACGCGCCGGACGTCATCATCTTCGACGCTTCCTGGCACATGCCCGCCGCCGGCCGCGACCCGCGCGCCGAATTTGTCGACGCCCATATTCCCGGCGCCGTCTTCTTCGACATAGACGCCATCGCCGACCATTCGACCGATCTGCCGCATATGCTGCCGGATCCGGTCGCCTTCTCCTCGGCGGCGCGCAAGCTCGGCCTCGGCGACGGCATGCGCGCCGTAGTCTATGATAGCCTCGGCCTGTTCTCGGCGCCGCGCCTTTGGTGGACCTTGCGCGTCTTCGGCCTCACCGACGTCTCCATCCTCGACGGCGGCCTGCCGGCTTGGACGGCGGAAGGCCGTCCGCTGGAGCAGGGCGAGAGCCATCGCCCGCAGCGGCATTTCACCGCACGCATGGACCATGCGCTGGTCGCCGACGCCGCCGATGTGTCGCGCGCGCTGGCGGACGGCTCGGCGCAGGTCGTCGACGTGCGCTCGGCGGAGCGTTTCGCAGGGAGCCTTCCCGAGCCGCGCCCTGGCCTGCGCTCCGGCCATATGCCCGGCGCGCTCAACCTGCCCTTCGGCAATCTCATCGCCGAGGGGCGGCTGAAAAGCCCCGCCGCTCTCGAGGAGATTTTCACGGCGGCGAAGATCGACCTCGAGCGGCCGGTGATCGCGAGCTGCGGCTCCGGCCTCACCGCCTCGATCTTGAGCCTGGCGCTGGCCGCGGCGGGACGCCGACCCGCCACCGTCTATGACGGCTCCTGGTCCGAATGGGGCGCGCGCGCGGAGCTGCCGGTCGTCGGCGCCGCCGGCTGAAGCGGCGTCTGCCAAAAAACAAGGCGGCAAAATGCTTTAGATAGCGGCGCCTCGGGCATAGCGAGGCGCCGCGCCCTGTCTCGCCAGATCATGCGGGACCATGCCTGCAGATGCGATTTGTCACAAAAACAATATAATATCGAAAAAAGCGCGCACGGCCGCGTCTTCCTCCTCCTAAAGGCGCCTACGATCTAGCTCCGCCCGGCTTTGGCATGAGCCGTGCTGAGCAGGCCGGGCCGTCGACGGTTTCGGCTCTGCCGCCGGCGCAGTCGAACGGCGCCGCGTCGAGCGTCGATCAAGGGTAAGGAGGCGAATAAAAATGCCCAAGTACAAGCTCGAATATCTCTGGCTCGACGGCTACACGCCCGTGCCGAATCTCCGGGGCAAAACCCAGATCAAAGAATTCGACAGCTTCCCGACATTGGAGCAGCTCCCGCTGTGGGGCTTCGACGGCAGCTCGACCAAGCAGGCGGAAGGAAGAAGCTCGGACTGCGTTCTGAAGCCGGTCTCCGTTTTCCCCGACATCACCCGCACCAATGGCGCGCTGGTGATGTGCGAGGTGATGATGCCCGACGGCGTGACGCCGCATGCGTCCAACGCCCGCGCCACCATCCTCGACGATCCGGGCGCCTGGTTCGGCTTCGAGCAGGAGTATTTCTTCTACAAGAACGGCCGCCCGCTCGGCTTCCCCGAGGCGGGCTTCCCGGCTCCGCAGGGTCCCTATTACACCGGCGTCGGCTTCAAGAATGTCGGCGACATCGCGCGCCAGATCGTCGAGGAGCATCTCGACATCTGCCTCGCCGCCGGCATCAACCACGAAGGCATCAACGCCGAGGTGGCCAAGGGCCAGTGGGAATTCCAGATCTTCGGCAAGGGCTCCCGCAAGGCGGCCGACGAGATGTGGGTGGCGCGCTACATTCTGCTGCGTCTCGCCGAGAAATACGGCATCGACATCGAGTTCCACTGCAAGCCGCTCGGCGCCACCGATTGGAACGGCTCGGGCATGCACGCCAATTTCTCGACGACCTATCTGCGCGAGGTGGGCGGCAAAGCCTATTTCGAGCAGCTGATGAGCGCGTTCGAGAAAGCCAAGGACGATCACATCGCCGTCTATGGCCCGGACAATCACATGCGTCTGACCGGCCTGCACGAGACGGCGTCGATCCACACCTTCAGCTGGGGCGTGGCGGATCGCGGCGCGTCGATCCGCGTGCCGCACAGCTTCATCAAGAACGAATATAAGGGCTATCTGGAAGATCGCCGCCCGAACTCGCAAGGCGACCCCTACCAGATCGCCTCGCAAATCCTCAAGACCATCTCCACCGTCCCCACGCGCTGAGGACGCAGCGCTCGGCTTTGTAAAATTCGACAAAGCCGACGCTACGGGACGGCGGAAGACATCGCCACGAAGCATGAGCTTCGTCCGAGACTTCCGCTGAGAGAGCGATGACGCGAATGCGCCGATCGCAGGCTCCGCCCATAATTTGGGCGTGGTCTGCGGTTGGCCGCATGAATTTTATTCGTGGAACATTTTGACAGCAAATGCTATGAGCCCCGTCGGTTCCTCGGCCGGATCGGACTTGAGTTTCGGCGCGAGGGGCATGAGCGATGCGGGGAAAGGTGAATGAAGAAAATCGAGGCGATCATCAAACCCTTCAAGCTCGATGAAGTAAAAGAGGCGCTGCAAGGCGCCGGCCTGCAAGGCATTACTGTCACCGAGGCGAAAGGTTTTGGTCGCCAGAAGGGGCATACGGAGCTCTACCGCGGCGCGGAATATGTGGTCGATTTTCTTCCCAAGGTGAAAATCGAGATCGTGCTCGCCGACGATGCGGTGGACCGCGCCGTCGAGGCCATCCGCAAAGCCGCGCAAACCGGACGCATCGGCGACGGAAAAATCTTCGTTTCGAATGTCGAAGGCGCCGTCCGCATCCGCACGGGAGAGACCGGCGCGGACGCGATCTGATCCGCGCGGCTCTCACTTAAAAGCCCCTCCGCTCTGCGGCTTCATTCTCGTCTCCCGCGCTGGACTCGATCGTCCACTTCGAACAGAGGCTCCACGACATGACCACGGCCAAGGACGTTCTCAAGCAGATCGCCGACAATGACGTAAAATATGTGGATTTCCGCTTCACGGATCCGCGCGGCAAGTGGCAGCACGTCACCTTCGACGTGTCGATCGTCGATGAGGAAGCGCTGAACGAGGGCATTCAGTTCGACGGCTCCTCCATCGCCGGCTGGAAGGCGATCAACGAGTCGGACATGACGCTCATTCCCGATCTCGCCACTGCGGTGATCGACCCCTTCTTCGCGGCTTCGACGCTCATCATCACCGGCGACATCGTCGAGCCGCTGACCGGTCAGCCCTACGCCCGCGACCCGCGCTCGATCGCCAAAAAGGCCGAGGCCTATCTGAAGTCCACCGGCATCGGCGACACCGCCTATTTCGGCCCGGAAGCCGAATTCTTCATCTTCGACGACGTGCGCTGGTCGACCGACCCCTACAACACCGGCTTCACTCTCGATTCGACCGAGCTGCCGACCAACACCGACACGGCCTATGAGGGCGGCAACCTCGGCCATCGCGTGCGCACCAAGGGCGGCTATTTCCCGGTGCCGCCGATCGACTCGCTCCAGGATCTGCGCAGCGAGGCGCTCGCCGCCATCGCCGCTCTCGGCGCCAAGGTCGAGAAGCACCATCACGAGGTCGCCTCGGCCCAGCACGAGCTCGGATTGAAGTTCGGCACGCTGACGACGATCGCCGATCATCTGCAAATCTACAAATATGCGATCCATCAGGTCGCGCACTCCTACGGCAAGACGGCGACCTTCCTGCCCAAGCCGGTCTTTGGCGACAATGGCTCGGGCATGCACGTCCACCAGTCGATCTGGAAGGACGGCAAGCCCGTCTTCGCCGGCGACAAGTATAACGGCCTGTCGCAGGAAGCATTGTGGTATATCGGCGGCATCATCAAGCACGCCAAGGCGCTCAACGCCTTCACCAATCCGACGACCAACTCCTATAAGCGTCTGGTCCCGGGCTTCGAGGCGCCGGTGCTGCTCGCCTATTCGGCGCGCAATCGCTCGGCTTCGGTGCGCATCCCCTATTCCGCGAGCCCGAAGGGCAAGCGCCTCGAGGTGCGTTTCCCCGATCCGACGGCCAATCCCTATCTCGCCTTCGCCGCGCTCCTCCTCGCCGGCCTCGACGGCATCAAGAACAAGATCGATCCGGGCGCGGCCGCCGACAAGGACCTCTACGATCTGCCCCCGGCGGAGCTGAAGGCGATCCCGACCGTGTCGGCCTCGCTGCGGGAAGCGCTGGCCAGCCTCGACGCGGACCGCGAGTTCCTGAAAGCCGGTGAAGTGTTCAACGACGACTTCATCAACTCGTACATCGAGCTGAAGACGCAGGACGTCATCCGCGTCGACCTGACCCCGCATCCGGTCGAGTTCGACCTCTATTACTCCTATTGATCGTTCCGACGATCGTGGATATGCGAAAGGGCGGCCGCAAGGCCGCCCTTTTTGCTTGTCCGAGCGATTGGGCGAGGACGAAACCCCTCGCCTCGCGCCGAAAGATCAGTCGACGTCCTCGACCTTCTCCGGCCCGCCGCCGAGCACGCGCTGGGCGAGCGAGGCCTGCATGAAATCGTCGAGCTCGCCGTCCAGCACTTCGCTCGGCGTGCCGGAGGTGTGGCCGGTGCGCAAATCCTTCACCAGCTGATAGGGCTGCAGCACATAGCTGCGAATCTGATGGCCCCAGCCGATTTCGGACTTCGACGCTTCGACCGCATTGGCCTCCGCCTCGCGCCTTTCCAGCTCCATCTCATAGAGGCGAGCGCGCAGCATGTTCCAGGCGGTGGCGCGGTTCTTGTGCTGCGAGCGCTCCGCCTGACAGGCGACGACGATGCCGGACGGAATATGGGTGATGCGAATGGCCGAGTCCGTCGTGTTGACGTGCTGGCCGCCCGCGCCGGACGATCGATAGGTGTCGATGCGACAGTCGGATTCGTTGACCTGAATGTCGATCTTGTCGTCGATGACCGGATAGACCCAGACCGAGGCGAAGCTCGTGTGCCGCCGCGCATTGGAGTCGAAAGGCGAGATGCGCACGAGACGATGCACGCCCGATTCGGTCTTGGCCCAGCCATGGGCGTTCATGCCCTTGACCAGCAGAGTGGCCGATTTGATGCCGGCCTCGTCGCCGGCGGTCTCCTCGATCACCTCGACCTTGAACTTCTTGCGCTCCGCCCAGCGCGCGTACATGCGGAACAGCATGCGCGCCCAGTCGCAGCTCTCGGTGCCGCCGGCGCCCGAATGCACCTCGATGAAAGTGTCGTTGCCGTCGGCCTCGCCCGAGAACAGCGCCTCGATCTGGCGCTCGCGCGATTCCTTCAGCAGCGCCACGAGCTGCGCTATGCCTTCTTTCTCAGTGTCGGCGTCATTCTCGGCCTCGCCGAGCTCGACGAGGGTGATGGCGTCCTCAAGGTCGCGGTCGAGCCGCGCGATGGAGCCGAGCTGATCCTCGAGCTGGGTGCGCTCGCGCATGATCTTCTGCGCGGCTTCGGCGTCGTTCCAGAGATCGGGATCTTCGACTTTGGCGTTCAGCTCGGCGAGACGGCGCGTTGAAGTCTCGACGTCAAAGATGCCTCCTCAGCAGTCCCATGGACTGCTCGATCTGTTCTTTCAGCGCAAGCGGCTCGGCGCGCATGTGTCTCTTCCCTTTTGGGCTCAGGGCCGGCGGCCCGAGGCCGGAGCTATTAGAGCAAGACGCGCGAAAGATGAAGCCCCCGGCGGCGCGTGCTCCGAAGCTCTAGTATTTCGCCACCACCGGCGGCGGATCGACCCAGCCGAAATGATAATCGACGCCGAATCGCGCTATGGCGCCGTCATATTTCACGCGCGTCGTCGCAATGTTGAGAATGGCGATCGAGCCCGGCGCCTCCGGGTTGATGACGGCGCTCGGCGAGGTCGAGAGAGTCGCGGAGCCGAGATCGTAATAGAGCCCTTCGACCTTCAGGCTCCAGCGCGGCGCGAACATAAATTCGAAGCCGCCGCCCGCGATCCAGCCCGTGCGCGTGTCGCTGTAATTGCCCCAATTGGGCGTCACCGGATTGTCGGGATGGCCGATCGGGTCCAGCGGATGCCAATGGGCGCCATAGGTGAAGACATTGGCGAAGCCGCCGCCATAGGCGAGGCCGCCCGTCCCATAGACCAGCAGGCTGGGCGCGACGACATAGCCCAGCCTGCCGCGCAAGGAGCCGAGCCAGGAGAGCCCGGCGCGCGTGCTCGCCACGCCGGTCTGCAGATGCAACAGGTCATCCGCGTCCACCGCGCCGGCGAAGCCCTGGGAGGAGCCGGAGCCGCGGATGATGGCGCCGTCTATGTCGGTCTCGACGCCGAGCAGTATATTGGGCGACCACAGATGATTGTAGCCGAGCTGCGCGCCGCCGACAAAGCCGCTCTGCTCGAGGCGCGCGAGGCCGGTGACATAGGGCGAGGAAAAGCCGAAAGGCATGCCGAGCGCGCCCGCGGCCCAATCATAGATCGAGGTTCCGAATGTCGGAACGTCATTGGAGCCGCCGAAACCCCAGCCCGCGTTGAGCCCCACATAGACGCCGCCCCACAGCGGCGGCGGAAGCGGAACGACGACAGCGGGCGCGACGATTTTCGCGAGAGCCGCCTCTTCCGCGTACGCCGCGACAACGCCGGACAGAATGCAGGCGAAAGTCGCCGCGAGCCTCTTCATCGACAGCCCCCATGATCGCGCGATTCGATTCGCGCTTATCGGGGAACTGTGCTGACCCGACGAGACTCGAACAATTTGCGGCGATCACGGAGCGCGCCGGGAATGATACGGCTTCCGGCTGAATGGTTCGGCGCGTTCCCCCTCTCCCCGCTGGCGGGGAGAGGGTCGGGGTGAGGGGCTCGGGGCGTGAGCCACAGACGGAAAACGCCCCCGGCCCCTCATCCGCACCTTCTCCCCGCAATGCGGGGAGAAGGAGGGCGGCAAATACCGCGCGAACCGATCAGCCGGAAGCCGCAAGCCGCGCTCTTCGCGCTCATGTCACACACCCGCCTTCCCCGCGCAGGCGAGCGCGAAGGCCCATTCCAGCGCCACTTCCTCCAGCCGCTCGAAACGGCCCGAGGCGCCGGCGTGGCCGGCCTCCATATTGGTGCGCAGCAGAACGGGACCGCCGCCGGCCATGCGCTCGCGCAGGCGCGCCACCCATTTCAGCGGCTCCCAATAGGTCACGCGCGGATCGGTGAGGCCGGCGAGAGCGAGAATCGCGGGATAGGTCTTCGCGCCCACATTGTCATAGGGCGAGTAGGAGGCGAGCCGATCATAGGCCGTGACGTCGGCGATCGGATTGCCCCATTCCTCCCATTCGGGCGGCGTCAGCGGCAGGTCGTCGCGCAGCATGGTGGTCAGCACATCGACGAAAGGAACGCCGGCGATGATTCCCGAGAACAGCTCCGGCGCCTGATTGGCGATCGCGCCCATCAGCATGCCGCCGGCGCTGGCGCCTTGCGCGACGATTCCGCCTCGGCTCGCATAGCCCGTCGCGACGAGATGGCGCGCCACAGAGATGAAATCCGAGAATGTGTTGGGCTTATGCTCGAGCTTGCCCTTCTCGTACCAGCTCCAGCCCTTGTCCGCGCCGCCGCGCGTATGGGCGAGCGCATAGACGAAGCCGCGATCGACCAGCGACAGCGCATGAGGATCGAAGCTCGCCGACAGCGGATGCCCATAGGCGCCATAGCCATATAGAAGGGTCGGCGCGCCGGCGCCGGGCGAAAAATCGGCGCGATG
Source organism: Methylosinus sp. PW1 (assembly GCF_000745215.1). Classification (NCBI taxonomy): domain Bacteria; kingdom Pseudomonadati; phylum Pseudomonadota; class Alphaproteobacteria; order Hyphomicrobiales; family Methylocystaceae; genus Methylosinus; species Methylosinus sp. PW1. The sequence continues at coordinate 1,604,702 of NZ_JQNK01000009.1, forward strand.
CAGCAGAGTGACCGGAACCTCCGCGCCATCCGCCGCTTTGGCGAAGAAGCGGCGCGTCACATAATTTTTGGGGTCGTGACCGGAAGGGATTTCCTCGCGCTTCAGCAGCGTGCGGGCGCGCGTGCGCATGTCGTAATCATAGGTCTCCTCCGGCGTCGTCATGGAGGAATAGGTGAAGCGCAGCGTGTCCGTGTCGAATTCGAGGCCGGGCAGAAGATAGAGCGCGTAAGCCTCCTCGTCGAAGGCGATGGCGTGCTCCTCGCCGCTCTCGATCGCGCGAATGAGAATGCGCGGCAGGCCATTGGCGCGCTCCACCCAGACGAGATGACGCGCATAGACCGTGCCGATGACGATGAGCCGTCCCGCCACATGCGGAACCACAGGGCGCCAATCGGCGCGCGTCGTGGTGATCAGAGGCGCGCGAAAAATCGCGAAATCCTCGGCGCCGTCGGCGTTGGAGCGAATATAGAGATCATCGCCATGCGGCTCGACGTCATAGCGCAATTTGGGCTCGCGCTTCGCGACGAGGCGCGGCTTTGCATTTTTGTCGCGCAGATCGACGAGATGGCATTCGCTGGCGTCATGGCCGCGAATGGCGACGATGGCGAAGCGCCCGCAACGGCTGCGATCGAGCGAGACGAACCACGCGGGATCGCGCTCCTCGACGATCAGCGCGTCGCTCGCGGGATCGGCGCCGATATCGTGGCGGAAGACCTGCGCCGTGCGGTGATTGTCATCGACGCGAACGTAATAGAAGCTCTTGGAATCGGCGCTCCACACCATGGAGCCGTCCGTATGCGGAACGACATCGGCGCGATCCTTTCCGTCGGCGAAAGCGCGCGTACGGATCGCATAATATTCCGAGCCCTTGTCGTCCACGCTCCAGGCGAGCTGCGCATGATCGGGCGAATGATCGATCTCGCCTATGTCGAAGAAATGTTCCTCGCCCGCCTCCTCGTCGCCGTCGAAGAGGATCGTCTCCGCGCCGCCGTCGCGCTTCGTGCGGCAATAGAGCGCATGCTCGCCGCCCTCGCGATAGCGCTCGAAATAGGCGAAGGCGCCGTCCGGCCACGGCGGCTCGCTGTCGTCCTCCTTTATGCGGCCGCGCAGCTCCGCCTGCAGCGTCTCGCGCAGCTTCGAAAGCGGGGCGAGGACTTGCCCGCAATAGGCGTTCTCGGCCCGCACCAGCGCGGCTATGTCCTCCGGCAGCGTGGCGGGGTCGCTCAGCACGTCGCGCCAATTCTCGGCCGCCAGCCAGGCGTAAGGGTCGTCGAGAACGCGGCCATGGGTCACGCGCCGGCTCTCCCGCTTCTCGGCGGTCGGCGGGACGGCGCCGGCAAGGGCGAAGGCTTTTGATGTGTCGGCGGATGCCGCCATTGGCTGATTCCTCGCTCGGGGGCGTCATTGCGAGCGGAGCGAAGCAATCCAGAGTCCGGCCTGCGACTCTGGATTGCTTCGCCTGCGGCTCGCAATGACGCCGGCCGGTTTGTCGGGCCTCGACCCGTGAATAGAATTGGGGCGCTTCGATGTCTCGACTTCCTGCGCCGTGGCTGATAGGCATAGCGCGCGACGCAGGCTCCGGCGAGGGGCCGCGCCGCTCTTGCCTTCGCTTTCGGCCGTCGCGCCGGGAGCGGACAAAAAATGCCTGGGCGCAAACCCGGGCGTGGTGGAAACATCGGTTGGGGCAATGAGCAACGCGACGCTCGACGGCAAATCCATTTCTTCCGAAGACGCCTACGAAAAAGCGGCCGAAATCCTGCAAGCCGCGAATTTCCCCCTCGTCGCCGGTCTCGGCGCCGATGTGGCGGGAGCAAAGGCCGCGATCCTGCTGGCCGAGCGGCTGAGAGGCGCTTTCGATCATCTCGCCTCGCGCGATTCGCTGGCCGACCTCGAGGTCGTCCGCTCCGCGGGGATATTCGTGACGACGCCCAATGAGGCGCGCGTGCGCGCCGACCTCGTGCTGCTGGTCGGTCCAGGGCTCGCGGGCTATTGGCCGGCGATCTTCGATCGCCTCGCGCTCGACAAGGACACCGTCCACGGCGGCAAGACCAAGCGCCGCGTGCTCTGGGTCGGCCCCAAGCGGGGCGAGGCCAAGATCGAGGGCGTCGAGGTCGAGACCATTCCGGCGACCGAGGCCGAGCTTCCCGGCGTGCTGGCGGCGCTGCGCGCGCGCGTCGGCGGACGGCCCGTGGCGCTTTCGGCGGCCGCGGCCAAAAAGCTCGACGCGGCTGCGGATGCGCTGAAATCGGCGCGCTTCGGCGTCGCCGTCTGGGCGGCGGCCGGGCTCGACACGCTGATGGTGGAAATGCTGCAGGGCATGATCACCGAGCTCAACGCCACGACGCGCTTCACCGGCGTGCCGATCGGCGGCCGCGCCGATGCGACGGGCGTGCTGCAGACCTCCGCCTGGATGACCGGCTTTCCGCCGCGCACGGGCTTTGGCCGCGGCTATCCGGAGCATGACACCTGGCGCTTCGAGGCGAGCCGGCTCGTCGAGAGCGGCGAGGCCGACGCCGCCTTGTGGATTTCCGCCTATGACGGCGAGCCGCCGCCCTGGGAGGCGGCGGATATTCCGCTCATAACGCTCGGACCGCCGGGCGCTGCGCCCAAGCGCGGGCTGTTCATCGCCGTCGGCAAGCCGGGCGAGAATTACGACGCGGTGGAATTCGCGCAGGAGACCAGCTCCATGGTGCTGCGGCGGGCGAGCGCGCCGGCCGCGCTGCCGAGCGTGGCGCAAGCCATCGCCGCCATCAGCGCCAAATTTTCGGAGGACTTGCCGTGCTGATCTGCCTTCGCGGCGGCCATATCGTCGATCCCGTCAATGGCGTGGACGGCGTGGGCGATCTCTATATCGAGGACGGCCGCATCGTCGCGCCGCCCGCCGGCCGGACGCCGGACGTCGAGCATGACGTCAGCGGCCATATCGTCATGGCCGGCGCCATCGACATTCACTCCCATATCGCCGGCGGCGGCGTGAACACCGCCCGCCTGCTGCTGCCGGAGGCGCATCGCGCGCATCGGCCGCGGCCGGCCAACACGCCGCTGTCGACGGCCGGCTGGTCCACTTTCGAGACCGGCCGCCTCTATGCGCAAATGGGCTACACCACGGTCATAGAGCCGGCGGTGTCGCCGCATCACGCGCTGCACGCCCATCTCGAGCTCGCCGATATTCCGATCATCGACAAGGGCTTCCTGACGGTGCTCGGCAATGAGGATTTCCTCCTCTCCGCCTTCCGCGACGGCGCGACTCAGGATTCTGTGGTCGATTACATCGGCGCCACGCTGGAGGCGACGCGGGCGATCGGCGTCAAATGCGTCAATGCCGGCGGCGTCGACGCCTTCAAGCAGAATGTCCGGCATTTCTCGCTCGACGATGTGGTGCCGGAATATGGCCTCTCCTCGCGCGAGATTTTCCAGACCTTGCAGCGGGCGGTGAACGCCACCAAGATCCGCCATCCGCTGCATCTGCACATGAATAATCTCGGCCTGCCCGGCAATGTCGAGACGGCGCTGGCGACGATCGACTCCTCGCAGGGCCTGCCGCTGCATCTCGCCCATGTGCAATTCTACGCCTATGGCACAGAGGGAAAGAACGGCTTCTCCTCGGCGGCGGCGAGATTCGCCGAGAAGATCAACGCCAATAAGAATGTCACCGTCGACGTCGGTCAGGTGATGTTCGCCGATATCGTCACCATCTCTTCCGATGTGATGAAGCAGTTCAACAGCCTGCCCGGCGGCCGGCCGAAGAAGGGCGTCATCTTCGACGGCGACTCCAACGGCCTCGGCGTCGTGCCCTATTCCTACCGCGTTTCGGACTTCTTCAACGCGGTGCAATGGGCGGCGGGCCTCGAGCTGTTCCTGCTCGTCGACGATCCGATGCAGGTGTTCTTCACCACCGACCATCCGAACGGCGCGCCCTTCACCACCTATCCGGAAGTCTTCGCTCTGCTGATGAGCGCCGACAAGCGCGCGCAATATTGCTCGCGCCTGCCGGCCGATGTGCTGGAGCTGACCAATCTTCCGGCGCTGAAGCGCGAATATTCCTTCTATGAGATCGCGACCATGACGCGCGCCGCGCCGCGCAAGCTCTATGGCTTCGAAGATCGCGGCCAATTGGGCGTCGGCTCGGTCGGCGACGTCGCGGTCTACAAGCCGCAAAAGGACAAGGCGGCGATGTTCCGCAGCGCCGCTTATGTCTTCAAGGACGGCAATCTCGTCGTGCGCGACGGCAAGGTCTCGCATTACACCAAGGGAAGGACGCTGCGCGTGCGGCCGGACTACGACCGGGCGATCAACAGCCGCCTCGACAAATATTACGACGGGCTCTACGGCCTGCCGCGCTCCCTGTTCGAGGTGCAGGACGCCGCCCTCCCCAACGCCGACGCCTTTGCGGAGGTCCCATGCCGCAGCTGATCCGCAAGGGAATCCGCATCGACGAGAGCTTCGCCGAGGCCTTTCCGATGACCGGCTCCGGCGTGGTCGTCACCGCGCCGACTCGCAAATGGGCCTTGCAGGCCGCCACCACAATGACCGGCTACGCGACGTCGGTCATCGGCTGCGACTGCGAGGCCGGCATCGACCGCGAGCTTTCGCCGCGCGAGACGCCGGACGGCCGTCCGGGCGTGCGCGTGCTGCTCTTCGGCTTCTCGCCCAAGAGCGTCGAGAAGGCGCTGGTCAATCGCATCGGCCAATGCGTGCTGACATGTCCCGGCTCGGCCGTCTTCTCCGCCTTCGACGGCGAGGCGAAGATCAAGGTCGGCGACTCGATGCGCCAATTCGGCGACAAATGGCAGATTTCCAAGGCGATCGACGGCCGCCGCTACTGGCGCGTGCCGGTGATGGACGGTGAGTTCCTGGCGGAATCTTCCGTCGGCCTCACCAAGAAATCGGTCGGCGGCGGCAATCTGCTCATCATGGGCGAGGATTGGGCCAGCACCATGCGCGCGACCGAGGCCGCGGTGGAGGCCGTCCATGCGACGCCCGACGCCATCGCGCCCTTCCCCGGCGGCGTGGTGCGCTCCGGCTCCAAGGTCGGCTCGAAATATAAGGGCATGGGCGCCTCGACCAATGACGCCTATTGTCCGACGCTGCGCGGCGCGACCAATAGCGCGCTCGACGCCGATATCGGCTGCGTGCTGGAGATCGTCATCGACGGCCTCACCAGCGAGGCGGTCGCGGCGGGGATGCGCGCCGGCCTCAAGGCGATCATCGCGCTCGGCCCCAAGAATGGCGCGAAACGCGTCGGCGCCGGCAATTACGGCGGCAAGCTCGGCCCCTTCCACTATCATCTGAAGGATCTCGTGTAAGTGAAGCCGCTTCTCTTCACGCTGAAAGCCGAGCCCGACCAGCGGCTCGACCTCTCGCCCCTGACGCCCGATCGGCTCGTCGGCCGCTCGGCGAAGGAAATCGAGTCCCTCTCCATCGGCACGACGCGCGAGAGCGTGACGGTCGGCGACATCTTCAAGGTGAAGCTCGGCGACGTCAGCTCGGTGCGCTTCGACGGCGGCTCCGACCGCTTCGATCTTCTCGGCGCCAAGCTGCTGCCGGGCTTCGAGATTCACGTCGAAGGCGATGTCGGCGCGCAGCTCGGCCGCGCGGCCAAGGGCGGGACGATCACGGTCGCCGGCGACGCCGGCCCCTACGCCGCCTCGCAATCGGCCGGCGCCAATATCGATATTTACGGCGACGCCGGGGATTTCCTGGGCGCGCCGCTGGCGGGCGAGATTCCCGGCATGTCCGGCGGGCGCGTCGTGGTGCGCGGCAGCGTCGGCGCGCGCGCCGGCGATCGGCTGCGCCGCGGCATTATCATCGTCGAAGGCGACGCGGGCGAGGATTTGGGCTCGCGCGCCATCGCCGGCACGATCATCGTGCTGGGGACGGCCGAGGGCGAGCGCATCGGCTATCTCAACAAGCGCGCGACAATCGTGCTCTCCGAGCAGCGCGAGCTCGGACCGACTTACGTGGATTGCGGCGCGCATAATCTCGGCTTCGCCAAGCTCTTCGCCAAATCGCTGGCGGGAGAGAGCCGCGGCGCCTCGCGCCTGCTCTCCGGCCGTCTGCAGCGCTTCGCCGGCGACACGGCGGTGTTCGGCAAGGGCGAGGTGCTGCTGCCGGCGTGAGCCACGCGTAGCAGCGCCGATACGCCGACGTCGAACCTCAGCCGCTCGACGAGCGCTCGCGCACTTGCGCTGCCTCTCGCATTCGGCCTTCTTCCAGCCCGTACGCGAGCGTCGCCAGCAGCGCGCGCGCCGCGGCGATGTCCTCGATCTGCATTTCAGCGGATAGAGCGTCCATCCACTCGGCTTGCAGCTTCATCACCTCTCGATACGCCGCTGCGCCCTGCGGCGTAGGGCCGAGCAGCTTTGCGCGCGCGTGCTTCGGATTGAGGCTGTAGAGCGCAAGACCCTCCCGCACCAGTTCGTCGCCCAAACGTTGGACGCCCTGCCGGCTCTGCGACAGGCGGCGGCCGATTTCCGCTATGGTCGCCGCTCGGTGGACGATGACGCCCATGACCTGCCAACGGGCTGCGGTCAGTCCAAAGGGCGCGGTGAGCCTATTGCCGAACTCCGTCAGGCGGCCCGCGGTCAGCAATATCTCCCATACGAGCCCGCTCAGGGCGTCGCCGCGCGACGTAGGCATGATCGATCTCCCTGAACATCCGAGATATTGACAATATATTGTCAAACTGACAAAAGACAACATATTGTCAATGGAGGGCGCGTCATGACGCCGGCCGAGCTCGTCGAAGGCCTCTATGAGGATTGTCTCAACAAACGTCGGCTGGACCGACTGGGCCACTATCTGGCGCCGGATTTCGTCGGCGCGAATGGCGAAAGCGGCCCGGAGGGTTTCCGGCGGACGATCGAACGCATGGTCACGGCCTTTCCCGACCTCCGATTCGAGATCGAGGATTTGTTCGCGGCGGACGACAAGGTGTGCCTGCGCTGGCGATTCCGGGCGGCGCAGCTCGGACCGCTGGCCAACGTCGCTGCGACAGGCAAGATGGCAGTTCAAGAGGGCATCGCCATCTATCACGCCGACGACGGCAAGCTCGCCCGGGCATGGCTACAAGTCGATCGATTGGGTGTCTTGCAGCAGATCGGAGCGGTGACGCTTTGACCGCGGCCGCGAGGCGGGACGCCTGATCCGAAATCTCATTCGTCGGCGAGCCGCCGGCCTCATATGGGAGGATTGCCCGATCACAGCCGCGCGGGGCCGCCGCGGCGAACGCCGCTCCTCTCGCGACTTCCATAGGTTGCGGCGATGTCGGGAAGATTTGACGACACGCCGTCTCAAATTGCCGAATTGCGTGGGGCGGAGCTTCATGCTAGTCAATCGCCTAGCTCAAACCTGCCGGCTCATGCGGCCAAGCGCAAAGCAGCGAGAAGCGGGATGAGACTTTCGCCTCGAAAGGGCGATTTCTTCGAACGGAGGAGATGAACATGGCATGGACCGCCCCGGTGATCGTCGAAGTCTGCGTCGGCATGGAAATCACCAGCTACGAATCCGCCGAAATCTAATTTGTAGATTTCGCGCGTCGCCTCCCTCGCGAGGCGAATGAATTTTGCGAGCCGGTAAGAAGCCCGCTCTCCCTCGAGGAGGCGACCTTCTTACCGGCTCGTTATTTTTTGCTTCCCATGCAGCGGTCTTGATCGTCACCGAGAAGCCGCGCTACGTTCGCGGGAAGATCGAGCCTCGCACACGACGCGGGCTTCGACGAGATTTCGACGGGGCCAGCCCGCGGCGGGCGCCGGCTCCATCGCAGGAGGCCATGAATGAGAATGATCGCCCACGATCGTTTGCGATCGCGCGGGACACGCTGCGCGGCCGACCGCGCCATCCGGCGCAGTCCCCTCCTCGCTCGAGAGCAGCGCCCGATCGCCCTTCACGGCGCCGGCGCTCACATCAATCCCAGCTGCGAAGTATGATTTTGCGCGCGCGACCTTGCCGGGTCTCAGAAATGGATACAGGATGCGCGCGCCGAGCGAGAGCCCGGCTTTCCCGAGAATTCCAGACAGTCGAGAAACGGCGGACCATCATGACGTCTTTCGGAAAATCTGCATTGCTGACAGCGCTCGCCACCGTGGGGCTGACGGTCGCCACGGCCGCGCTGGCCGCCGGAGCCGACGCCTCGCTCCTCGCCGACGCCAAGCGCGTTTTTGCGCCTCTGCCGGCCTCGCCGAGCGCCACATCCGCCCAGGCCGAGCTCGGCCGGCGGCTGTTCTTCGAAAATCGCGTTTCCGCCGACGGCAATGTCAGCTGCTCGCATTGCCATTTGCCCGAGAAGCAGGGCGCCGACGGGCTGCCGAAATCCTTCGGCGTGCTCGGCAAGCTCAATCCGCGCAATGCGCCGACGATCTTCAACGCCGCTTTGCAGTTCAAGGCGCATTGGCGCGGCGATCGCGAATCGATCGAGGATCAGGCCGAGAAATCGCCGACCGGCGCGGTGAGCTTCGGCAATCCCGATTTCGCGACGGTGATCGCCAAGCTGAAATCCATCCCCGGCTATACGGAGGCCTTCGCCAAGGCCTTCCCCGGCGAGGGGGACCCGGTGACGCAGAAGAACTGGGGCAAGGCGCTGGGCGCCTATGAGCGCACGCTGCCGCAGCCGACGCGCTTCGACGCGTTTCTGAATGGCGACGCCAAGGCGCTGACGCCGGCCGAGCAGGAAGGCCTGCGCAAATTCGTCGATGCCGGCTGCGCCGGCTGTCACGACGGCGTCGGACTCGGCGGAACCGCATTCTCCAAATTCGGCGTCGTCGAGGACTATTGGAAGCAGACGGGCTCAAAGGACCCGGACAAGGGCCGCGCCGATGTGACCAAGAATGACGCGGACCTCTATGTCTTCAAGGTCCCGAGCCTGCGCAATGTCGCCAAGACCGGCCCCTATTTCCACGACGGCTCGGTGGCCGAGCTGCCGCAGGCCGTGCGCGTGATGGCCAAGGCGCAATTGGGCGCGAACCTCTCCGACAAGGATGTGGCGGCGATCACCGCTTTCCTCGGCGCGCTGACGCAGCCCGTGCCGGCCAATTACTCCGCGCTCACGCCCTTCCCGGACGAGCCGGCGAAAAAATAATTCTGAAAACAATCGTGCTCAGAAAAGCGGCGGCCCCGAAACTCGGGACCGCCGTTTTCGTTTCAGCCTTCTTCATCCGTGTCGATGTCGCCGTCGATGAGGCCGGCGACGTCGTCGTCCTCCTCTTCCTCATTCTCGAGGAAGGTGTCGTCCTCCTCCGCCGCATCGTCGATCTCGACGTCCTCGTCCGCCTCGATCGATTCGGCCTTGTTCTCGGCAGCCTCCACCTCGTCGAGCGAAACGATCTCCGCGTCCTTCTCGCCCTCGGCCGCCTCGTCGGGATCGACATTGCGGGAGGCGATTCGCGACGTCACGATATGGAAAATCGCTCCGCACTTCGGGCAGACGACCGGATCCTTGTTCAGATCGAAAAATTTGACGCCACAAGACTGACATTGGCGCTTGGCGCCGAGTTCGGGTTTGGCCACGGTCCTTGCATCCTCGAGATAGAGCGGTGTGGGACCGCCCGTGGAGACTTTGGTCGGGCGCTCGGTTAGTTTGCCCTTGCCCGGCTGTCAAATGAGAAATCGAACGCGAGCCTGTCAAGCCGCATGCGCCGAAAAGCCCCGGTTTGCACGCCAATCGCCGAAAATCGCGCCTTTGGAGCGGCGCCGGCCGCGCGAGGGCCATTGCCAAGCGCGGCGCGACTTGGCATATCTCCGTCACCGCGGGTGTAGCTCAATGGTAGAGCAGCAGCCTTCCAAGCTGAATACGAGGGTTCGATTCCCTTCACCCGCTCCAGCTTTCGCTCCGCTCACCGACCATTCTTCTGCGGCGTGCGCATCGCCGCCAGCAGCGCCTCGCCCAGCGCGCCTGCGCCCTTTTGCGGCTCCGGCTGACGCATCTGGCGCGGGCTCGCGCCGCCGCCGTCGCGGCGCTGGCCGCCCGACGGGGCCTGGCGCTGATCCGGCGTGTCGTCGAGCCGCATGGTGAGCGAGATGCGCTTGCGCGGCGCGTCGATCTCCAGCACCTTCACCTTGACGATATCGCCGGGCTTGGCCGCCTGCCGCGGGTCCTTGATAAAGGTCTTGGACATTGCCGAAATATGGACGAGCCCGTCCTGATGCACGCCGATGTCCACAAAGGCGCCGAAGGCCGCGACATTGGTGACGACGCCCTCGAGAATCATGCCGGGCTTCAAATCGGAAATCTTCTCCACGCCCTCCTGGAAGGTCGCGGTCTTGAAGGCGGGGCGCGGATCGCGGCCGGGCTTCTCCAGCTCGGCGAAAATATCGGTGACGGTCGGCAGGCCGAAATTCTCGTCGACGAATTGCGCCGGCCGCAGCTTGCGCAGCTCCGCCGCATTGCCGATGAGCTGCTTTATGTCGGCCTTGGCGGCGGCGAGAATGCGCCGCACCACAGGATAGGCCTCTGGATGCACGCCGGAGCGATCGAGCGGATCGTCGCCGTCGACGATGCGCAAGAAGCCCGCGCTCTGTTCGAAAGCCTTCGGCCCGAGACGCGGCACTTTCTTCAGCGCGTCACGCGTGCGGAAGGGGCCATTGGCGTCGCGATGCGCGACGATGTTGGAGGCGAGCAATTCGCCGACGCCGGACACGCGCGCCAGCAGCGGCGCGGAGGCGGTGTTGACGTCCACGCCCACGGCGTTCACGCAATCCTCGACGACGGCGTCGAGCGAATGGGAGAGCTTCACCTCGGAAACGTCATGCTGATATTGGCCGACGCCGATCGCCTTGGGCTCGATCTTCACCAGCTCCGCGAGCGGGTCTTGCAGGCGGCGCGCGATAGAGGCGGCGCCGCGCAGCGTCACGTCGAGATCGGGCAATTCGCGCGAGGCGTATTCGGACGCCGAATAAACAGACGCGCCCGCTTCCGAGACGACGATCTTGGTGAGCTTCAGCTCCGGGAATTTCGTCATCAATTCGCCGGCGAGCTTGTCGGTCTCGCGCGAGGCCGTGCCATTGCCGATGGCGATAAGCTCTATGCCGTGCTCGCGCGCCAGCTTGGCGAGAATGGAGAGAGATTCATCCCAGCGCCGTTGCGGCTCATGCGGATAAATGGCTGTCGTCGCGACGATCTTGCCGGTCTTGTCGATGACCGCGACCTTGACGCCGGTACGAAAGCCCGGATCGAGGCCGAGCGTCGCGCGCGCGCCGGCGGGCGCCGCGAGCAGAAGATCACGCAAATTGGCGGCGAAGACGCGAATCGCCTCATCCTCCGCGAGACGCCACAGGCGCGTGCGCAGATCGACGGAAAGATGCAGCTCGATCTTGGTGCGCCACGCCCAGCGCACAGTGTCGAGCAGCCAGCGGTCGCCCGGGCGGCCGCGATCGGCGATGACGAAACGCTGCGCGATCTGCCCCTCATAGCCGACGGCGCCTTCGCTCGGCTCGGGGAGCATCTCAAGATCGAGCATCTCCTCCTTCTCGCCGCGGAACATCGCCAATATGCGATGCGATGGAAGCTTCACCAGCGGCTCGGAAAAATCGAAATAATCGGAGAATTTCGCGCCTGCGGCCTCCTTGCCGGCGCGCACTTTCGATTTCATCAGGCCTTGCGTCCAGAAGGTCTCGCGCAAGCGGCCGATGAGATCGGCGTCTTCCGCGAATCTCTCGACGAGAATGGCGCGCGCGCCCTCGAGCGCGGCGGTCGCGTCGGCGACATTCTTCTCGGCGTTCACAAAAGGCTCGGCCTGCGCTTTCGGGTCGCGTTCGGGATGGCCGAGCAGCGCTTCGGCGAGCGGCGCGAGACCGGCCTCGATCGCGATCTGCGCCTTGGTGCGGCGCTTGGGCTTATAGGGAAGATAAATATCCTCGAGCCGCGCTTTATTGTCGGCGTCCATTATGGTCGCGCGCAAGGCGTCGTCGAGCTTGCCCTGCGCTTCGATGGAATCGAGAATCGCTTTGCGGCGGTCTTCCAATTCGCGCAAATAGCGCAGGCGCTCTTCCAGATGACGCAGCTGGATATCGTCGAGCTGGCCCGTCGCCTCCTTGCGGTAACGGGCGATGAAGGGCACGGTCGAACCTTGATCGAGCAGAGCGACGGCCGCCTCCACCTGCCAAGGTTTCGCGGAGAGCTCCGTGCTGATTCGTTCGACGATCGACGCCATGCGCTATCCTTGTCGGCTGTTCAAAGAGGCGCGTTTTTAGCGTTCGGCGCGGCGCCAAGTCAAAAGCCAAATGTGATGAGCGAAATTCTGTGGACATCCCCGGCGCGTCGCGCCGCGGCCTCATTTGCGCGAATCGGGCAGATGCGGATGCGTCGGCCAGCAGCTTCGCCGCTCGATCTCGAGCCGCGCTTCGCTCGCCGCGCCGAGCCAGGCCGGAAGCGTCTCGATGCGCGCGAGATAATTGGTCGGAAAGATGGAAGGATCGATCTTGCGCCAGCTGGTCAGAAGATCGCAATCCGATATTGCGAAAGCGGGCGAGACCAGCGCGCGCTTAATCTCCATCGCCGGCGTCGCGGCGGAGACGATGACGATCGCCGATATTAGGGACGCGAGACGGCCGCCGTCGCGCGGCGTCGACACGGCGACTCCCGCATAGGCGAAAGCGATCACGAAGAGCGCCGGCATGGAGGCGCGCATCGCGAGATCATTATTGGGGCCGAAGTAATAGAAGGGCAGCGCCAGCAGCACGATCACGCAAGCGGCGAAGAGCGCATGATCGCTCTTTGCGATTTTGTCGCGCGCCGCGACGAGAATCGCCGCATGTGGAATCTCGACGAGAATGAAGGCGAGATAGAGCAGCGCGAATCCCGGCGTCGCGGCGAGCCAGCCATGCTTGACCGATTCCGCGTCGATCGTGAGATAGAGCGCGATCGGCAGAAAGCAGAGACCTGCAGCAGCAGCCGCTATGTTGCGCCATGAGAAGAGCGCGCCGCGCAGACGCAGCGCGCAAAAGCCGATGAGCGGCGCGGCGCCGACGGCGGCGAGCGGCGACCACAGCAGCGAGGCCGCGAAGAAAATGGCGACGAGCGCGAGATCGATCTCCTCGCGCGCCAGCAGCAGCAGCAGCAGCGCCGCCCACCAGCCCGGCAGCGCGTGATTGGGCACCCAGAACAATTGCGTGACATGCGAGGAATATTGAATCGACGAATTCCACCATTCGAGATGGTCCGGCAATTCGAGCCCTTCGCGCAAGAGATGCGGAAGAATGTCGAGCCCGCTGAATAGAATGAAGAGCGCGAGAAAAGGCGCCGCGCGCGCGCCGGCGAGCTTTGCGATGAAGTACAGGCAGACGCCGAGCAGCAGCGCATTTTGCGCCAGCATTGCGATATGCGCGCCGACGAGCCCCGCAAAATGTCCGATCACAGCGGGGAGGAGATACATGCCGAGCGGCGCGCGCAGCAGATAATCCTGCCCCTCATAGCGATAGAAGAGCGGAAAGCCCTGCCGCGTCAGATCGGAGAGAACGGCGTCGCGCACCAGCCAATCGAGATTGGCGTAGAAGAGATGCGTCTCGCCGCCGAGCAGCAGCAGCGCGAAGGCGAGCGCGAGACAGGCGGCGAATGTTCTCGCATCTATGGGCGCGGCGAGCAGGCCGTCCGCTTTCGGCCGAAAAGAGAAGAGAAGTAAGGCCGCGAGCGCGCAGCCTGCGAGAACAGGCGCAGCGCCGACCGCGCCGAACCCGATTGCGAGCGCGGCGTTGCAGAGCAGGAATGCGAATACGCCCGCCTGCAGCAAGCGCAGGTTTCGCGGACGCCGAGGAGCTGCGCCCGCCTCGGCGGCGCGCGGCGGCGCCGAACTCTCTTTCGAGGCGTCGTCGGTCGAAGAGTGAGGGACGAAGCTCAAAGCGTCACCCGATCAGATCGCCGGCGACGACATAGGATATCCAGGGCGTCAGCGGCGAGCGCCGAATGTCGCAGCGGCCGAGGCCGAAGACCTCCGCGAGCGCGACGGTCTCGCCCGGATATTCGGGACAGTTGAGCTGATCGAAGACCAGCACGGAGCGCCGCGTCAGATGCGGGCGCAGACGCTCTAGGCAGGCTTTGGTCGGCGCATAGATGTCGAAATCGAAGTAGGCCAGCGCGACGATCGTCTCGGGATGGCGCCGCAGATAGGCGTCGAGCGTCTGCGCCGCGTCACCCTTGACGATCTCGTGCTTGCCGATATGCGCGATCGGCGCTTCGGATTCGTGATGGCGCAGGACCGCGGCGAGATGGTTCTCGTAGCCCGCGCCGGAGCTGTAGGCGCCGTCCTGCGCAGATTCATGCGTTCCGTCCTTGGCCGAACAGCCGGCAAGCCCTGCGAATGTATCGAAAACGGCGAGCTTGCGGGTGAAATTATAGGGTTCGAAAATCGCCCGCAGATTGGTGAGCAGCGCGGCTGTGCGGCCATAGCAGGTGCCGAATTCGAACAGCGAGCCGTTCGTCTCGAGCACATGGCTGCGATAGAGATCGCTCAAGGCCAGCATGCGGGACAATTCCTGCCGGCTCAGATAGAGCGAGAGCTGTGAATAGACGAGCTCGGCCGGCGGGATCGGCGAGGAGGAGAAGACGCGCGCGAAGGCATCGCGATTGGCTTTCTCGGTTTTCGACGAGCGCGGCGAGAAATCGGCGGTCTGCTCTTCGGTCATGACGATGGTCTCCGTTTCGGGGTCGGACGAAATCAGAAATTGATGCGTTCGCGCTCGAACACCACGGGCTTGCGCCTCACCTGCCCGTGAATGGCGAGGATGTATTCCGCGAGAATGCCGATCGAGAAGA